>CAXTCL010000208.1:0-6873 GCA_964242035.1 uncultured Acetobacteraceae bacterium | reverse complement strand
TGCAGCGTCGGGGGGACAAAAGTTTTTTGCTTCTTTTTTTCAAAAAAGAAGGCCTTCCTTTCTCCTTCAGGAACAAACACCCGTGCACGCATTCCTGAGGTTCCTCTCCCGCCAGCGCTGGTCGGCCCTAGAAGCCAGCGGCGCCACAGTCGCCGCCATGCTGGCGATCACGCTCGTGCGGCTTGCGGCCCCGCTCAACACCGCGCCGTTCCTGCTCTATCTGCCGGTGATCTTCGTCCTCAGCCTGGCGCTAGGCTGGCGCCCCGGCATCATGGGGCTGCTGCTGTCCGACCTGCTGGCGGCCTATTTCTTTCTACGCGACGCCCATCATCTGATGCTGACCTCCGGCCAGGTGGTGGCGCTGGCGGAGTATCTCGTCGTGGGCGCTGTCACGGTTTCGGTGTGCGACGCGCTGCGGCGCGCGATCATCGAGAGCGAGTCCAGGCTCGCCGACCTGGTGCAGAGCCGCGCCTACCTGGAGGCGGCAAAGCAGGATGCGGAGGAGGCCAAGGGGGCGGCCGAGGCCGCCAACCGGGCGAAGAGCGCATTCCTCGCCAACATGAGCCACGAGTTGCGCACGCCGCTCTCGGCGGTGATCGGCTACAGCGAGATGCTGGAGGAGGAGGCCGAGGATTCCGGCCAGGCGGCGATGCTCGCGGACCTCGGCAAGATCAAGTCCAACGCGAAGCATCTGCTGCATCTGATCAACGACGTGCTGGACCTCAGCAAGGTCGAGGCCAACAAGATGGAGCTGCAGGCGGAAACGTTCGAGGTTGCGGATTTCCTGCGCGACGTGGCCGGCACGGTGGATTCGCTGGTGCGCAAGAAAGCCAACACGCTGGAGCTGGATCTGGGCCAGGACCTCGGCGCCATCACCTCGGACGTCACCAAGCTGCGCCAGTGCCTGTTCAACCTGATCGGCAACGCCGCCAAGTTCACCGAGGCCGGGCGCATCACCCTGGGTGCCCGCCGCGAGGCGCGGCCAGACGGGCCTTGGCTGTCGTTCACCGTGACCGACACCGGCATCGGCATGACGCCCGAGCAGGTGGCCCGCCTGTTCCAGCGCTTCGTGCAGGCGGACGAGACCACCACGCGGAAATATGGCGGCACCGGGCTGGGCCTGGCGCTGAGCCGCGCGTTCGCCAAGCTGCTGGGTGGCGACGTCACGGTGAGCAGCGTCGCGGGCGAAGGCACCTGCTTCACCGTCGCCATCCCGGCGCGCCTGCCCGAGCGCGCGCCGGAGACGGCTGCCGAAGACCCCGGCGCAACGGAGGGTGAGACGCCGGACGAACGCGAGCTGGTGGTCGTCATCGACGACGAAGCCGCCCAGCGCGAGCTCACGACACGGTTCCTCAGGCGGCAGGGCTACGCGGTCGAAACCGCGTCCGATGGCGCGGCCGGCCTGGCGCTCGTGCGCGCCCGCAAGCCGCGCGTGGTGCTGCTGGACGTGATGATGCCGCTGATGGACGGCTGGACGGTGCTGCGGCATCTCAAGGAGCACCCGGAGACCGCGTCCATCCCGGTGATCATGGTCAGCTTCGTGGCCGACCCGGCGCTCGGCGCCAGCCTGGGCGCTGACGCCGCCGTGCCCAAGCCGGTGGACTGGTCCGACCTCAAGGCGGTGATGGACAGGTTCCACGGCGCGCCGGGCGAGGTGCTCGTGGTGGACGACGACCCCGACATGCACGTGCGCGTGCGCACGGCACTCGAGCGCGACGGCTGGCACGTGGCGGATGCCTATGACGGCGCCGAGGCGCTTCGTCATGTCGAGCACTCCCGGCCCGCGCTGATCCTGCTGGACCTGTCGATGCCGGTGATGGACGGCTTCGCCTTCCTGCACCAGCTCAGGGCCATGCCGGGATGCGCCGACATACCCGTGATGGTGCTGAGCGCACGTGACATCGCCGGTTCGGAGCGCCACGAGCTGGAGACCGCCGATCGCGTGCTGCGTAAGGACCGTACAAGCATGCGTGATCTTACGGTGGAGATCAGGCGACTGGTGACGCGTCGTCTGGGGGGCGATGACGGGGTGCGCTCGGAGTGACGGGTGCGAAAGGAAGGAAGGCCTTCTTTTTTGAAAAAAAGAAGCAAAAAACTTTTGTTCCTGGCGCGGTTTTGGGGCTGTATTTTGTTTTGGCGGCTGCAGGCTGCGGTGCGTGCGCGAGGCAGAATTTCGATTCCCGTTTTGAACAAAGACTGGTTTCATCTCGGAGAAAGCCGAAATCACTTTAGTCGCACACCAGCAATTCGGACGCAGCGGTTCTTCGGTGTTCGGTTTGCGACGAAGCGCGCGGCTTAGCATAGCAGTATTGTTTCGAAGAAAAGCACTGCGTCCTGCACTGGCAACACTCGGGTGCCTCAAAGCAGATCGAGGCCATTAAACAGCGCAGAGACAAAAGTTTTTGCTTCTTTTTTTTAAAAAAGAAGGCCTTCCCTTGCCTTCGCAACGTGCGGCCTAAACACGGACGTATGTCATGCACAGCGCGAGTCTCACCCACATGTGTGCATGCCGCGCCCGCCCATCAGGCTAAGGCTTTCCCGCGAAGTCATAGGCCTCAACTCATGTTTCAGCGTCTGGCGTTCCTATGCCTCTGCCTTGGCGCCATGCCGGCTGCCGCGGCCACGCCGTCTTGGCCGGGCTGGGGCGGTGCTATGGCCACCAACACGCGCAGCGCGCCGGAGGAGACGGCGATCTCGGCTGCAAACGTGTCCAGGTTGCAGCCGCTCTGGACGTTTACCGGGCACGGCAATTTCACCACCACGCCCACCGTGTATGGCAAGTTCGTATATGCTACCGATGACGGTGGCGGCGTGTATGCGATAGATGCGGCGACCGGGCAGGCGGTGTGGACGCATGCGATGTCGGATTACGGTCTCAGCGTATCGCGCAGCAGCCCGGCCATCACGGGCAACCTGCTGATCCTGGCGGACCGGCGCTCCGGCACCGTGATCGGCATCACCCGGGCGACCGGCAAACTGGTCTGGAAGACCCTGGTCGAGACCAACCCTTACGCCACGCTGACCGGCAGCCCGACGGTGCATGGCGGCTCGGTGTTCATCGGCACCGCCTCGAACGAGGAATACGAGGTGTCCGCGTCTTCCAGCTACGTGCCGAGTTTCCGCGGCAGCGTGGTAGCGCTGGATTCGGCCACGGGCGCGCTGCAATGGCAGAGCTACATGGTCCCGCAGGGCTACACCGGCGGCGCGGTCTGGGGCAGCGGCTTCGCAATCAACGCGGCGGCCAGCCTGATCTATGTGGCGACGGGCAACAACTATTCGGTGCCGCAGGCCGCGTCCGCCTGCCAGGCGCAGGCCGGCACGAATGCCAGCCGCCTTGCCTGCCTGGCGCCGGCCGACTACGTGGATGCCATCGTGGCGCTGGACCTGGCTACCGGCGCCGTGCGCTGGGGCCATCGCCTGCAGGGCTCCGACACGTTCACCCTGAACTGCCGCACCGGCACGCCGGCCCAGCCTTGCCCGATGCCGACCGGCCCCGACTACGACTTCGCCCAGGGGCCGAGCCTGTTCGACGCCGGGACCGCGGCCGCACCTCGCCTGCTGGTGGGCGCCGGCCAGAAGAGCGGCGTCTATTGGGCGCTGGACGCCGGCAGCGGACAGGTCGCCTGGCGCAGCCAGCCGGCGCCTGGCGGGGTGCGCGGCGGCCTCATGTGGGGCGCGGCGGTGGACCAGGCGCACGTGTACCTGGCGGAGAACGATTCGAAGCACGTGGCCTACACGCCGGCGGGGGCGTCGGCGAAAGTCCGCGGCGGCTCCTGGGCGGCACTGGACCTGGCGAGCGGCGCGGTGGCCTGGCAGACGGCGGTGACCGGCACGCAGGGCGGCGCGCCGGCGGGCACGGAAGGGGCGGTCAGCGTGGCGAACGGCGTGGTGTTCGGCGGCTCCACCGCCGGCGACATGGTGGCGATGGATGCCGGCACCGGCCGGACGCTTTGGCGCTTCGCCAGCGGCGGCGGGGTCACCTGCGGGGCTGCTATCGTTTCGGGCGTGGTCTATTGGGGGTCTGGGGATCCTTACGGGGCGGCGAACGACAGGCTTTATGCGTTTTCGCTGCCGGCGCAGTGAAGGAAGCAAGGCCTTCTTTTTTGAAAAAAAGAAGGCCTTCCTTCCTACGCACTCTTGCGCAAATTGGCCGCCAGAAACCGCTCCAGCGCCGACAGCCAAACCACGCGGTCTTCCTGCCGCTCCAGGTAATGGTCGCCGCCATCGATGTAGATCGCCTCTACAGGCTTGCCGGCCCGCTTCAGCGCATATTCCATCGCGCTGGACTGCTTGACCGGCACCGTGAAGTCCCGCTTGCCGTGCACCAGCAGCACGGGCACGTGTATGCCGTCCACGGCGTGCAGCGGTGAGGCTTTCTCGATCGTGTCGTAGTCGCGGCCCGGCATCAGCGAGTCCATTCCCGGCTGCGCGAAAGCTGTCGGGCCGCCATACATCAGCGGCAGGTCGGTGACCGGGGCCAAAGCGGCCGCCGCGCGATACAAGGCGGGCTCGCGCGCCACGCCCTCCAGCGCCGCGTAGCCGCCAAAACTGGCGCCCACTATGGCGATGCGGCCTGGGTCGGCCATGTGCTGGGCCAACAGGTAGTGGGTAGCGTCGGTGATGTCGTCCTGGATCGTGCCGCCCCATTCGTGCAGCCCGCCTTCGTAGAGGTCGCGGCCGAAGCCTTCGGACCCGCGAAATTGCGGCTGCAGCACGCCGTAGCCGCGGCTGGCGATGAACTGCACGATGTAGTCGAACCGCAGGAAGTCCCGTGCGGCGGGCCCGCCATGCGGCAGCACCACGAACGGCATGGCGCGCGCCGCACCCACGCCAGGCGGCAGCGTGAGCAGCGCCGGCAGTACGGTGCCGTCGCGCGCCGTGTAGGACACCCAGCGCTGCTGGCCCACCTGATCGGACGCGATGTCCTCGTAGCTGGCGGCGGCCAGGTGCAGCGACGTCTTGGCGCCCGAGCGGTCCAGCACGAAGTATTGCAGCGGCAGCGCCCCGTCCTGCACGGCGGCCAGGACGTGCTTGCCGTCCTCGGTGCGGTCCACGATTTCCACCGTGCCGCCGCCGAGCGCGTGCGCCACCGCCTTGGCGTCATGCGCCCAGGCAGGCTGCACGTAGGTGAAGGCCGCGTCCCTGCCGCCTGTCTCGTAGCCGATCAGCCGGTGCGCACGGGCGATCGGCAGCACGTCCGCCCCCGGCGCCTGGGCCACCGTCTCGCCGGCCTGGCCGCTGGCGATGCTGTAGGCCCGTATCACGAGGTAGCCGGACGGGCCCTCGCAGCTCAGCAGCACGCGGTCCGGATTGGCCGGATCGAAGGCCGCCAGCCCGAAGCCGCGCGTGCCGTCCTCGTTGGCGCTCACCACCGTGTGCCAGTCGTCGTGCGGGCCCGTCCGCGCGATCAGGCTGATAAGGGGGCGGCGGTTCGTTGTCGTGTCGTCACGGAACTGCAGCCCGGCCCGCACAATCCCCTGCGCATCCGCGTACCAGCGATAGACGTGGGAGCGGCTGTCCTGGATCTCGCTCAGGCTGCCGTCACGCAGATCCACCCGGGTCACCGCCACGCCGCCGCGGCTGGCCATCAGCACGTGGTCCGGATCGTCCGGCAGCATGGAGACGATGCGGTCCGACAGCAGCGGCTGCCATCCGCCGGCGAAGGTGAGGTCCACCGGCGTAATCCGGCTGCCATCGGCCGCCAGCACCAGCAGGCGCGTCTCGGCGTGCATCCTGTCCTGCCGGTCGCGCCAGGTCGTCCTCATCCCGGCCACCAGCAGCGTCGGCGTCTTCCACTCGATCCAGGAGGGCGTCCAGGTGCCGGACAGGAAGACCCGCCGCGGCGAGCCGTCCAGGTGGACGATGACGAAGGCGGGCTTGCCCTCGGAGGCGCCGATCATCGCCAGGGCGGAGCCGTCCGGCGACAGGCGCGCCTGCCGTGCGCCCGGCAGTGCCGCGTAGGCGGCGACCGGTGGCGCGGCGCGCGATCCGGCGGCAGGCGCAAGCAGGCCGGCCAGGCTCAGCAGAAGCACGAAGAGGCGCATGGTCGTTCCTGTCCCGATCGGCGCATCATGACTTAGGCGTATCGAAGGAGGCAAGGCCTTCCTTTAAAGAAGCAAAACTTTTGCTCCTGGCGCCTGGGCGGACGCACGCGCAAGTATTGGCAGCTTATCGGCTGGCAGCGGCCGGGGCAGGAGGAGAAGGATGAACAACCAAGCGCACCAAGAACATCAAGGGGCGTCGTTCAATCCTGAGTCAGCCGTTTGCGTCCGTAAGCCAAGAGGCCGTTGCAGATATGGTAGGCACAGTCGGATCTCTTGGTGTTCTTGGTGCGCTTGGTGGTCTATTTCTTTCTTGGGCACGCGTCGCGCAGGTTTTTAAAAAGAAGGCTTTTGCTTCCTACTCCTCAGGCTCTGTCGTGAACATCAGCGGATGCCCCTCCTTGCGCGCCAGGTCGATCGCATTGGTGGCCTTGGTCTCTGCCACCTCGTGCGTGAACACGCCCACCACGCACGCGCCGCGCTTGTGCGCCGTGCTCATCACCTGGGCCGCCTTTTCCTCGCGCATCCCGAACTCGGCACGCAGCACGCGCACCACGAAGTTGCGCGGGGTGAAATCGTCGTTCAGCAGGATCACCTTGTGCAGCTTGGGGCGTTCAACCTTCAGCTCGGTCTGGCCGCGTACGATCGTTGTAGTTTCAGGCATGAATCCGGCTTGCTCCGCCATGCGATAGAACGCGGCGCCCTGTCCGGCGGCGCGTTGCGAAGGAGTATGCTAGCACTTGCCGCGCGGACAGCGAAGAAGCCTGGGACGCGCTAACGGGGCTGTGAACGAGGGCAAGCAAGGCCTTCTTTTTCGAAAAAAGACTGCTTG
>CAXTCL010000207.1:0-6901 GCA_964242035.1 uncultured Acetobacteraceae bacterium | reverse complement strand
ACGCCGCGAAACGCGGCACCGATGGTGATCGCCGGATCCCAGAACTGGATCGCCTCGGACCCGGCGCCGTTCACCTCGATGATGCTGAACGTGCCGGCGAGCAGCGATGCCAGCGTGTCGAACCGCACATCGAAACGCCCGTAGTGGAAGTCCGGCATCGAACACGCGATGGCGTCTATCCGCGCGGCAAGCACGGGCGTGATGCGGGAGGACGCGTCTTCGTAACGCGCGCCTATGCGGAGCGAGGCGATGGTGGTCAGGAACACCTGCTCGTCCCTGGCCGGAACGCGCCGGAACGCGGCCTTGCCGAGGGCGTCGGCATATTTCGCGGCGTGCGCGCGGCATCTCGGGTCCGCGCCGACCAGGGCCGCGATGCTGCGCCGTCCGTCGCCAACGACGCGCGGCGCATGACGCAGCGTCATGGCCACGAGCGCACCCGTGCGGGCGCCGGGCTGACGGACATACAGCAGGCCCGCTTCGTTCGGCGCTGCGATCAGGCGCTGCAGGATGAACGCAGCCCCGGCGGGGACGGCGGCGGCATAGCCGTCGAGTGCGGCATCGTTATCGACACGGCGAACGCCGTAGCCGCACCAGCCTATGTCGGGTTTGGCGATGAGCGGATAGGCCAGGCCGGCGGCCAGGCGGGCCGCGCCGGAATCTTGCCCGAATACGACGCGGCACCACGGGGCTACCCAGGGCGCGAAGGCGGCGCCGATCTGCGCCAGACACGCGGATTTCGATTCTCCCGCCAGGCCGCCGGTCTCGATACGCGGGTTCAGGCAGGACGGCAGGGTAGCGCTGCGATACCTGACACCGAGATAGAGCCAGTGCAGCACAAGAGGTATGCACAGCAGCGATTTGGGAAGCTGTTCGATGCGCAGCCCGCGCCGCGGCGTGATGGGTGTCGCGCTCGTGACACCGGCAACCCCCCTGCCCGGCAGCCGTTGCGTATCGGTATATGGATCAGCATCCAACGCCGTTCTCCTCGCGGTCTGCCTCCCTGCTGGCGCTGTGTGCGGCGTTGCAGTTGCGGGATTACAGCTTCGTCGCTGTAACGCCGGCCACGCACAAAACGGTCAATGCCAGGCCGGAGAACTTTTGGGCGCGCGACATGCGCGACGTGTTCGGCTGGAGCCGCCCGTTCAGACCCGGTGTGCTCGATCCCGGCCTGTTCCAGGCGGCGCACGAGGCAGGCGCCATGGACGAGGCAGAAGAAGCGGGGCACGCCTTCTGGCGGTGCAATGTGCGTGCAGCGACACTGAAGGGACAGATCTTCCTGCATTCGGCGTTCCCGACCGATGCGCCTGATGCCGTATTCTTCGGGCCCGATACATACCGCTTCGCCGATGCCGTATGCCACGCGCTGGCGGGCCACGCTGGTCCGATCCGCCGCGCGATAGACATCTGCTGCGGGTCTGGTGCGGCGGGCATCATGGTTGCGCGTTCCCATCCAGAGGCAGCGGTCGTGCTGGCGGATGTCAACGCAGCCGCGCTCGACCTGGCTGGCGTGAACGCCCGGGTGGCTGGCGTGAGCAATACGATATGCGCACGCAGCGATCTGTTTCGCGACGTGGCGGGTTCGTTCGACTTCATCGTGGCCAATCCCCCTTACCTGATCGATCACTCGGCCCGCATCTACCGCCATGGCGGCGGGCGGCACGGCGAAGGTCTTTCGCTGCGCATCGTGCAGGACGCCCTGCCTCGCCTGGCACCGGGCGGCCAGCTGGTCCTGTACACGGGCAGCGCCATCGCCGGCGGCCGGGATTTCCTGCGGGAGGAAATCGCTTCCATGCTGATCGGGACAGGATGGAACTGGACCTACCGGGAGGTGGATCCAGATGTCTTTGGCGAGGAGTTGGGCCAGGCCGCCTATGCCGACGCCGAGCGGATCGCAGCAATCGTTCTGACGACGGAGCGGCCGGCATGAACACGATGGCAATTTCGCGAACCGACGCGGCGCACCGGCTGCACTGCCGCCTGGCTGCGCTGAACAGGAAACGCCTGACGCCACGGCTACCGGACGGGGACGACACAGACGATTTCACATCTGCCCTGGCGGAGGAAGCAGCCTTTCTCGACGCGGCACGTCGCAAGGTCATGGCGGCCGCCAGCGCCGCGCCGACGGATGCCAGGTCTTTCGTGGCGTGGTTCGAAGAATTGGCCGCTACCGGACCCGGCCAGGGTGACAGCCTGTTCCCATGGCTGGCCACCGAATCTTCGCTGTCCGAAATGCGCTGGTTCCTGGCGCAGGAGATCGCAGGTGAGGCCGGCTTCGACGATCTGATCGCGATGACGCTGGTCGGCATGCCCGTGCGGCCAAAGCTGGCTTTGGCTGCGAATTTCTGGGACGAGATGGGGCGCGGCGGAGCGCGCGGCATGCACGGCCCCATGCTTGAACTCTTGGCCAGGCATCTTGATCTGCACCTGCCGGCGGATGGCGTCGTCTGGCAGGCGCTCGCTTTGGCAAACACCACGGCGGGACTGTCGGCGATCCGGCAATATGCTTTTCATTCCATCGGTGCTCTGGGTGTAATCGAACTGACGGCCCCGGACCGGGCGGCGCAAGTGGCAGCCGGATTGTCGCGGTTGGGCGTGCCGGCGAAATACAGGCATTACTTCTCACTGCATGCGGTGCTCGATGTGAAGCATTCCCTCGTCTGGAATGCCGAAGTCATCATGCCGTTGGTGGAGGAAGATCCGCGTCGCGCCACCGCAATCGCCGAAGGTGCGCTGATGCGGCTGGAATGCGGGGCCGCCTGTTTCGCGCGTTACAAGGCGGAATTCCGCTTGTTGTAGATCGCGACGGCACACAGGCCTTGGGCGAGAGCCGCAGCAGACACCGGGATCAGGCAGACGAAGAGACGCGTCCTTCCGGTCCTCCCAATCCATCGTGTCTCGACGCGGTCGAAGCTGTGGACCCGTATCGTATCCGTCAAGATCGCCGCACGTTGCCGCGTAAGCGCCTGCATCTTCGGCCCATGGTTCGCAAAATCAACCTGCTCGAGCTGTTGACCTGCGGCGTCAACAACACATCCCTGTCGTCGGAACAGCCCCCCGACCCAGAGACGCAGCTCTGGACAGCCAACGAACCCCGTAGGCGTAACCGACCCGGAATGTAAAAGACGCCTGGCCCTGTTCGGATCACGCGCCGTAAGACGCCCAACGCAAGTGACGCGGCATCGAGATAACGCAGGTTGATCCCGCCGTCGCCGTGAAGGTCGAGCACCGCATAGCGCACGCGGCACGCGCGCGCGCCAGCCATGGCAGTCGGGAACTTGGATCATCCACGGCTCGTGTGCACACCCAGTGACTTCGAAGAGACCCCCCGTCCGCCGCGTGACTGACCGAGTTCCTAGGTCGGCCTCATTGCCTGGATCCGTGACAAATCGACGGGCCGCTGCGCGAGTGGAGCCGCTGCCACCATGACCTCCACCAGGACCTGGCATTCGGCTTTTCCCGTTGCCAGCACGTCACGGAACGAAGCGATACGCGACAGGGACCACAGCGCTGCCGCCAGTACAGGTATCGGGCTGCTGTCGATCAGCTTCTTTGCGTTCGGATAGACCTGGTAGCCAAGCGCCTTGATCAGATCGAAGCTCGCGTGGACCCCGCGTGCCAGGACAACCGCTTCCTCCCACGAAGCGCCGCCCCCGCGACGCTCGCCGGCGACCGACACGCTCTCGAACGCGACGCAAAGCGGAACATGGCACCTGAGCCATAGCGGCATGTCGGGCTCGATGGTAGCGGGCAAACCGGCAGCATTGAACATGTCGACCCAGCGCTGCTCGCTCATGATGGTTTTTTGGCCGGCGGCGCCGATCGTCGCCTTGAGCTTGCCATTGCTGTCCAGCGTCGCCTGTACGAACGGCATGCCGAATGCGCAACGCCCGGCACCGATCGCGTCTTGCAAGCGCTCGGGGTGGAAGGTGTTGAACATGAACTGAACGCATTTGGCAGCGCTGCGTCGCAGGTTCGGCAGCATCGCGACGGCCTGGTGGTCCAGGAGTGTGACGATCAGGAGGTCGTAAGATGTCTCCTCATCCAACGCATCGATCACCCGAACGCCCGCGCGATCCCCCTTGACGTCGATGATTCCATCATCGCGTTGCAGCTGCTGCAGCCTGATGGAACCTGGTCGCGCAATGACCGTGACATCATGACCTCCGACCCGCGCCAATTGAAAGGCGAAGGTGCTGCCAATCTTCCCCGCGCCGAGGACAGCGATTCTCATCGGCGAGGGAGGCGTCCGTTCGGTCATGGCGAGGTTTAACATGCCAACCTGTCACCGCGAGGCCTCGAACCCCAAAATACATCACGCTTTCGTGAAGATTTTCCTTGCGGTTATAGTTCGCATAACGTAACCGTCTCCCATGCTCGTGTATTAGGAGACACCAGTGAAAACACGCCATGCGGCCATCGCCCGTCTCGCCTTGCCACTCGCCCTGTTTGCCGCCGTCCCGCAAGCCGGCCGCGCCACCCCTGTCGATTTCGTAACCACCACGGATCACTATTACCCGTCGTTCAGCGGCGCCATAGACAGCGCGTCCACAGGCCCCGCGGCATCGCTCACCTGGGAGTCAGCCATCTACGGCGGCGGCGGCAGCGGCGCGCAAAACATCTTCATCGACTTCACCACCGCCACCGGTGTCATAACCGACGTTCTGTTCAACGGCTTTTCCCAGACAAGTAGCGTCGAGGACACGCTCACGCTCGACGGCGCCAAATCCGGAAACACGCTCATCGGAACAAACTGTGTGAGCACCAGCACCACGGCGTGCCTCGTTGCAACCGGGTCCGCCCAGGATCTCGACGCCACCATCACAACCCTGAACGGCGGCCAAGGTATCTTCGACGGTGGTGACATCTCGGTCACCATCGGCGATGCCGTGCCCGTACCCGAGCCCGTGTCCCTGGCACTGCTCAGCACCATGCTGATCGGCCTCTTCACGTGGCGCTGGCAGCGTCGCGCGTAGCGGAAACCGCCAACTCGCCTTGCAGTTGGAGGAAGAAAGCAAGGCCTTCTTTTTTGAAAAAAAGAAGCAAAAAACTTTTGTTCCGTTTGCTGTTGCCGGCGCTTCAATCTATCCGGAAGCACCCGGGTTCTTGACGCAGCAAACGGAGCAAGATTTTAAAAGAATACTTCGCTTCTTGCCAAAGCGCCTGCGAAAAGATCAAGGTCCGCAACCAAGGCGCACTTCCATCACCTGCCGTGTGGCAATGAAAGCCCACGACGGTTCTTGGCCCTCCTCATACCACTGTCGTGCCACTGCGTGAAATCAGGGACTGCGTCGTTCCTGCCTGCCTGATGCAACAATCGGCAACAACAAAGCCGCGCAGAGAGCGCCGCGCGTGAGCATGCCAGGCCTTAGATTCAGTCGGCCATTCTCTTGTCCGCCTACATCCACCCCCGCCCTCGCACCACTTCCAAAGTCCGATCCAGCGCCCCCCGAACCCGCGCCACCAGCAAATCCGCTTCACCCTCGCTCAGAACAAACGGCGGCGCCACCAGCATGCAATCCCCCGTGGCCCTCAAGATCAGCCCAGCCTCATAAGCGAAATCCCGACACAGAACCCCCACCTCCCCCACCCGCGCAAACCGCGCCCGAACCACCTTGTCCGGCGAAAGCTCCAGCCCCCCCATCAACCCCACCATACGCGCCTCCCCCACCAACGGATGGTCCGCCAACCCAGACCACAACCGCGCCAGATACGGCCCGATCACGCCGCGCACCCGCTCCACCAACCCCTCCCCCCGCAATATCGCCAAATTCGCCAGCGCCGCCGCGGCACAAACCGGATGCCCACTGGTCGTGTAGCCATGATTGAAATCCCCCCCAGCCTCCAGCACATCCGCCACCGCATCCCCCACCATCACCCCACCCATCGGCAGATACCCGCTCGTCAACCCCTTAGCCACAGTCATCAGATCCGGCGAAAACCCGTAATGCTGACACCCGAACCACTCGCCCAACCGCCCAAACCCGCAAATCACCTCGTCGCTCACAATCAGCACGTCCCGCGCGCGACAAATCCGCTCCACCTCCGCCCAATATCCATCCGGCGGCATGATCACGCCGCCCGCCCCCTGCACCGGCTCGCCGATGAACGCCCCCACATTCTCCGCCCCAACCTTGTCGATCGCCCGCCCCACCTCGCGTGCCGCCCAAACCCCGAACTCCGCCTGGCTCATCTCCCCGCCCTCGCCCCACCACCAGGGCTGGGCCACATGGATCACCCCCGGTATCGGCAGCCCGCCCTGCCGATGCATCCACCCCATCCCCCCCAAACTCGCCCCGCCAATAGAACTCCCATGATACCCATTGATCCGCGCCACAAACGCGCTCTTCGCGGGCTTCCCTCGCAGCGTCCAATAATGCCGCACCATCCGGATAACGGTGTCATTCCCTTCCGACCCCGAATTGGTAAAAAAAGTCCGCCGAAACCCCGGCGCCAAACTTCCCAAGACCTCCGCCAGCGCAATCGCCGGCCGCGTCGTCGACTTGAAAAAGTTGTTATAGAACGGCAACTCCGTCATCTGCGCATAGGCAGCATCCGCGATCTCCCGCCGCCCATACCCCACCGCCACGTTCCACAACCCGGAAAACGCATCGAGATACCGCCGCCCGTCCACATCGGTCAGCCACACACCCTCGCCGGACGCGAAGATCCGCGTCCCCTCCGCATTCAGCGCCGCCGTATCGCTGAACGGATGTATGTGATGCCTTGCATCGATCGCCCGCAGCCGCTCAGACTCACGCATCAAAACCCCCAAGTAAGTAAGGCAAGCAGTCCTTTTTTGAAAAAAAGGACCAAAAAACTTTTGCTCCCGGTTGCGCCGTGTTTCATCACCCGCCGACAGGGACCAAAAGTTTTTTGCTTCTTTTTTTCAAAAAAGAAGGCC
>CAXTCL010000206.1:0-6926 GCA_964242035.1 uncultured Acetobacteraceae bacterium | reverse complement strand
TTTTCAAAAAAGAAGGCCTTGCTTTCTTCCTTAGGAGCCACCCGGCATGCCCGAACGCGACGACAGCGCCGTATCCGCCGCCGAGATCGCCCGCTTCAGCGCGCTGGCGCCGCAATGGTGGGACACCGCCGGCCCGATGCGCGAGCTGCACCGGATGAACAGGCTGCGCACCGGCTGGGTCGCGAGCCGCGTGCGCGCGCGGTTGGGCGAGGGCGCGCTGCCCATGCTCGATCTCGGCTGTGGCGGCGGCATTGCCACCGAGGCGTTTGCGCGCGCGGGGTTTGCGATGACCGGGGTGGACGGGTCGGCGGAGGCGATCGGCGTGGCGCAGGCCCATGCGGCGGCGGCCGGGCTGGCGATCGTGTATCGGGCGGGGCTGGCGGAGGATCTGTTGGCCGAGGGCGCGCGGTTTGCGGCGGTGGCGGCGCTGGAGATCATCGAGCACGTGCCGGACCAGGCGGCCTTTCTACACACGCTGGCGGGGTTGTTGCAGCCGGACGGGATGCTGTTCGTCTCCACGCTGAACCGGACGCTGCGGTCCTTGGCGGTAGCCAAGGTGGGGGCGGAGTATGTGGCACGGCTGCTGCCGGCCGGCACGCATGACTGGCGGAAGTTTGTGAAGCCCGAGGAGCTGGGGGCGATGGGTCGTGCGGCGGGGCTGCGGCTGGTGGATGTGTCGGGGATGGTCTTTGGCGCCGGCGGGTGGCGGGAGGGGCGGGACACGGCGGTGAACTACATCGCGGCGTTTTCGAAGTGAGGAAGCAAGCGGTTCTCTTTTGAAGAACGTGGGTGCGCTTGCCTGCCCGACCTGATCGGGCGTGGCGCCGGCAGTTTGTTCCGTAAAGCCCGCTTCGCGCCGAAGAGCGGTGGCCTTCGGCCAGGCTTGACGGAAAAACCTGCCGGCGCCGTGGGAATGATAGGCCGGGACAAAGAAACGGCGCTCAGCCGAACAAAGAAACGGCATCTTACCCGCGAGCAAGCCCCAGTCGGATACCGTCGGCAACCACGCGCATTGCCGCGTCGGAGAGACAAAAGTTTTTTGCTTCTTTTTTTCAAAAAAGAAGGCCTTTCTTCCTTGCCGCGCTTACACCCCCGCCAATGAAGCTCCCAAAAACCCGCCTGAGCCGCCGCCAGATACGCCGCCTGCGCGTCGCCCGCCTCACCTGGCAGCGTCGCGTGGTGTTCGTCTCCGGCGGCATCGTGGTGGGCGCGGCCGCCGTGGCGCTGGCGCTCGCCGCCGACCGCGCCGGCGCCGGTTTCCGCGCGATCACTGCCGGTCGGCCGATGCTGGCGCTGGCGGTCACGCCGGCCGGGTTCGTGCTGGCCAGCTTCGTCTCGCGTCGGTTCTTTCCCAATTCCGGCGGCAGCGGCATCCCGCAGGCGATCGCGGCGCGGCAGTTGCCGGATGGGGCGGCGCGTGCGGCGCTTGTCTCGCTGCGCGTGGCGGTGGGCAAGGTGGTGCTGCTGCTGGCGGGGCTGCTGTGCGGGGCTTCCATCGGGCGCGAGGGGCCAACGGTGCAGGTGGGGGCGAGCATCATGTTTGCCGCTGGGCGCATCTCGCCACGGCGACAGCCTGGGCTGATCCTGGCGGGGGCGGCGGCCGGCGTGTCGGCGGCGTTCAACACGCCGCTGGCCGGCATCGTATTCGGCATCGAGGAGATGAGCCGGTCCTTCGAGGCGCGCACCAGCGGCGTGGTGATCGGCGCGGTGATTGCCGCGGGCATCACGAGTTTGGCGCTGCAGGGGGACTACACGTATTTCGGCACCACGCATGCCACGCTGACCAATCTGGAGGGCTGGGCTGCGGTGCCGTTGCTGGGAGTGTTGGGCGGGTTGTGTGGTGGCGGGTTCAGCCGGTTGCTGGTGGTGTTCGGGCGCGGGCTGCCTGGTGCGGTGGGACGCGCGATCGCGGCACAGCCGACGGTGTTTGCGCTGCTGTGCGGCCTGGTGGTGGCGGGCAGCGGCATCGCCTCGCAGGGCAACGCGTTCGGCACCGGCTACGCCCAGGCGCGCGCGCTGGTGCAGGGGGCGCATGCGGCACCGGGGTTATGGTTCGGGGCTGCCAAGTGGGTGGCTACGCTGGCGTCGTCGGTGAGCGGCATACCGGGCGGCATATTCGCACCGTCTCTGGCGGTGGGCGCGGGGTTGGGTGCGGATGTGGCCGCGTTGCTGCCTGGTGCACCGGCGCAAGCGCTGATCGTGCTGGGGATGGTGGCGTATTTCGCCGGTGTGGTGCAGGCGCCGATCACCGCTTTCGTTATTGTGACGGAGATGACCAACGACCACGCGCTGGTGGTGCCGCTGATGCTGGCGGCTCTGATCGGGTACGGGGTTTCAAGGCTGGTGTGTGAGGAGGGGGTGTATCACGCGCTGGCGCATGGGTTTGTGCGGGCGGGGATGATGGAGACGAAGCAGGCCGTCAGTTCCTAAAAGAAGTCTGCTACTGCTGGCGAAGGAAGCGGCAAGCGTCCTTCGGTGTGCGGATGCTGTGCGGATGCAATCACGCGATCCTAATGGCACCAATTACTGCGTGATTGTTCATCCACGTGCACGCAGTGTCAGCATCTTGCTGTGTGACGAGCTTACGGTTCCCCGCCGAGGGGTCGGTCAGCGTGGAGCCGTTGCCTGATCGCCGTTATCGCGGTTCCCTTGATAGCCGGGACTGTCGTAAGCGTGCTGCCTGACCGCCTCCTGACGCTCCCGCTCTTTTTCCACCTTGTGCAGGTGGTGCCCCACCGCGCATCCGGCCGCCGCGCCCAGCAAGCCATGATGTCCGGCGTAGTGCCCGGCCACACCTCCCGCGACCGCGCCGGAAACGCACCCGACTGCGCCGGCAGTTCGTGGCGCACCCACAGCCGCCATCGCCACGAAGAGCACCATGAGGAGACGCATTTGCTGATCCTTTTCGAACAGCGACGACAACGTCGTGTCAGGCGTGGAAGTTCGAGTTGTGCAATCTCGCCTCACGGACGGAGCGGGACTGCTACCTTGATCCCAAGTGCTATGTTGGACGAGGCGAGCCTTCACTGGCAGCTAAGACACTCCTCGTAATTCGTGGCAGCCGCTACCAGAGGCAGCGCGATAGGATCGTTCGCCACCGGCCCGATGTCGATCAGCGACGACACAGGCATGTCGCTCACTGTGTCTGCACGCTGGATCGACAGCGACCGGCAGTAATACAGTGACTTCACGCCGCGCTTCCAGGCTAGCATGTGTATCTCGTGCAGGTCCCGCTTATGCACGTTCGCCGGCAGGAACACGTTCACCGACTGGCTCTGGCAGATGAACGGCGTGCGGTCGGCGGCGTGCTCGATGATCCAGCGCTGGTCCAGCTCGAACGCGGTCTTGTACACCGCCTTTTCCTGCTCGGTGAGGAAATCCAGATGCTGCACGCTGCCGGCGCGCAGGGTGATGGAGGACCACACCTCGTCGGTGTCCAGCCCGCGTGCTTCCAGCAATTGCTGCAGATGCCTGTTGCGCACGGTAAAGCTGCCGGACAAGGTCTTCTGCAGGAACACGTTGGCGGCGATCGGCTCGATGCCCGGGCTGGCGTTGCCCGCGATGATGGAGATGCTCGCCGTCGGCGCGATCGCCATCTTGTTGGAGAATCGCTCCATCACGCCGTAATCTGCCGCATCCGGGCAGGCGCCGCGTTCTTCGGCCAGCAGACGCGAGGCGGCGTCCGCCTGTTCGCGTATGTGCTTGAACATGCGCTTGTTCCAGACTTTCGCGATCACGCCTTCGAAAGGCACGTTCTGCGATTGCAGGAACGAGTGGTAGCCCATCACGCCCAGGCCTACCGAACGCTCGCGCGCGGCGGCGTATTTCGCGCGGTCCATCTCGTCGGGCGCACGGTCGATGAAATCCTGCAGCACGTTGTCGAGGAAACGCATCGTGTCCTCGATGAACAGCGGGTGGTCCTTCCAGTCGAACCACGTCTCTAGGTTCAGCGAGGACAGGCAGCAGACCGCGGTGCGCTGCTTGCCATACTGGTCGAGACCGGTAGGCAGCGTAATTTCGCTGCAAAGGTTCGAGGTCTTGACTTCAAGACCGGCGAATTTGTGGTGGTCCGGCCGCGCGTTATTCACGTGGTCCGAGAACACCAGGTAGGGCTCGCCCGTCTCCACGCGCGCGATCAGGATGCGTATCCACAAGGAACGTGCGGAAATCTGGCGCACGATCGCGTTGTCCTTTGGCGAACGCAGCGACCACATCGAGTCGCTCTCCACGGCGCGCATGAACTCGTCCGACACCAATATGCCGTGGTGCAGGTTCGGCGCCTTGCGGTTCGGGTCGCCGCCTGTGGGGCGGCGTATCTCGATGAACTCCTCGATCTCCGGATGCTGCACCGGCAGGTACACCGCGGCCGAGCCGCGGCGCAGGGATCCCTGGCTGATCGCCAGAGTCAGCGAATCCATCACGCGTATGAACGGGATCACGCCGCTCGTCTTGCCGTTCTGCCCGACCTTTTCGCCGATGGAGCGGAGGTTGCCCCAGTAGCTGCCGATGCCGCCGCCCTTGCTGGCCAGCCAGACGTTCTCGTTCCACAGGCCGACGATGCCGTCCAGGCTGTCGGACGCCTCGTTGAGGAAGCAGGAGATCGGCAGGCCGCGCTGTGTGCCGCCGTTGGACAGCACGGGCGTGGCCGGCATCAGCCACAGCCGGCTGATGTAGTCGTACAGGCGCTGCGCATGCGCCGCGTCGTCCCCGTAGAAGCTGGCGACACGGGCGAACAGGTCCTGGTAGCCTTCGCCCGGCAGAAGGTAGCGGTCATCCAGCGTGGCACGGCCAAAATCGGTCAGCAGCGCGTCTCGCGAACGGTCCACGCGGACCTGGTGTCGCCCACGCATCTGCACTGCATCATCCAGCAAGGCGATCTCTCCGAGGTCACGATTCGTCATGCCGTCCATCCTGCTCTGCCTTTGCTGCGCGTCAAGTTTGATACCACCATATGTGGTCTGGACGCTACGGGTTTCTACTACATGTCGGGGGAGGACGGGTTTCGCAGGCAGGAAGAGAGGCCTTCTTTTTTGAGAAAAAGAAGCAAAAAACTTTCACTCCGCTGTCGCGCCGCGTTTCAGCAGCCGCCGACAGGGAGCAAAAGTTTTTTGCTTCTTTTTTCAAAAAAGAAGGCCTTGCTTTCCCCAACCCAGCCCCGACACACACGACCACTCACCAAAGGACCAAGCATGCCCAGTTTCGAAGGCCGCACCGCCGACCACCCGATCGAGGAGCTGTTCCTGCAGCGCTGGTCCCCCCGCGCGTTCGGCGACGAGACAATGGACCAGGAAACCCTGCTCACCATCTTCGAGGCAGCCCGCTGGGCGCCGAGCAGCTACAACTCCCAGCCCTGGCGCTACATCTACGCCCATCGCGGCACGCCGTCATGGGACAAGCTGTTCGGCCTGCTCGCACCCGCCAACCAGAGTTGGTGCAAGACCGCCGCCGTGCTGGTGATCGCCATCTCCAAGGAGACGATGTCCCCCCGCGGCGAGGAAGTGCCCAGCTACAGCCACTCCTTCGATGCCGGCAGCGCCTGGGAGAATCTGGCGCTGCAGGCCACCAGAATGGGCTGGTTCACGCACGGCATGGTGGGCCTGGACATGCCGCGCGCCGTGACCGAACTGCACGTGCCCGTCGGCTACCGGGTAGAAATGGCGATCGCCATCGGCAAGCAGGGCGACCGCGAGACGCTGGCCGATAACTACAAGGGTATGGAACAGCCTAACGGGCGTAATCCGGTTTCCAGCTTTGCGTTTGAGGGCGTGTTTCCGGCGGCTTGAGCGAGCAAGGCCTTCTTTCTTGAAAAAAAGAAGCAAAAAACTTTTGGTCCATGTCGGCGAGTGCTGAAACACGGCGCGACAGCGGAGTAAAAGTTTTTTGCTTCTTTTTTCAATAAAGAAGGCGTTGCTTGCCTACTCCGCCACCACCTCGCTGATCATCGTCATGTCCGCGCACGTGTTCCCGTCGGTATCCACGCTGATCATGTCGACATAACGCGCGCCGAACATCACCTCGTCTGGCGCGTAACTGCGCAAATCGTGCACCACCAGCGCCAGCGTCGGGTCGCGCGCCTCGAACGAGACGAACAGCCGCACGTCGGCCGCCCGGTATGTCTGCGCATCGAGGCCGGATAGCGGGCTGGCATCGTCTATCTGGTGCATCACCGTCCAGGTCAGCGGAAACACTGGGATCGAGCTGCGCACCAGCGCCAGCTCGTGCGTACGCCGGAACGTGACGCCTTCCTGGGATTTGGTTGACACCAGCACGCTGATCTTGATGTGCGCTTCGGCGAGCACGGCTGCACGACCATTGCCCACGCGCAGCATCAGCGTCGGCATGCCGTCATGCACCGTCACCACCGGGTGGTCCGCGAAAAGGAACTTCGCCCGTGGCTTCGAAAAACGCACGAAGATCAGGCCGGTCAGTATGGCGGTGAATGCCAACCCGGTAAGTATCTCCACGGACGCCACGCAATGCCCGAAGGTCGTGGCCGGATACATGTAGCCGTAGCCGACGGTGGCCAGCGTCTCCAGGCTGAAGAAGAAATGGTCGAAGAACACGTGCGGCCGCGCGTTTGCGACCGATCCGGGCACCAGAGAATACACCGCGGCAAAAAGTGAGATGACGGCGACATAGATGCAGACGAGGCCGGTCAGGAATTCCGGCCAAGTCAGATCGACAGCTATACGGTAGGGATCCGCCCAGTCGAAGCGGGAGACCCCCTTTTTTGTCAGCGAGTAGTTGCCCACTGTGACGAGCGAATGCTTCTCCCGCCGCCCCCATTTGCGCGGCGGCGCCGGCACGCCGGAAAACTCCGCGATCGGGCCGGGCTGGGAGGAGTCTTCGCTCATTTACGCGGGACCGAAGGAAGGAAGGAAGGCCTTCTTTTTCGAGAAAAAGAAGCAAAAAGCTTTTGGTCCGCT
>CAXTCL010000205.1:0-6966 GCA_964242035.1 uncultured Acetobacteraceae bacterium | reverse complement strand
CTCGGCGACATGGACTTCAAGGTGGCCGGCACCGAGCACGGCATCACCAGCCTGCAGATGGACATCAAGATCACGTCCATCACGCAGGAGATCATGCGTATCGCGCTGGATCAGGCCAAGGACGGCCGCCTGCACATCCTGGGCGAGATGGCCAAGGCGCTGACCGGTGCGCGCACCGGCGTGGCCAGCACCGCGCCGCGCATTACTGTCATCAACGTGCCGAAGGAGAAGATACGCGAAGTCATCGGCACCGGCGGCAAGGTGATACGCGAGATCGTGGAGATGACCGGCGCCAAGATAGACATCGAGGACGACGGCACCATCAAGATCGCGGCTACCACCGAGGAAGCCAGCCAGAAGGCGATCGACTGGATACGCGGCATCGTGGCCGAGCCCGAGCTGGGCGCCGTCTATAACGGCAAGGTGGTAAAGACCGCCGATTTCGGCGCGTTTGTGAACTTCCTCGGCAGCCGCGACGGCCTGGTCCACATCAGCGAGCTGACACAGGGCCGCGTCAACAAGACCACCGACATCGTCAACGTGGGCGACGCCGTGAAGGTGAAATGCCTAGGCTTTGATGACCGCGGCAAGGTGAAACTGTCCATGCGGGTGGTTGATCAGGCGACTGGAGAGGACATCTCTGAGAAGGTTGGCCCCAAGGGCGGGCGTCGGGACGAAGCTGCGGAGTAAGAAAGCAAGGCCTTCTTTTTGCAAAAAAGAAGCAAAAAACTTTTGACTCCGCTGTCGCGCGCTTGTTGAGAGGTCCGCGACAGCCGGACAAAAGTTTTTTGCTTCTTTTTTTCAAAAAAGAAGGCCTTTCTTCCTTACGAGGGCAGACCAAAGATGAAGGCGCTAAACGCGATCCGCATGGGCGGCACGGACGTCCTCCCGATAATCGAGGGCGGCAAGGGTGTTGCCGTATCAAATGGCCTGACCTGCGGCGCCTGGGCGTCCGCCGGCGGTGCCGGCACGTTCAGCGCGGTGAACCCGGACAGCTTTGACGCTGAGGGCTACCCGATCCCTCCCGTCTATCACGGCAAGACGCGGCGGGACCGCCACGAGGAGCTGGTGGCCTTTGCCATAGAAGGCGGCATCACCCAGGCGCGCCAGGCGCACGAAATCTCCGGCGGACGCGGCCGCATACACGCCAACCTGCTGTGGGAGATGGGCGGCGCAGAGCGCGTGATCACCGGCGTCCTGGAAGGCGCGCGCGGCCTGATCAACGGCATCACCTGCGGCGCCGGCATGCCCTACCGCCTGTCGGACATCGCCGCTCGCTTCGGCGTGCACTACTACCCGATCGTCTCCTCCGCCCGCGCCTTCAACGCGCTGTGGAAACGCGCCTATTCCAAGGCGGCCGCACTGCTCGGCGGCGTGGTCTACGAGGACCCCTGGCTCGCCGGCGGCCATAACGGCCTGTCCAACGGCGAGCAGCCCGACAAGCCGGAGGACCCGTTCCCCCGCGTGCTCGCGCTGCGCAAGCTGATGCGCACCTTCGGCCTGGACCAGACGCCCATCATCATGGCCGGCGGCGTGTGGTGGCTGGAAGAGTGGCAGGACTGGATCGACAACCCCGAGCTGGGCCCGATCGCCTTCCAGTTCGGCACGCGCCCGCTGCTGACCCAGGAATCGCCCATCAGCCCCGGCTGGAAGCAACGCCTGCTGACGCTCAAGCCGGGCGACGTGTTCCTCAACCGTTTCAGCCCCACCGGCTTCTACTCCAGCGCGGTGAACAATGAGTTCATCCAGGAACTGCGCGGCCGCAGCGAGCGCCAGGTCGCCTACACCACCGAACCGATGGGCGAACACGTCGAGACCTACGGCGTAGGCCCCCGCAAGCGCCCCGTCTACCTCACCGCCGGCGACTTCGCCCACGTACGCGCCTGGGAATACGAGGGCTACACCGAGGCCCTGCGCACGCCGGACACCACGCTGATCTTCGTCGCACCCGAGCGCGCCGCAGAGATCGTGGCCGACCAGGTGGCCTGCATGGGCTGCCTGTCCACCTGCCGCTTTTCCAACTGGAGCCAGGAAGAACCCGATTTCAGCAACGGCAAGAAAGCCGACCCGCGCAGCTTCTGCATCCAGAAGACGCTGCAGGACATCGCGCATAACCGCGACAATGATGTGGCCTTGGACAACAATTTGATGTTCGCGGGGCACAACGCGTTCCGGTTCGGTAGCGATCCGTTCTATTCCAATGGATATGTGCCTAGCGTGCGCGAGCTGGTGGAGCGGATACTCTCCGGGCAGTAGAGCAAGGAAGGCCTTCTTTTTTGTAAAAAAGAAGCAAAAAACTTTTGCTCCTCCGCCTGCACATTATGCCGCGTTTCTTCTGCAGGCATCTACACTGGCAGAACCAACGCAGCCCTTGATGCAGGCGACAGGAACAAAAGTTTTTGCTTCTTTTTTTCAAAAAAGAAGGCCTTCCTTTCTTTTCCTCTCCAGCACAAACGCATTCACCAGAACGCTGAACCAGGCAGCATCCGATCCGCGGTACCCCGTAACCCCCGCATCGACATGCCCGCGCATCTTGCCGTTGCCAACCAGTTCCACGGAGCCAGGCGGTGCACTGCCGTCCTGACACGCATAGAGCAGCGTGTTCGGCCCCCACAGATCAAGGCTTGCGAAAACCGCGTCCACTTCCGTCTCCGAGGTGGCCGCAGTCAGCACCATGATCTTGTCGGCCGCCGCCGTGGTCTCCACGAACTTGCGCGCCAGGAACGGCAGGCGCTTCTGCTCGAAGGCGATGACGTCGTGCGCCTGCATCTCGTGTTTATAGCGTCCCGTGTGCCACCAGATGCGGTGCAGGCTGTCATGCACATCCCACGAATCCGGCGGGTCGGCCGGGTGGAACGCATCGAGATAGGCGGGATCGCCCAGGCCCTCGAAACGCCGGAAGATGGCCTCCGTCAGGTCCGGCGCGAACAGGCCCGCGTAACGCAACAGGCCGAGATGGTCCGCGCCGTAGGCTTTCTGCAACACGGCCAGCCCGCACCACTGCCCCAGGCTTTCGAAAGCACCCATGACCGCCGGCACGTCGCATCCGGTGGCCGCTTCCGCCGCGCGCAGCATCGATCCGTCCTCGAGGGAGCCCGGCAGAGGCGGCAGGAAGGCGGGCCGGCATGGCGCGCGCGGCGTCTGCGCGATCACCCGCAGCGTGCGCATCATCAGGCCCATGGAGCGCCCGTCCCGATAGGTGTCGATCACCGCGGAGCGCACATTGTCGAGGTGGCCGATCGAGAGTGCGTAGCTGTTGCCGCCGGGGCCGTCCGGCGCCGGAAGCCTAAAGGCCAGGGCGGCATCTTCGCCGATCACCATCGTTGCCAGCAGCCTGTCGTCCACGCCAAGCATCACCGTCTGGTGCGTGACCTCCGGCGGATGGCGCCAGGGCAGCACGCGCATGACGAGGACATGCGTGGCCTGGGGGTTCCTGATTGGCAGGCGCAACGTGCTTCTCTGCCCCACGGACCAGGTGTGCGCGCGTTCCGGCTCGCCCCAGCCTTCGCCCACGTAGTCGGCGCTGTTGCCGTCCTCGCCGAAATCGATGTCCAGCACGAGTTCGGACATCAGCCGCAATCCCGCATGCCGAAGCTGTCGGCCGAAACTTCTTCGTACACTTCCCATTTGCGCGGCTGCGATGCAGTCCGCCACACCGTGCCGTCCCGCTCGGCCGTGGCATAATACCCGGCGGAGCGGAGATGAAACCTTCCCGCCAGCGTATAGGCCACCGCGTGCGCGGCCGCCTGCATGCTGGCGGTCGGATACCAGTTGGCCGCGCGCGCCATGAAGCCCAGGCAGTTGATGCCGAACCTGGTTGCCACCGTATCGGCAAAGAACCGGGTGCCGTCTGCAAGAACGGCCGCATCGCCGAACGTCAGCGTCAACATGTCCGACCCCCGGGCTGGAACATCACCCGCAGATGCGCGTCCTTAAATACCATGTGCGGCGCCGCACCCACCCAGCGCTGGTCGGCCTGCGCACTCACCGCCGCGCCGCCATCCAAAGCCGGTGCGCATTGGCGCACAAACTCAGCCAGCCGGGCAGATCCAGCGTGTCCAGCGCATCCGCCGGCGCCAACCTGTCCAGCCGGCCGTAGAACAGCCCGTCCTCCAGTTGCGCCACCGCGCCCGACGGCATCCCCGGCGTCTCGTCCACATACAGCAGGCTGTTCGGCCCGTAGCTGCGCAGCAGCGCCAGCAGCGGCCGCGCCTGGGACAACGTCATCTGTCCCACCCGCTGGAACACGTAGATACGCTCCCCGCTGCGCAGCCGCTCCAGGAACAGCCGGTGCAGGAAGCGCAGCCGGCCGCCATGCCTGGCGCGCACCTGCTCCGGCGAGGCGTCCGTCGTCAGGTCGAACGTGTGCAGCCCGATGCGGTGGCGGTCGTCATGCACCAGGTATTCCGCGCCACCGCCCGCCGCCGGCGCCGTGCGCACCACCACATCCTCGCCGGCGCCTTCGAACCCGCAGCGCAGCCCGGCCAGCAGGTCGTCCAGCGTGATCCCGGCGAAGCGCAGCAGGTCCAGCGGTTCGGCACCCACATGGCGCTGCATCATTCCGAACTCGCAATTATGCCCCAGGCTTTCGAAGCACAAAGCGAGCGCGTCCGGCGCCAGCCCTGTGGCAGCCTGCACGGCCTGCATCATCGGCGCGCGTCCCAAGGGCCAGGCGCGCGGCGGCAGCACCGTCACGTCGGCCGGGCGTGCCGGCGGCACCGCCAGCACGCGCAGGGTGCGCAGCATGAAGCCCAGCACGCGCGTGTCGCCCGCGGCCACGCCCAGGGCTGCGGGCGAGCGCGCCTCCTCGTGGCGCAGCACGATGTCCATCTGCCCGTCCGGCCGCAGCACCTGCGCCGGGATGCGCCAGGCCACCGTGCCCTCGCCGCGCAGCCGCTCGTCTGCTACGCGCGCGCCGTTCACCTCGACGGCCAGGCGCTGCACCTCCAGCCGGCCGGGCACCACGAACGGGTTGAGCGCCAGTTCCAGCATCACGTCGTCGCCGGCCGGTGCGGTGACATGCAGCCGGCTGGCCTGACCGGTGGACCAGGTGAACCCGTCTTCCGGCGCTGCGAAGCCGTCCTGCTGGCAGGCGAGGCTGTTGCCCTGGCGGCCGAAGGTGAGGCAGGCGGCCACTTTCATGAAGGCAAGCAGTTCTTTTTTGAAAAAAAGAACCAAAAAACTTTTGGTCCCTGTCGGCGGCTGCTGAACCCGCCGCCGACAAAGAGTAAGAGTTTTTTGCTTCTTTTTTTCAAAAAAGAAGGCCTTTCTTCCTTGCTCAAGGTGGCTCCAAAACCGTGACGGTCTTCATTGGCAGCGAAATCTACCGTCATTCCACCTACGGCAAAACCCACCCGCTCGCCGTGCCCCGCGTCTCCACCGTCACCGACCTCTGCCGCGCCCTTGGCTGGCTCCACGACGCCGATTACCGCGAAGCCCCGATGGCCACCGAGGCCCAGGTCTGCCGCTTCCACGATCCCGCCTATATCGCGGCCCTGCGCCGCGCCGAGGCCACCCAGTCGGCCACCCCCGAAGACCGCGCGCGCTACAGCATCGGTGCCGAGGGCAATCCGGTCTATCCGGAGATCTACCGCCGCCCGATGATTTCGGCCGGCGGCGTGCTCCTGGCCGCCAGCCTGACCGCGCAAGGCGGCACCGTGTACTGCCCCGGCGGCGGCACGCATCACGGCCGCGCCGCCCGCGCCTCGGGCTTCTGCTACCTGAACGATCCCGTGCTCGGCATCCTGGCCTGGCTGGACCAGGGCCTCACCCGCGTCGCCTACCTGGACATAGACGCCCATCACGGCGACGGCGTCCAGGACGCCTTTGCCGGCCACCCGCGCGTGCTGACCATCAGCATCCACGAGCAGGACCGCTGGCCGCGCACCGGTCGCGCGCAAGACCGCGCCGGCGGCAGCGCGCGCAATTTCCCCGTCCCCGCAGGCTTAAACGACACCGAGATGCGGGTGCTGTTGGAAGACGCCGCGCTGCCTCTGCTGGCCGCGCACCGGCCGCAGGCGCTGTTCCTGCAATGCGGGGCGGACGCGCTGGAGGAAGACCCGCTCAGCCGCCTGGCCCTGTCCAACAACGCGCACTGGGGCGTGGTGCGCGCTATCCGCCACCTGGCCCCGCGCCTGATCGTGACCGGCGGCGGCGGCTACAACCCATGGTCTGTGGCGCGCTGCTGGGCCGGCGTATGGGCCGTGCTGCAGGACCTGCCGGTGCCCGCAAGCCTGCCATCGGCCGCCGAGGCGCTGCTGCGCACGCTGCGCTACAACCGCGCCGCCGGACGCCACCCGCCGGAGCACTGGTTCACCACCTTGCAAGACAGCCCGCGCGAAGGGATGGTGCGGCCCGAAATCCGGGCGCTCGCCGCCCAGGCCTTGGAGGACGACCCTTGAACCGGCGCATCCTGCTTGCCGCCGCCGTGCTGGCCTGCCCCTTGGCCGCCGCGGCCGAGCCCACCGGCCCGCAGCCCAAGCTGCCGACGCAGAAGCTGACCATCGTCGGCAAATCCGGCGCCCGGCACGATTTCGACGTGGAAGTCGCCACCACCGCCGAGGAACAGGAAGTGGGCGAGATGTTCCGCACGAACATCCCAGCCGGCAGCGGCATGTTCTTCGATTGGGGCCAGCCGCGCGACGTGCCGATGTGGATGAAGAATTGCCCGGTGCCGGAGGACATGGTCTTCATCGGTCAGGACGGGACGATTTCGCACATCGCGGAGAACACAGTGCCGCAGAGCCTGGCGCAGATACCCTCCGGAGGGGCGGTGCGCGCTACGCTGGAGCTGCAGGGCGGGCTTACGGCTAAGCTGAATATCTCTGTTGGGGACAGGGTCGCCGGGGTGATATTTCCCAAGTAAGCAAGGCCTTCTTTTTTGAAAAAAAGAAGCAAAAAACTTTTAACTGGCTGACGCGGACTCTTCCACGCGGCGCGACAGCGGACCAAAAGTTTTTTGGTTCT
>CAXTCL010000204.1:0-7010 GCA_964242035.1 uncultured Acetobacteraceae bacterium | reverse complement strand
GCCAGTGTCACTCCGACCGTTGGTGGAAGATAGAGGCCGATGCCCACCGCCAGTACCGGCAGCCCGCGCCGGCCGGTGCGTTTGAGCAGCACGTCCACCACGATCAGGATTGCGCCGGCGGCGACGCCGATCAGCAGCGAGCCCCAGTCCAGCGCGCGGCCGAAGATGCCGCGCGCGATGGCCGCCATCAGCGTGGCCTGCGGGGCGGCGAGCACCTGCCCGGGGTCCATGTGCGGGTCCGGCATGGCGCCGGGGAAACCGTACGCGTGGTAGAGCAGGTCCAGCACCGGCGGGATCACCAGCGCGCCCACCACGCAGCCTACGACGAGCACGGCCTGCTGGCGCCACGGTGTGGCGCCGAGAAGGTAGCCGGTCTTCAGGTCCTGGAGGTTGTCGTTGCTGACGGTGGCGGTGGCCAGCACCACGGAGACTACGAACAGGGTGAACGCGATTGCAGCCTGGCGACCGTCCTCGGAACCGAGCATGCCGCCGCTCTGCAGGATGGCGAGCAGCAGCAGCGAGGTCAGGATGGTGGCGATGATGGCGATGCCGGAGATCGGCGAGCTGGAGCTGCCGACCAGGCCGGCCATGTAGCCGCAGGCGGCCGCGACCGCGAAGCCGAACACCACGCTGAACACGCAGCCGAACGCCACCAGGCCCCAGATGCCGAAGGCGTGCGCGGGACCGGCGCCGTGCAGGAAGGCGGCGAAGGTGATGGCCATGACGAGAAGGGCGGCGGCGAAGGTAAAGCCGATCCAGCGCGGGGCCATGTCCAAATCCGTCTCCGGCGCGCCGTCCGCACCCGCCGCGGCGCGGCTGGCGCGCAGGCTGTCGCGCACGCCGGCGATCGTGGGTCCCATCAATCCTGCCAGCGACCAGATAGCGGCGACGCCGATCAGCCCGGCGCCCATGAAACGCACCTGGTGCGACCACAGGCCGGTGGCATACGGGATCAGCGCGGTGCCCGCCGGCGCGGGATGCAGGCTGGTGAGCACGGGGACCGCCACGCCCCAGGCGAGCACCGCCCCCAGCAGCATGGCCAGCCCACCGGCGATGCCCACCAGGTAGCCCGCGCCCAGCAGGGCCAGCGAAAACCCGGTGGACAGCCGGAACGCTGCGTGGCCCAGCGTGAACCACTGGCTGAAGCCCTCGCCCAGCACGTGCAGTCCCGTCGAGGCGAAGCTGACTACCGCGGCCACGATGCCGCCGGCCGCTATGTCTGACGCGCCCGGCTCGCCCGGCGCCGTCTGGCCATGGCCCACGCGCAGTATCTCGGCCGCGGCCACGCCTTCCGGGTAGGGCAGCGTGGAGTTGACCACCATGGCCCGGCGCAACGGTATGGTGAACAGCACGCCCATCACGCCGCCGGCTGCGCACACCCCGGCGGCCTGCCAGAACGGGAAGCCGTGCCAGTGGCCCACGATGACCAGCGCAGGCATGACGAAGATGACGGAGGACAGGGTGCCCGCGGCCGAGGCCTGCGTCTGCACCATGTTGTTTTCCAGGATGTTACCGCCGCCGAGCGCGCGCAGCACCGCCATGGAGATGACGGCCGCGGGGATGGAGCTGGCGAAGGTCAGACCTACCTTCAGGCCGAGATAGACGTTGGCTGCGGTGAAGATGACGGTGATCAGGGCGCCAAGGATGAGGCCGCGGAGGGTGAGTTCACGCAAGGAAGAAAGCAGTCCTTTTTTGAAAAAGGATCAAAAAACTTTTGCTCCCTGTCGGCGGCTGTATCAGCACCCGCCGACAGGGCCAAAAGTTTTTTGCTTCTTTTTTTCAAAAAAGAAGGCCTTGCCTTGCCTAGTCCAACGACCTTGCCTCGTCCGGCAGCATGATCGGTATCCCGTCCCGTATCGGATAGGCCAGCCCGGCGCCGCGGCTGATCAGCTCGCCCGCCACGCGGTCATACTCGAGCGGCCCCTTCGTTACCGGGCAGACGAGTATCTCCAGCAGGCGTGGGTCTAGCGGTGCCGCGTCCAAACTGATCTCCCTCCCGGCGCCGTGCCGTCAGCTCGGCCGGGAGCCCGGGTCGCCTTCATGCACGGACATGCGCAACAGCGCCAGCAGGTCGGCGGCGCGGTCGGCGTCCGTGGGCGCCTCCAGCAGGGCCTGCTTCTCTGCGTCGTCGAACGGGCAGAGCATGGCGAGCGTGGTCACCAGGGTGGCTTCCGGCATGCGCTCGATTGCGTCCCAGTTCGCATCTATGTCGTGCAGCGTGAAGAACGGCCGCAGGGCGCCCAGAAGCTCGCTTTGGCGCGCGCCCATGGCGTTGCCGGCAGGCGAGAGATCCGCCTGGAAGTGGCTGAAATCGGCGGTGATGCGGCGATAGCCGTGGCGTATCGGCAGCTCGTCTATCACCCGGAACCGGCTCACCCCGGTCAGCGTGACCAGATAGCGGCCGTCATCCGTCTCGGCGAACTGGGATAGCCGGCCGACGCAGCCGATCTGGTACAGGCTGGGGCCGTTCGGCGCGCGTGGGGCGTGCACGTTCGGCTGGATCATCCCGAACATGCGGCTTTGCGCCAGCGTGTCGTCGATCAGGGCCAGATAGCGCGGCTCGAAGATGTTCAGCGGCAATCGGCCATGTGGCAGGAGCAGGGCGCCGGGAAGGGGGAAGATCGGGAACTCCGACGGCAGGTCAGCCTGGGTCGGACGGAGCAAGCTCATCATGTCCTTAGGCGAACAGGAGGGCGGACAATTTTCGCCGTGCCGCCATGGTGGCGGGGTCGGCAAAACCCCAGGCCTCGAAGAACTTCAGGAGTTGCTGGCGCGCGGAATCCTCCCGCCAGGTTCGGTCCCGGCGTACGATCTCCAGCAGCGCCTCGGCCGCCTCCATGCGATTGCCGGCGGCGTTCAAAGCGGTGGCCAACTCGTAGCGCGCCTCGTGGTCGGCGGGGTCTGCGGCCACGCGGTCCGCGAACGCGCCCACCTGGCCGGCTGCGGCGCGGCCCTCGGCGGCCAGCGCCAGTGCTGCGCGGGCGCCCGCGACCTCGGCGTGGTCGGCGAGCTTTGGCGGCACCTGGGCCAGCGCCTCCGCCGCCTGGTCCTCGTCACCAAGTGCCAGCAGGGCGCGTACCAGGCCGCCCCAGGCGTCCGGGTTTTCCGGGTCTTCGTTCAGCAGCGCGGAGAAGCCGTCGGCGGCCGCATCCGGCTGGCCGGCCTCCAGCGCCGCGCGCGCCTCGGCCAGGAGGTCCGCCTGCGGCATGGTGCCGCCGGCGAGCTTGAGCAGCGCCTCGGCGAACCGCTTGATCTCGGACTCCGGCAGCGCGCCCTGGAAGATGTCGGCGATCTGGCCCTGCCAGAAGGCGGCGACCGTGGGCACGGACTGCAGCGGCAGGCCGAGCTGGGACAGCTGGGCGACCAGCGCCTTGTTCTTGTCGATGTCGATCTTGACCAGCTTAAGCCGGCCGCCGGCGGCAAGCGTCACGCGCTCCAAGGCGGGAGTGAGCTGCTTGCAGGGGCCGCACCAGGTGGCCCAGAAATCCACCAGCACCGGGGTGGTGCGCGAGGCTTCGATGACGTCGGCCATGAAGGTGCGCTGATCGCCATCGACGATCATGGCAGCCGTGCCGGCCGCGGGCTGTGGCGCGGCTGATTGCGGCAGGCCCGCGGCGGGGGCGGCGGCAGGTGCGCGGGTGGGCCGGGCCGCGGCAGCCGGCTTCTGGCCGATGATGTAGTCCATGGAGTGGTCCGTCCCTGCAAGTTGGCTGCGAGGCCTGAAGTCTAACATGTTGCGTGTGACGTCTGCTGCAAGCCGTTTTGGCCCCCCGCTTGCCCCATTGTGCAGGTGCTGCGGGGGGCCTTGCAATCCTGCCTGGCCAGGATTAAGCACCGCCTCCTCCGCAGGAGCGCGGGCGTAGCTCAGGGGTAGAGCACAACCTTGCCAAGGTTGGGGTCGAGGGTTCGAATCCCTTCGCCCGCTCCAGTGGTTTCATGATCTTAGCAAACTCAATAGGTGGTTTCGCGAATAAGGCCTTAGGCCGCGGAACCAGGGCGGCACCGGGAGATATTATCTTCTCCACCGGTGCTAAAGGCCTGCCGGCCACGGAGGTTGGCGCCTTGTGCAACCTGCAGCCGATGACGATGACCGTCGGCGACGACCTTGTCGTACCCCGGAAAGTTGCGGACTATGTGCTTGGACAAGCCGTCTGCAGGCCTTCGTTCACTGCCTCCGGCGCGAGTCTGGCAATGTCTGCGCACAGGGCCGCTACTGCATTCGCACGGTCTGGATAAAACGCGTCAAGGCCGCGGGCTGGGCCAGCAGAAGGGCCTCCTCCAACTATGCGACCCGCACCTCGGCCGCCCCAGACGGTGCATCACTCGCGCCCGGAAAGTCGGCGAGCGGTGCGTAAAGGCCGAGCATGGTGGTGAACCAAGTGTCTCGCACGCATCTGCTGCATGACTTCGCAGATGTATCGGCGGGCCTTCCCGTAATTGATCCAGCCGCCTTTGTGCCGACGAGCGTTCGAGCCGCGCTTGTTGGGCAGGGTCAGCGGCGTTACGTGTTTCGCATGTGCACCAGCCGCTTATTCCAGGACCGAGCAGGGCACTAGGACACAGCGTGATCGCTTCTACCTTGCAAAAAGCTGGTCTTGCCTGCCTTTGCTGAAGGTGGCGCCGCGCGCAATGTCCAGCTGATCAAGGTGCATTCTCGGACGGTGGACTCGCAACATCGGAGCTGGACGCAAGAACGCCCGTGGAGAACGCCAGACCGGCGGCGTTGACCAGTGCCTGTGCGTGCGCCCGGGCCACCGCGGCGCGCGCCGTATCCAAGGCCGTCGATGCGTTCACCGCATCGGTGAACGAGCCCACACCGTGCGCGTAGGCGTCGCTTGCCGAGTCGAACGCGCTCTGCGCCGCCGCGCGCAGCACGATCGCCGCATCATACTGGCTGAGCCCCGTCTGCACCTGGTCGTAGGCAACCGCCACTTCGCGCAATGCGGTGGTGCTGCCGGCTTCGAGTGCGATCTGCGCCTCGTTGCGGCGCGACTCGGCCAGCCTTACCTGATTCTGCCGCAAGCCCCCCTGATAGAGCGGCCACTCGAAACGCAGGAACAGGCCGGTCTGCGGCTGCATCACGTTTTCATAGCGTCCGGAATCGACCGAGATGCGGCCGATATTGCCTTGCACGTTGCTGTCTATCAGCAGCTTTGGGCTTATCGCGTCGCGCGCCTCGGCAATCCCGGCCTCGGCGGCACGCAGGCGGGCGAGGCTGGCCAACAGGTCGGCTCGCCGCCCTAGGGCGTCGGCCATCAGCCGGTCCACGGTGCCGCCGGTGGCACGGGGGAGTGGCCGGTCGAAGCTGTCCTGCACCAGCAGCCGCGTCGTGGGCGGCAGTTCCAGGGCCTGCAGCAGCGTGTACATCGCGTCGTGCTGCGCCGCCGTCGCCTGCACCAGATCGTAGGCAGCCTGGGCGGTGTTGCGGCGGGCCAACTGGGTTGAAACCACGGTGGCGAGACCGCGGCCTCGCAACGCATCGGCCGATTGTTGCAGCCTGCCGGCATCGGTCAGGCCTTTGCGGATAGCCTCCAGCTGGGCATCCACGCCGTCCAGGGTGAAATACGCCCGCGCCACTTCGAGGATGAGGCGCTGATGGGCCCCGGTGAACGCCACGTTGGCGGCGAAGGACGATTGCTCGGCGCCCCGCTCGGCCGCCTCCCGCCCGCCGCCGAAATCGATGAGCAGGTATTTGATCGCCAGTTCCGGAAGCACCTCCTGCGCGTCGGCGGTGATGTAGCCCCTGCGGACCAGGGTGTTGGGGAACGGCGAGGCGATGTGCTCGTAGCCGCCCAGCGCGCTGGCGGTGAGTTCCGGCAAAAAGGCGGCGCGGGCGATCCCGACGCCGATGGCGGCCTGCCGGGCCTGTTCCCAGGCGAGGCGGGTCTGGCTGTTGCGGCGCTGCGCGATGTCGATCAACTCGGGCAGCGTGTAGCGATGCGCTGGGTCGATGTCGGCCGGTTCACCTGGCCAGGGGAGTGCTGCGTCGCTTGGCACCGTGTAGCGCCGGGCCGGAGCCGCTGCGCTGGCCGAGGGCGGGGCCGGAGCCGCCGCGCCGGCCCCTGGCAGGGTGTCCACCGAGGTCTGCCAAGGCGTCGACGGGCTAGCTGGGGCCAAGTCGCGCGTGTCGTTGCAGGCGGCCAGCAATACGCACAAAATTGGGCCCAAATGGCGCGGCCTACGCATGGCTGGACACACCCGAGACGCCCAGGTCAGGCCCGCGCATCACCTGGCCGATGATGCTGCGCAACTTCGCGTCCAGCAGGCGATACCAGGTCGCCCGCACCGCCATTTTGGCGTCGCCATCGAGGCGAGGCGGTTCGGGCAGGGCGGCCTCGATCACCGGCGCACCGGTGCCGGACCGCACCCACGCCGCGCAGTCGTCCAACCAGACGGCCAGCGCCGTGTCATAGGAAAGCGCTGCCTGCTGGGCGTCCTGCGCCGCCTCGTGCCAGGCCGGCTCGGTGTTGAGGCGGTGGATCACCGTCACCATCAGCATCACGATCTCCAGGTCGGCGAGCACGCCCGGATCGATCGGGCGGCGGCTGGAGCGCCGGCTGCCGGCGGGCTCGTACGCGGCATTCGCCAGCAGGGCGCGGGCGCCGCCGATAGCGGCGATGAAGCCGGCCTGCAAGGCGGGTTGGGAGCCGGGATCCTCCGGTGGCAGGCGGCGGCCCAGCCGGGTCAGCTCGCCCATCCTGGCAATCGCAATCGCCACCTGTCGCCGCACCGGCTGGGCCACGCGTATCGGCCAGATCGTGCTGAACACGACGAGCACGATGACATTGCCAAGCAGGATGCCGATGACGCGGTCGCGGGCCGTCTGCATGTCCAGGGTGGGGCCGTAGCCCTGCAGGATCGTGAGATAGTAGGCGATACCGATCTGCCAGCCGGCGTAGCTGATACGCTCGCTGCCGCAGGCGACCCAGCCGGCCAGTAGCGTCACCGCCGCCACGGCCAGCAGCAGGTCGCCGAGGTCGGTCATCACCGGCATCAGCAGCAGGATGGTG
>CAXTCL010000203.1:0-7130 GCA_964242035.1 uncultured Acetobacteraceae bacterium | reverse complement strand
TGCGGGCCGACAAGGCGAAGCTGATGGGGTTCGACAGCTTCTCGGCTTACGCGCTGGACGACCAGATGGCGAAGAACCCTGCCGCGGCGATGAAGCTTCTGGACAGCCTGGTGCCGGGTGCGACGGCCAAGGCGCGCGGCGAGGCGGCCGACATGCAGGCGATCATCGATGCGAAACATGGTGGGTTCAAGCTCGCCTCGTATGACTGGAATTTGTATTCCGAGCAGGTGCGCCGCCAGAAATACGACCTCGACGAGGCGCAGGTACGGCCGTATTTCGAGCTGGACCGGGTGCTGCATGACGGCGTGTTCTTTGCCGCCAACAAGCTGTATGGCATCACATTCAAGGAACGCCACGACATTCCGGTCTATCAGCCGGACGTGCGCACCTTCGAGGTGTTCGATGCGGACGGCACGCCGATTGCGCTGTTCTATGCCGACTATTTCGCGCGGCCGAACAAGCAGGGCGGCGCCTGGTGCGACGAGTTCGTGCCGCCCTCCGGCCTGCTGGGCCTCAAGCCGGTAGTGGTGAACGTGGCGAGCCTGAGCAAGCCGGCGCCGGGGCAGCCGGCGCTGATCAGCTTCGATGACGTGACCACGATGTTCCACGAATTCGGCCACGCGCTGCACGCGATTTTCAGCAACCAGCATTTCCCCAGCCAGAGCGGCTTTGCCGTGCCGCGCGACGTGGTGGAGTTCCCCTCGCAGTTCAACGAGCACTGGGCGCTGGATGCCACCGTGTTCGCCAATTACGCGCATCATTACCAGACCGGTGCGGCGATGCCCGCCGAGATGGTGGACAAGATCAAGCGTGCGAAGACGTTCAACCAGGGCTACATGCTGACCGAGTACCTGGCCGCCGCGTTGCTCGATCTGGAGTGGCACAGCCTGCCGGCCGGGGCTGCGTTGCAGACGCCCGACACGTTCGAGGCGGCGGCGCTGAAGAAGCACGACATCGATGTGGCGACCGTGCCGCCGCGCTACCGCACTACGTATTTCGCCCATATCTGGGCGGGTGGCTATGCGTCCGGCTACTACGCGTATCTGTGGGGCGAGGTGCTGGACGATGATGCGTATGCGTGGTTCACCGAGCATGGTGGCCTGACGCGTGCGAACGGCCAGCGCTTCCGCGACATGATGCTGGCGCCTGGGCACACGGCGGACCCGATGGAGCTGTATCGCGCGTTCCGCGGGCATGATCCGGATACGGCGCCGCTGCTGCGGCAGCGTGGCCTGGACAGCCAAGGGTAACGAAAAGTGCCCTCTCCGAGGAAAGCCCCCTGTCGAGGGCCGGCCGAAAACTCGCGCGACAGCGGAGTCAAAAGTTTTTTGCTTCTTCTTTTCAAAAAAGAAGTGCTTGCCTTGCTTCTCGCTTGCCTGACCTTCCCCGCCCTCGCCGCGACCCTCGACCCGCAAGCCGCCACCGATGCCTACCTGAAGACGATCCCCACCGCCGCCAGGCTGAAATCCGACGCGTATTTTGAAGGCGGCTACTGGCTGATCCTGTGGAACGCGCTGTATGGCATTGCGGTGGCACTCGCGCTGCTGTTCACCGGCGTGTCCGCGCGCCTGCGCGACATCGGGTTCCGCATCGGGCGGAAGCGCTGGTTCGCGGTGGCGATCTATGGCGCGTTGTTCAGCCTCGTCACTGCGGTGCTCACCTTGCCTTTGGACATCTACCAGGGGTTTCTGCGCGAGCACGCCTATGATTTGTCCAACCAGAGTTTTGGCGGCTGGGCCGGCGACACGCTGATCGGGCTGCTGGTCAGCATGGTGTCCGCGGCGATCGTGTTGCCGTTCATCTATGCCGCGATCAAGGCGGCGCCGAAGACCTGGTGGTTGTGGGGGACGGGGATCACCGTGGGCTTCCTTGCCGTGATCGTGCTGATCTCGCCGGTGTTCCTGGAGCCTTTGCTGAACCACTTCGAGTCCTTGCCGGCCGGGCCGGTGCGCGAGCAGATACTCTCCATGGCGCGGGCGGACGGCATTCCGGCGCATGACGTGCTGGAGTTCGACAGCTCGCGGCAAAGCAAGAAGATCAGCGCCCACGTCTCGGGGCTGTTCGGCACCACGCAGATCTCGCTGACCGACAATCTGATAGCGCAATGCACGCCGGACGAGGTGCTGGCCGTGCTGGGCCACGAGATGGGCCATTACGTGATGGGCCACGTGTTCACGTTCATCCTCAGCATGTCGCTTGTCCTGGCGGGCGGCTTTGCTTTTGCGAACTGGGTGTTCCGCGTCGTCATCCGGCGATACGGGGCGCGCTGGAGCGTGCTGAGTGTTGCCGACCCGGCAGGCTTGCCGGTGATCGTGGCGGCGCTGACGGCGTATTTCCTGCTGATGACGCCGGTGCTTAATACGCTGACCCGCGTGCAGGAGATGCAGGCGGATGTCTTCGGGTTGAACCTGGCACGTCGGCCAGATGCGTTTGCGACTGTGGCTTTGAAGCTGTCCACGTATCGGAAGCTCGATCCTTCGCCTTTGGAGGAGATGGTGTTTTTTGATCATCCTAGTGGGCGGACGCGGATTTTTACGGCGATGCGGTGGAAGGCTGAGGAGATGCCGTAAGGAGGAAGGCCTTCTTTTTTGAAAAAAAGAAGCAAAAAACTTTTGGTCCCTGTCGGCGGGTGCTGAAACGGTCGTTGACCGGGAGTAAAAGTTTTTTGGTCCTTTTTTTTAAAAAAGGACTGCTTGCTTGCTGTTATTCTGGCCAAAGCCAAGCCGCCCCGCGAACCCCTGAACTGTCCCCGTGCAGGCTGCGCAATACCGGCGTCGCCACGCCATTCGCGTTGACGTGGCGCTGCAGCAGCGCCGGCACTTCCGTGTAGAGATGCGCCATGTTCGACAGGCCACCGCCGATGACGATGGCGTCGGGGTCGAGGATGTTGATGATCAGGGCAAACCCGCGTGCCGTGCGGTCCGCATGGCGTGCCAGTGCCGCGGCGGCGCGGGCGTCGCCGGCCGCTGCCCGTGCGGGCAGGGCGCGGGCGTCATCATGGCCGGGGCCGTCGCAATCGGCGGCGAGCGAGGGGCCGGCGATGTAGCGCTCGATGCAGCCGGTGTTGCGGCAGAAGCAGGCGGGGTAGGGCAGGTCCTGCGGCGTGGGCCAGGGTAGCGGGGTGTGGCCCCACTCGCCGCAGATGCGGTGGCGCCCGGGCAGCACGGCGCGGTCCACCACCAGGCCGCCGCCGCAGCCGGTGCCCATGATCACGCCGAACACTACGCGATGGTCGGCGGCGGCGCCGTCGGCCGCTTCGGAGAGCGCGAAGCAGTTGGCGTCGTTCTCCACGCGCACCTCGCGGCCGAGTGCGGCGGACAGGTCGCGGTCGAAGGGGTGGTTGTTCATCCACAGCGAGTTTGCGTTCAGCACCAGGCCGGTGGCGGGGCTGATGGCGCCGGGGATGCCTACGCCTACGGTGCAGGTGGCGCCCAGCTCTGTCTCGGCGTCTTGGACCAGGGTTTGCACGCTGGCGATTGCGGCTTCGTAGGTTCTCGGGTTGGGGATGCGGCGGCGCAGGAGTTCTTGGTTTCCTGTGCCCAGGGCGATGATTTCGATTTTTGTGCCGCCGAAGTCGATGCCTATGCGCACAGGAAGGAAGGCCTTCTTTGGAAAAAAGAAGCAAAAAACGTTGCTCCCTGTCGGCGGATTATCCTGCCGGCGGCGGTTTGGGCGCAACGGGTTTTGGTTCTTTTCTTTGAGGGGGAACCGCTTACTTTGCTTTTCATGTCAGCATATCAGCGCCTCACCGACCGTTTTGCCCGTATCGCCACCTTGTCCGAGGCGGGCGAGATGCTTGGCTGGGACGCCAACACCATGATGCCGGCAGGGGGGGCCACCAGCCGGGGCGACCAGCTCGCGGTGCTGGCGGGCGTGGCGCATGAGATGCTGACGGAGCCGCGCGTGGCGGACGACCTGGCCGAGGCGAGCGCGCCGGCGGACGGGTGGGAGGCGGCAAACCTTTCGCTGATGCGGCAGGCGCATCTGCGGGCCACCGCGGTGCCGGCCGATTTGGTGGAGGCAGAGACGCGGGCCAGCCTGGCTTGCGAGACGGTGTGGCGCGGGGCGCGGGCGGCGGCCGACTTCGCCAGCGTGCTGCCGCATCTGGAGGAGGTGGTGCGGCTGGCACAGGCGCGGGCTGCTGCGCTGTCCGGGCCGCTTGGTCTTTCGCCGTATGACGCGCTGATGGACGGCTACCAGCGCGGTATCACCACGGCCGAGCTGGATCCGGTCTTTGGCCGGCTGGAGGTTTTTTTCGCCGACGCGCTGCCTCGGGCGGAGGCCTTGCAGGCCAGCCGGCCGCCGGCGATGCGGCTGGAGGGCGCGTTTCCGGCCGACGCCCAGGAGGCGCTTTGCCGCAACCTGGCGGCGCGTGCGGGGCTGGATTTCGCCCATGCGCGGCTGGACCGCTCGCTGCACCCGTTCTGCGGCGGCACGCCGGCCGATGTGCGCATCACCACGCGCTATGATGAGACGAACCCTGCCCAGGCGATCATGGGCGTGCTGCATGAGACGGGGCATGGGCTGTATGAGCGCGGGCTTCCGGCGGCCTGGGCGCGCCAGCCTGTGGGGGCGGCGGCTGGGATGGCGGCGCATGAGAGCCAGTCGCTGATCATCGAGATGCAGGCGGCGCGGTCTGACGCCTATCTTGGCTGGTTGTCCGGCGAGCTGGTGGCGGCGTTTGGGAGCGCTGGGCCGGCCACCACGCCGGCCAATTTGGCGCGGCTGTGGCGACGGGTGTCGCGCGGGTTCATACGCGTGGATGCCGACGAGCTGACCTATCCGGCGCATGTGATCATGCGTTATCGGCTGGAGCGCGCGCTGATTGCGGGCGACCTGGCGGTGCGGGATTTGCCTGGGGCCTGGAACGATGCGTTGCAGGCGCTGCTTGGCATCCGGCCGCCTGATGACCGGCTGGGGTGCCTGCAGGACATCCATTGGTACGAGGGTCTGTTCGGGTATTTTCCGTCCTACACGCTGGGGGCTATGGCTGCGGCCCAGCTGATGGCGGCTGCGCGCGAGGCGTTGCCGGAGCTGGACCGTGCGCTGGCCCGGGGTGACCTCTCGCCGCTTGTGGGCTGGCTTGGCCGGCATGTGCATGCGCAGGGGAGCCGGCTGGGGTTCTCTGGCCTGTTGGCCGCCGCCACCGGGCGCACGCTGGATGCTGGCGCGTTCGAGCGGCATCTTACGGCACGCTATCTGGCTTGACGCGGCACCTCTGGGCCGGCGGTTGGCTGGTGTGACATCGCAGGACAGGCGGGTGCAGGTGCTGGCGGGCGTGCTCGCCGGACTGGCAGGATACGTGGACGCCTCGGGGTTCGGCGCCACCGGCGGGTTCTTCGTCTCCTTCATGAGCGGCAACTCGACGCGACTGGGGGTGGGTCTTGTGCAGGGCCAGTGGAGCGCCGCTCTGGCCGGTGGGCTGATCGCCTGCTTCGTGGGGGGCGTGATTGGCGGGGCGTTGATCGGGCGGGGGGACGACAGGCGCCGGCCGGCGGTCAATCTGGGCATCGTGGCGGCCTTGCTTGCCGGCAGCGCGGCACTTGGCGGGGCGGGGCGGCCGGTGGTGGCGGCGTGCCTGATGGCGGTTGGAATGGGGGCGATGAACAATGTTTTTGAACGCGACGGGAAGGTCAGCATCCCGCTGACGTACATGACCGGGACGCTGGTCAAGTTCGGGCAGGCGGTCGCCGGCGGCGCGCGGTTTGGCTGGGTGGCGCCGCTGACGCGGTGGATCGGGTTCGTGGTGGGGGTGCTGTGCGGGGCTTGGATGTATGCGCGATTCGGGCTGGCGGATCTTTGGCCGGCGGCGGTGGGGGCTGGGGTTTTGGCGGGGGTTTGGGTCAAGTAAGGAAGGCCTTCTTTTTAAAAAAAAGAAGCAAAAAACTTTTGTTCCTCCGCCTGCACCAAAGCGCGGCCTGGTTCTGCCGATGCGCGTGCTGGCAGAACCAGGCGATGCCGTGTTGCCGGCGGGGGAGATAAAAGTTTTTTGGTCCTTTTTTTCAAAAAAAGACCGCTTTCTTCCTTACCCAGCCTCAGGTTTCCCACGATTTAACCGCCCGCCATCAATGCGGCGAACCTGGCGACGTTGCGCGCCTGCGTTTCTTCTTGCAGCGCGAGGGGGTCCTGGTGCGGGCAGGTTGTTTTTACGAGCGTGTGCCACAGCACGCGGTCCAGGCGCGACAGGTTTTGCAGGCGGGCGACGGCGTGTTTTGTCAGGTGTTCATGCAGCTTGCCGCGCAGGTGCGCCTGCAGCGGTGCGGTGCGGTTTTCCGCGGGGATGGTCAGGGGGCGGGCGAGGAAGTGCGACAGTTTGGGGGCGAGGTCTTCGTCTTCGACGATTCCGGCGAAGGGTAGGCGGTTCAGGCGGCGGAGGGCTTGCGCCAGGAGGGGGCGATCCGATGAGGGGGCGATGAAGCCGGCGTTTGGGATGAGTTTGTGGGGCCAGAGGAGCATGCGGACGGCGAGGTTGTCGTGCTGGCAGGCGAGGGTGGGGGCGGCGAGGAAGTCGGCGAGGGGGCGGCGGGCCAGGCGTACTGCGTCGGCCCAGGCGCCCCAGGGGGCGAGGTGTTCGTCTGTGTGACCGCGCCAGAACAGCCAGTGGGAGAGGAGGCGGGAGACGGGTTCGCGCAGGATGGTGATGATCTGGGTGGCGGGGGCGGTTTGGCGGAGTGTGGCGTAGGCCATGTGGCCGGCGACTAGGGGGGCTGATGGGAGGGGGGCGTTGGGAAGGTGGATCTGGGCGGAGAGGGTGGGGTCGAGGCTGGCGAAGTTGGTGAAAGCGCCGAAGAGGACGGTGTCGAAGCCGGAGAGCACGGTGGCGGGTTGGAGGGATTGTACCAGGGCGGCGATCAGGCTGGAGCCGGCGGTTTTTGGGATGTGCAGGAAGGCCAGGGAGTGGCGGGCGTTGTAGGATGGGGGGCGGAGGAGGCGGCGGAGGGGTGCTACCATACGCGGCCCTCGGCGCGGCCGTGGACAATGTAGTGGCGCCAGGGGCTTTCGCCGGCGCGCAGGACGTCCTGGTTTCGGGCGAGGTAGCGGCGGGGATCGAAGGCGGCGGGGGTTTGGGTTCGGTGGGGGTCGGTTTCGTCCAGGGTGGTTAGGAAGGCGTCTACTTCGGCGAGGATTTC
>CAXTCL010000202.1:0-7134 GCA_964242035.1 uncultured Acetobacteraceae bacterium | reverse complement strand
ATATTCTGCATCGAAATGCCGCTTATGAGTACCCCCAACCCGACAGCCTGCTAGGTCTTTGTTAGAACGAGCATCTTTACCCGACCGGTGACCCCTTGTGGTCGGATGATGCTCTAGACCCACGTGCGAAGTCCGCGCGCTGCAGCAGAATTTGCTAGCGCCGGAATGCAGGCGGGGGAAGCAAAAGTTTTTTGGTGTTTTCAAAAAAGGACTGCTTCCTTCCTTCCTAAAAGCTCGTTTCGAGGGATGTGGCACCGTATAGGATGCACCTCCGTAGGATCGAAAGCCGGCGCCACCGTCTCGCAAACCGGCCCGATCTTGCGCGGACAGTTCTTCTGGAAAATGCAGCCGGCAGGTGCCTCACCCGCGCCAGGTATCTCGCCGCGCAGTCGCACACGGTCCGCTTGCGTCGCGGCGGAGACCAGCGCCGCGGTGTAGGGGTGGTGCGGGCCGGCGAGCACGTCCTCGGCGGGGCCGATTTCCAGCATGTGGCCCAGGTACATGACCGCGATACGGTCGGCGAGGTAGCGCACCACGGCCAGGTCATGCGTGATGAACAGATAGGCGGTGTTCTCGCGCGCTTGCAGGGCGACGAGCAGGTTCAGGATGGCGGCCTGCACGGATACGTCCAGCGCCGAGGTGGGTTCGTCGCAGATGACCACGCGCGGGCGGCCGGCAAACGCGCGGGCGATGGCGGCGCGCTGCTTCAGGCCGCCGGAGAGCGCGCGCGGGCGCATGGCGAGGTGGGCGGGGCCGAGGCGCACGCCGGCGGCGAGGTCCTGGAGGGCTGCCTCCTTCGCGCGGCCGGACAGGCGGGCCAGGCGCGCCAGCGGGCGGCCGAGTATGTGGCGTATGCGGTGGGCGCGGTTCAGCGCGCTGTCCGGGTTCTGGAAGATGATCTGCAGCGCCTGGCGTTCCTCGGTGCTGCGCGATGCCAGGCTGGCGCCGAGCTGGATGCCGTCGAGTGCCACGGTGCCGCCTGGGTCTGGCACAGTGAGGCCGAGCAGCAGGCGGGCCAGCGTGGTCTTGCCGCTGCCGGATTCGCCCACAACGCCCAGGGTCTGGCCGGCTTCGATGCGGAAGCTGACGTCACTGACGGCGCGCACCGGGCCGGACGCGCCCTGGTAGGTCTTGCTGAGGTGGATGGCTTCAAGCGCGGGCACGGTGCGTGTCTTCTGGCACGGCGCGGGTGCGGGTACGGCCGCCTCGGCGGCGGGCGGAAAGGGCGGGGCGAAGTGGCAAAGCGCCATGTGGCCGTCCGACACGCGGACAGGCGGCGGTGTGATGCGGCAGATCTCCTCGGCACGGTCGCAGCGCGGGGCGAAGACGCAGGGCGGGGCCGGCGTGCCGGGGGCGGGCAGCTGGCCGGCGATGGTCTGCAGCGCGCCGTCCTGGCGGCGGCGGCCGGCGCCGGGCAGGCAGGCGATCAGGCGCGCGGTGTAGGGGTGGCGCGGGTCCCGCAGCACGGCGGCGGCTGGGCCCTCTTCCACCAGGCGGCCGGCGTAGAGGACGCCGATGCGGTCACACATGCGCGCCACCATCGGCAAATTGTGGCTGATCAGCAGGATGGCGGTGCCCTGCTCGCGCCGCAGCGCGTGGACCAGGTCCAGGATCTCGGCCTCCACGGTGGTGTCCAGGCCGGTGGTGGGTTCGTCCAGCACCAGCAGCGCCGGGTTCTTGGCCAGTGCCATGGCGATCACCACGCGCTGCTGCATGCCGCCGGAGAGCTGGTGCGGGTAGGCGGCCATGGCGCGCGACGGGGCGGGTATCTGCACGCGCGCCAGGGCGGCTTCGGCCACGGCGTCCGTGGCCGGGCCGCCGAGCACGGCAAAGGCTTCGCGGAGCTGCGCGCCCACGGTGAGCGTAGGGTTCAGCGCGCGGCTGGGATCCTGATAGACCATGGACACGCGCGTGGCCCATAGCCGGCGCAGGCCAGCGGACGACAGCGCCATGACGTCCTGGCCGGCGATGCTGATGCGCCCTTCGGTAATCCGGCCGCCGCGTGGCAGGGCGCGCAGGGCGGCAAAGGCCGCGGTGGATTTGCCGCAACCGGATTCGCCCACCAGGCCCACGCATTCGCCGGCGGCGACCGTGAGCGAGAGGCCGTGCAGTATCGGGATGGCGCCGTAGGCGACGGAGACGCCATCGAAGCGCAGCGCCACCCCGGTCACTGCAGCGCCTCCTGCAAGCCCTCAGCGACCAAATTGACGCCGACCACGAGCGACGCGGTGGCGAGTGCCGCGAACCCCACCGTCCAGCCATAACCGCCGACGATGAGGCCGTAATTCTCCGCGATGGTCAGGCCCCAATCCGGCGAGGGCGGCTGGATGCCGAAGCCCAGGAAGCTGAGCGAGGCCACGGTGAAGATGGCGTAGCCGAGCCGCACCGTTACTTCGACGAGTATGGGCGGCAGGATGTTCGGCAGTATTTCGGCGAACATGATGTGCAGCGCGCGCTCGGAGCGCAGTTGCGCGGCGGGCACGTAATCCAGCTTGCACTCGGCCAGCACGGCACTGCGCACGGTGCGGGCGATGATGGGCGTGAAGACGAGGGCGATCACCACGGTGACGTTCAGCGAGGACGGGCCGAGGGCGACGAGGACCACCAGCGCCACCACGATGAGGGGCAGCGCCAGGATCACCTCGATCAGTCGGCTGAGCAGCGCGTCCACCCAGCCGCCAGCATAGCCGGTGACGAGGCCGAGCGTGGTGCCGCACAGGGTGGCCAGCAGCGTGGCCAGCGGCGCCACGGACAGGATGGGCCGCGCGCCGGCGATGATGCGGGAGAAGATGTCGCGCCCGATCTGGTCCGTGCCGAACCAGTGCGCGGCGGAAGGCGGCGCCAGGGCGTTCATTAAATCGTCGCGGTAGGGGTTCTGCGGCTCCAGAAACGGGCCGAGCAGGGCGCAGACGGCCCAGAACGCCACGATGGCGAGGCCCGCGAGGAAGCCGGGCCGCAGCAGGCGCCTCATCGCGCGGCCGCCTGGCTGCGCGGGTCCAGCGCCGCGATCAGAACGTCAGCCAGTATGGCCGCCAGGATGTAGGCGGCGCCGACGGTGAGGATGCCGGCCTCCAGCATGGGATAGTCCTTGCCGCGGGCGGCGGTCAGGATGAGGCTGCCGATGCCCTGGTAGCGGAACAGCGTCTCCACCACGACGAGGCCGCCCAGCAGGTAGCTCGTCTGGCTGGCGATCACCGTGATGGTGGGCAGCAGCGCGTTGCGCAGCACGTGACGCACAATCACCTGCCGCGGCGGCAGGCCGCGCAGGCGCGCAGTGCGGGTGTAGTCCGCGTCCAGCGCCTCCACCATGCCGGCGCGCGCGATGCGCGAGATGTAGCCGAACAGGATGAGCACCAGCGGCAGCGCGGGCAGGATCAGGTGACGCCCCTGCTCCAGCAGCGCCGTGCCGGGACGGGTGTTGGCGGAGATCGGCAGCCAGCGCAGCCACACGCCGAACACCAGGATGAGCAGGATGCCGGAGACGAATTCCGGCACCACGGTCAGCGACAGGCCGCCCAGGGTGATCAGCCGGTCCTGCCAGCGGCCACGGCACAGGGCGGCCACGATGCCGGCGCCGATGGAGAGCGGGATGACGATGATTGCCGTGACGCCGGCGAGCGCCAGCGACTTGCCCAGCGCACGCCAGATGAACGGCGCCACCGGGCTGCGATACGCGTAGGACTGGCCGGCGCTGCCGTGCAACAGGCCGCCGACCCAGTGGGCATACATCAGCAGCGGCGGCTGATCCGTGCCGAGCTGATGGTTCAGCGCGGCGACCGCGCGGGAGTCGGCGAGCGGGCCGAGGATGGAGCGGCCCACGTCGCCCGGGAGAAGCTGGCCGGCGGCGAAGACGACCATGCTTAGCAGGATCAGGGTGAGTGCGCTCAGGGTGGCTCGGCGTAGCATCAGGAAGAAAGGCCTTCTTTTTTGAAGAAAAGAAGCAAAAAACTTTTACTACTGACGCCTATGCGGGCGTGCATGTTTGCAAAACGGACACGGGCCGTGATGCAGGCGGGGAGCAAAAGTTTTTTGCTTCTTTTTTTCAAAAAAGAAGGCCTTGCTTTCTGCTCATTCAACTCAGCGCCGCGTCCTGCAACCATATCTGCGTGATCCCGCTGACCTGGACGCCGGTAACGGCTGGTCCAGTAGCACACAAATAGTCGTAAAAATACGCGATGATGACGGGCGTCTCCTCCAGCAGCAGGGTCTGTATCTTGCCTGCGGTTACGCGCTGTTCGGACAGGTCCGTGGCGGCGATATAGGAGGCGACAAGGCGATCGTATTCCGTGTTGTGGAAACGCGCGGCGTTCCAAGCGCCGTTGCTGAGGAAGGGGGCAGCGAGCGTTACGTTGGGCACGCCGCGGTGGCCGTAATCGGTGATGCCCATGGGGCTGTCCAGCCAGTCCGAGCGGCCGAATTGCGCGGCCCCGTAGTAGGTGCCGGGGTCCTCGATGCGCAGTTCTATCTTGATGCCGATTTCGGCGCAGGCGTTTTGCACGAGCACGGCGAAATCGGGGATTTCCTGCACGCGCTCGGTGGTGAGTGTGGTCTGGAAACCCTCCGGGTAGCCGGCTGCCTGCATGAGGGCGCGGGCCTGGGCGAGGTTCTTGGCGCGCTGGGGGATGGCCTGGTCGGTGGAGGGGTAGATCGGGGCGAAGGGGGAGTCATTGCCCAGGCGCGAGCGGCCCTGGAACAGGCCGTGGACGATGCCGGGCCTGTCCAGCGTGAGCGCGATGGCTTGGCGAATTCGGCGATCGGCGGTCGGGCCTTTGTCGCAGCGCAGATGCAATTGGCGATGCGTGGCGGCGGGGATATCGATGATGCGCACATCGGGGTCGCGCAGCAGGCCTTGCGCGCCCTGGACGGAGATCTGCACGATGGCGTCCACCTGGTCGTCCTCAAGGGCGAGGATTTGCGGCTGCTGGTCTGCGAAGAAGGAAAATTCCGTGCGCGCGGGGAGTGCAAGGCGGCCCCAGTAGTTTTCGTTGCGCACAAAGTTCGCGCCGACCTTCGGCGCGTAATGCTCCAGGCGGAAAGGACCAGTGCCGTTGAAATTGGTTTCGAAATCGCCGGCGTAGTTGGCGGGCAGGATGATGGCGTTGTAGTTGTCCGACGAGACATAGAACGGAAAGTTGCCGTTCGGCGCGTCGAGATCGAAGCGCACGGTAAGATCGTCGATGCGCTTGGTGCCGCCCGGCGAAAGCGCACCGCGCAGGACGGACAGCGCGTTGGAACCGAGTTTCGGATGGCAGAGACGGTCCATCGTGGCGACGACATCTGACGCGGTGAAACTTTGGCCGTCATGGTATTTTACGCCCGCGCGCAACGAGAAAGTCCACACGGAGCAGTCGGCGTTCGGGTGCCAGGCGGTGGCCAACGCGGGCCGCAGGATCAGGTCCGAGCCTGCCATGAGCAGGAACTCGCCGGTTTGCTGCAGCATGGCGAGGCCGCCGATTTCGGAGACGGTCATCGGGTCGATGGCGCCGGCGGGCACGTTGGAGGCGATGCGTATGGTGGCGCCCGGGCGGCCGAGCGGTGCGGCGCGCGCCGGCAATGCGGCGAGCAGGCCGATGCGTGCGGCGTGGCTGAGGAACTGGCGGCGGCTGAGCCGGCCGGCACGGTATTCCTCGGTGACGTGGCGTTCGAGTGGGGTCATAAGCGGTATGTCGGGATGCTAGCATACTGACCGGGCGCGGCAACGCGTTCGTGCAAAGACGTTGCACGCCCAAGAAAGCGCCGAATGAAACGCATCCTGCCTGCCATTGAAGCAAACACCATCTACCAGATCCCGCTGGGCGAGCGGCACGGCAGGCCGGGCGATCTGTTCGCCATCTGGTTTGGCGCGAACATCATGATGCTTACGGTGGTGACCGGCGCACTGGCGCCGACGATCTACCATCTCAGCCTGGTGCAATCGGTATTGGCGATCGTGCTCGGCAACGCAATTGGCGGCGTGTTCATGGCGCTGCATGCCGCACAGGGGCCGGAGCTGGGCGTGCCGCAGATGGTGCAGACGCGCGGGCAGTTCGGCACGGTGGGTGCGGTGGCGGTGATAGCACTCGTCGTGCTGATGTACGTGGGATTCATCGCAGCGAACTTCGTGCTCGGCGGCGAGTCGCTGCACCTCCTGGCCGGCGGCATGGGCACACACGCCTATGCGGTGGTGATCTGCCTGGTCAGCCTGGTGGCAGCGATTTACGGGCACGACCTGATCCACCTGTATTCGAAGTGGTTGTCCTGGCTTGCGGGTGCAGCACTGCTACTGTGCTTTACGTGGCTCGCGTTCGTGCACGGCGTGCCGGCGGCGGCTTTCGCAAAAGGCGCGCTCACTACCAACGGTTTTCTCGGCGCAGTGTCAGTGGGGGCGCTGTGGCAGATTGCCTACGCGCCCTATGTCGCCGATTACTCGCGCTATCTGCCGCCAGGTGCCGGCGCGCGGCAGGCATTCTGGGCGAGTTACGCCGGCTGCGTGCTGGGCTCCATCTTTCCGATGGTGCTTGGCGCGCTGCTGGCGATCGTCGCCGGCACGTCAAACATCATGGACGCCTTTGCCGCCACGCTCGGGCCAACCGTGCTGTTCGTGGTGCCGGTGCTCTCGCTCGGCATTGCGGCGGGAAGTGCTATGAACATCTATTGCGGTGTCCTGTCCGGCATCGCGGTGGCGCAGACGTTCCTGCCGCACTGGCGCGCGCGGGCGATGGAACGGGTGCTGGCGTCCTGCTGCATGGCGGGTGTGTCAGTAGTGCTGGCGGTGTTCGCGGCCAGCAACTTCATGGAAAACTACACAAACTTCATTTTGCTGCTGCTCTACGTGCTGGTGCCTTGGACAGCGATCAACCTGGTGGACTTCTACCTGATCAAGCATGGCGCGTATGACGTGGACGCGTTCTTCCAGCCGGATGGCGGGCGGTATGGGCGATATAACGCGCCGGCTCTGCTGTGCTACGGGGTGGGCATCCTGGTGCAGGTCCCGTTCGTTTCCAACCCGCTTTATACCGGCGTTGTGGCGCGTTGGCTGGGCGGGGCGGATGTGTCCTGGATCGTGGGGCTAGTTGTGGTGGGGCCGCTTTACTGGGGCGTTATGAAAAGGAAGAAAGGCCTTCTTTTTTGAAAAAAAGAAGCAAAAACTTTTGA
>CAXTCL010000201.1:0-7175 GCA_964242035.1 uncultured Acetobacteraceae bacterium | reverse complement strand
CGCAGCATGCGGCTGCGTGCGTCTGCGCCGAAGCGTACGTCTTTACTGGCCATGTGTCGTGTGTCCTTCAAAAAAGGCCAGGGGCTCTGCCCCTGGACCCCGCTGGGGCCAGTCGGCCCCAGACCCCATTACTAGGGTCACGGGGGTAATTAGTGGGGGTCTGGGGCCTCAAGGCCCCAGCGGGGTCAAGGGGCAGAGCCCCTTGCCTTATGCTGCCTTCTGCGCGCTGTCGGCCGTCTGCTCGACCACGCCCATGATGTCGCTCTCCTTCATGATGAGCAGCTCCTGCCCATCAAGCTTCACTTCCGTGCCCGACCACTTGCCGAACAGGATGCGGTCGCCGGCCTTCACGTCGAGCGCCACAACCACACCGGCCTCGTTGCGCGAGCCCGGACCTGCGGCGATCACTTCGCCTTCCATCGGCTTTTCCTGGGCGGTGTCGGGGATGATGATGCCGCCGCGGGTCTTCTCTTCGGCCGTGATGCGCCGAACGACGACGCGGTCGTGCAGAGGACGAAACTTCATGTTCTTGCTTCCTGAACGGTTGACGAACGGGCGGGCGTAACCCCGGAGGACTCCGCACCGGCCGGCGTTCTGCGCGGACTGTTAGCACTCCCGATCGAGGAGTGCCAGAGATTTCGAACAGGCGTCACACGGCGCGCCGGCGTCGCCCAGCACCCGCAAACAAAACCAAGCCCGCCCCGTCCAACATGTAACAAAGGGTGCCGCCAAAGCCCCACACGCCGGAAGCGGCACCCCCCACCGTTGAACCAGCCGAAACGATCCCCACCATCACGCGACCATGAGCGTACAAAGGCCGGCCACACGAATGAGCGACGCATTGCCGGACCCCGACCAGGGCCGCATCTCCACCGGCAACACGGCCCTGGACGACATACTCGGCGGCGGCCTCGATTCAGACCGGGTCTATCTCTACGAAGGCCGCCCAGGCACCGGCAAGACCACGCTGGCCATGCAGTTCCTCATGCACGGCGCCCGTCTCGGCGAAGGCTGCCTCTACATCACCCTGTCGGAAAGCCGGCGCGAGCTGGAGCTGGTCGCCCGCCGCCACGGCTGGAACCTGGACGGCATAGACATACTGGAGCTCGTCTCGCCGGAGACCACGCTCGATCCCTCGCGCGAGCTGACCGTGCTGCATCCCGCGGAGATGGAGCTGAATGAGACCAGCCAGGTCATCTTCGACCACGTGCGCGACACCAACCCGGCGCGCGTGGTGTTCGACAGCCTGTCCGAGATGCGCCTGCTCGCACAGAGCCCGCTGCGCTACCGCCGCCAGATACTCGCCGTGAAGCATTTCTTCGCCGGAAGAAGCTGCACCGTGGTCCTGCTGGACGATCTCTCGTCGGCGCAGACCGACCTCCAGCTCCACTCCATCTCGCACGGCGTGGTCCTGCTCGAACAGCTCGCCATCGATTACGGCGCCGAACGCCGCCGCCTGCGCGTCGTGAAGATGCGCGGCATGCAGTTCCGCGGCGGGTTCCACGATTTCACCATCGAGCCGGGCGGCCTGGCCATCTACCCGCGCCTGGTCGCAGCCGAGCACCACAAACCGTTCGCCGGCGGCGTCACGCCAAGCGGCAACGCGGCGCTGGACCGCATGCTGGGCGGCGGCCTGGAGCGCGGCACCAACGCGCTGCTGATAGGCGCCGCCGGCGTCGGCAAATCCTCCCTGGCCCTCATCTACGCGCTGGCAGCGGCCGGCCGCGGCGAGCACGCGGTTATCTTCGCCTTCGACGAAGGGCGCGGCACCATCGAGATCCGTGCGCGCGCGATGGGCCTGAACCTGGACGAAAGCCTGGACCGCGGCCTGGTCAGGATACACCAGATCGATCCGGCAGAGGTCTCGCCAGGCGAGTTCGCCCACCTGGTGCGCCAGGCGGTGGAGCGGGACCACGCCCGCATCGTCGTCATCGACAGCCTGAACGGCTACCTAAACGCCATGCCGGAAGGCCGCTTCCTCATCCTGCAGATGCACGAGCTGCTGAGCTATCTCAGCCAGCTCGGCGTGCTGACCATCCTCGTCCTCGCCCAGCACGGCCTGGTCGGGCCGATGGATACCCCGCTGGACATCAGCTATCTCAGCGACGCCGTCATCATGCTGCGCTATTTCGAGGCGGACGGCACCGTCAGGCGCGCCATGTCCGTGGTCAAGAAGCGCAGCGGCCACCACGAACACACCATACGCGAGTTCCGGCTCTCCCAGGACGGCCTGGTCGTGGGACCGCCGCTCACGCAATTCTCCGGCATCTTTTCAGGCACGCCGCGTTACATCGGTGAGAAGAGTCCGCTTCTCATCGAGGGGAGCGATGACCAGCCTGACGAACCCTGAGGCCCGTATCCTCATCCTGGCCCCGATCGGCCGGGACGCCCCTGCGGTCGCCGACCTGCTCGGCCGCGCCGACCAGCCCAGTCACATATGCCGCTCGGTGGACTGCCTCGTGGCCGCACTCGACGAAGGGGCCAGCGGTGCGATGATCGCAGAGGAGGCGCTGTTCGGCGCGCCCGCCCGGGTGCTGACGGCGTGGGCGGAAAGCCAGCCGCCCTGGTCGGACATGGGTTTCATCATCCTGACCAGCCGGGCCGCGCGCACCGAAATCATGCGCTGGCGGCAGGACCTCCTGGCCGGCCTGCGCGGCGCCTCGCTTCTGGAACGTCCCCTGGACGCGCTCACGCTCACCAGTGCCGCGCGCGCCGCGGTGCGCGGCCGCCAGCGGCAATACGAGCTGCGCGCCTACGTGGCCGCCAGCGCCGCCGCCGCTGAGACCCTGGAACACAAGGTGGCGCTGCGCACCGCCGAACTGGAGACCGCCCTGGCCGCCCTGCGCGTGCAGATGGCCGAGCGCGAGCGCGTGGAAGAGGCACTGCGCCAGTCCCAGAAGATGGAGGCGGTGGGCCAGCTCACCGGCGGCCTCGCGCATGATTTCAACAACATGCTCACCGGCATCGCCGGCAGCCTGGAGCTGATGCAGACCCGTATCGACCAGGGCCGCACCGCCGAAGTCGGCCGCTACGTCGCCGCCGCCTCGGTCTCCGCCGCGCGTGCTGCGGCACTCACGCACCGCCTCCTCGCCTTCTCCCGCCGCCAGACGCTCAGCCCGAAGCCCACCGACGTGGTCGCCCTCATAGACGGCATGGCGGACCTCATAGCCGGCACGGTCGGCCCCGCCATACGCGTGCACCAGCAGCGCGGCGCCGATCTGTGGCCCATGCTGTGCGATCCGCACCAGCTGGAGAGCGCCCTGCTTAACCTGGTCATCAACGCGCGCGACGCGATGCCGGATGGCGGCAGCCTCACTGTCCTTGCCGCCCGCGCCACCGACGACCCCACCTGCGCGCGCGACCTCGCCGGCGCCGACCCGTCCCAGTTCGGCGTCCTCAGCGTTACCGACACCGGCACCGGCATGACCCCGGACGTGGTCGCCCGCGTGTTCGACCCGTTCTTCACCACGAAGCCGATGGGCGAAGGCACCGGCCTCGGCCTGTCGATGGTGTACGGCTTCGTCAAGCAATCCGCCGGCCACGTCCGCATCGTCAGCACGCCCGGCCAGGGCACCACGATCCGCCTCTATCTGCCGCGCAGTCATGCCGAGGCCCCGGCCCACGATGCGGCCGGCGAGCACGATCCCCTGCCGCCCGCCCGCGCCGGCGAGACCGTGCTGGTGGTCGACGACGAGCCCGCAATACGCATGCTGGTGTGCGAAGTACTCGGCGACCTCGGCTACGCCTTCGCCCAGGCCGTGGACGCCAGCGAAGGCCTGAGCGTGCTGCGCTCCCCCCGGCCGATCGACCTCCTGATCACCGACGTGGGCCTGCCAAACGGCATGAACGGCCGCCAGCTCGCCGACGCGGCAAGGCGCGAACGCCCGGACCTCCGCGTGCTCTTCATCACCGGCTACGCGGAGACCGCAGCGCTCGGCCCCGCCGGCCTGGGCGCCGGCATGGAGGTGATCACCAAACCGTTCGGCCTGCACGTGCTGGCTAGCAAGATACGCGAGATGATGCCGGCGTAAGGCAAGCAAGCAAGGCCTTCTTCTTTGAAAAAAAGAAGCAAAAAACTTTTGTCCCGGCGCATTTCAGCCGCCTCGATCTGCCCGGAGGCGCCCGATAGTTGCAAATGCGGGGAAGTAAAAGTTTTTTGGTCCTTTTTTTCAAAAAAGGACTGCTTGCTTTCTTAGGTTGCCGGCAACGCCCGTCCTTGCCACAGTTGCGCTGTCGAAACGCGGGACTGGCGCAATGGCAGAACGAGCTTCGCCCTCCGGAATGCTGTTCCGATCGCGGACACAAGCGTGGCCGGACCCGCGCCTGTTCCAGATCGTCACGCTCACTGGCCTGCTCGCGGTAGCGATCCTGGCCTACGACACCGGTGCCACCTTGGCACAGCTCGCCATCACGCTGGCGGCCGCGCTGGCCACCCAGGCGGCCGCCACCGCCGGCCGCTCCCTGGACTGGCGCAGCGCCGCCATCACCGCCCTGTCTCTCACGTTACTGCTGCGCACGCACGACCCGCTCGCCTGGGCGGCTGCCGGCGCGCTCGGCATCGCATCGAAGTTCGTGCTGCGGCTGCACGGAAAGCACCTGTTCAACCCGGCCTGCTTCGCCATCGTGGCCCTGCTGCTCACCACGCGGCTGGCCTGGGTCGCGCCAGGGCAATGGGGCGCGCTGGCCTGGGGCGCGGCGGCACTGGGCTGCGCGGCCGGGCTGGTCCTGTCGCGCGCCAGACGGCTGGACACGGCACTCGCCTTCCTGGGTGCCTGGGCCGTGCTGCTCGCGGCCCGCTGCGTCGCGCTGGGCGACCCCTGGACCATCCGCTGCATCAGATGCAGTCCGGCGCGCTGCTGGTGTTCGCGTTCTTCATGGTCACCGACCCGCGCTCCACGCCGGACAGCCGGCCCGGCCGCATCCTCTTCGCGTGCGCCGTGGCCGCGATCGCGCACCTGCTGATGTTCCGCTGGCAACTGCGCGCGGGGATGTTCTACGCGCTGATCGCCGCCGCACCGCTGACCCCACTGCTCGACAGGGCGGCGCCGGCGCGGCGCTTCACCTGGTCACCCAACCCACAGGAGGCCTGATGCGTATCCTTTGCCTTGCCATGGCCGCGATGATCGCCCTGTCGCAGACCGCCCAGGCGTTCTGCGGCTTCTACGTCGCCACGTCCGACCAGCCGCTCACCAACAAGGCCTCCCGCGTGGTGCTGGTCCACCAGGACGGCCACACGCTGGTGACCATGGCCAGCGACGTCCACGGCGATCCCAAGGAGTTCGCGCTGGTGATCCCGGTGCCGACCGTGATCCGGCGCGATCAGGTGCGCATCGTCAAGCCCGAGACGGTGGAGCACCTGGCCGACTACACCAAGCCCCGCCTGGTACAGTATTTCGATCCCGATCCATGCGCGCCGCCCTATTCCACAAGGTTTGCGCAGGCTGCAACGGCGGCGATGCCGGCGGCGCCGATGATGCTGCAGAAAAGCACCGTGCGCATTGAAGCCGCATTCAGCGTCGAGGAATACGACATCAAGGTGCTGGCCGCCGCCGACAGCCTCGGCCTGATCGACTGGCTGAACCGCAACGGCTACCGCATGCCGCAGGAAGCCGCCCCGGTGATAACCAGCTACCTGCGCCAGGGCATGCATTTCTTCGTGGCCAAGGTGAACCTCGCCCGCATGCAGAACAACACCAGCGGCTTCCTGCGCCCGATACGCGTGGCCTACGACACCGACAAGTTCATGCTGCCGATACGCCTCGGCACGGTGAACGCGGACGGCGCGCAGGACATGATCGTACTCGCCCTCACCCAGACCGGCCGCGTGGACGTCACCAACTACCGCACCGTGCGCATGCCGAACGACGCGCATATCCCCGAATACATCGCCGACAAGTTCGGTGCGTTCTACGACACCGTGTTCGACCGCCAGGTGCAGGCCGCCGACCGTTCGGCAGTATTCCTGGAATACGCCTGGCCGATCGCCGGCAACATGGGGCTGTGCGACCCATGCTCGTCACCGCCCGTCAGCCAGGCGGAGATGGACGAGCTCGGCGTCGCCCCCAACACCGGCGGCGGCTTCGCCCCGCGCGGTTTCGTCACCCGCCTGCACGTGCGCTATGACCGCGCACACTTCCCCGAGGACCTGCAATTCCAGGAAACACCCGACACGCAGAACTTCCAGGCCCGCTTCGTCATCCAGGTCGCCTCCAAACGCCGCTCGATGAGCACCTGCGCGGCCGGCAACGCGTACAAGCAGCAGCTTCACGTTCGCTGGAAACAGGAGAACGCCACGCTGGCCGAGCTGACCGGGTGGAACCCCGGCGACATCCGCCGCGACATGGTGGCGCATTGGCTGCGGACGCGAGAGAACTGAAGGAAGGAAGCAAGGCCTTCTTTTTTGAAAAAAAGAAGCAAAAAACTTTTGCTCCTGTCGCCTGCATCAACGCGTCAGATTTGTCGGACACATCCAGTGTGGCCGGACCAGCCCAGGTGAATGAAAGCTGCTGATGACGCGTCTCTTTACGCACCGAGCCCCCGCCGTCGCGCGTTTCACGATCGCACCGATCTTCCTCGTCGTCGGCCTCGTGCATCTGACGCGGCCAGGCTTGTTCGCCCCGCTGATGCCCCCGATCATCCCGCACCCGATTGCCGCGATCGTGCTGACCGGCTGCGCCGAAATCGCCGGCGCCATCTGCCTGTTCATCCCAAAAACACGCGCGCTCGCCGGCATCATGCTGGCACTCTACGCAGTGTGCGTGTTCCCGGTGAACATCAACCACGCAGTCCACGACCTCTCCACCGGAACGGGCCTCGGATGGGCCTATCATTACCCCCGTCTACTCATCCAGCCACTCATCTGCTGGTGGGCGCTCGTCGCCGGCGCAGTGCCATGGGCACCCACCATCGCAAGACCCCGCTAATTTAGCGCGTCAACCCGGATCAGGAACCGTAGCCGGGCGCAAACCCCCATGGACACACCCGTCCCAACGCCCGGCCGTTCCCAAACACATCCAAACACCGCTTGCCCAGCTCTCTCCCCAAGTTCTACAAATGTTCCTCTAACCAGCCCAGGCCCACACTCCTGAACGCTATCCCACCCCACCCAACCGACCCAACGCAAGCGCAGCACCGAGCCGAAAACCTCGCCGCCTGCCTGGAAATGCGCGACCTCG
>CAXTCL010000200.1:0-7188 GCA_964242035.1 uncultured Acetobacteraceae bacterium | reverse complement strand
TCGGGCCGGCCTGCCTGCAGCGCCCGGTGGCCAGCGGCGCGCTGCAGGGCGGCCGGATCGTGGCCGTCAGCGGCGCCTGCGGCGGCGTGGGCACCACCACGATCGCGGCCAACCTCGCCTGGTACCTCGGCGAGGAGCTGAAGCGCCACACGCTGCTGTTCGACCCCGACATCTACACCGGCAACGCCGCGATGATGCTGGGCGGGCGCACCGGCACCGGCCTCCGTCTGGCGCTCGAGACTCCGTCGCGCATCGACGAGCTGTTCGTCGAACGCGCCGCGCAGCCGGTGACTGAACGTCTCTCCGTGCTCGCAGGCGACGAGAAGGTGACCGAAGCGGCCGACATCGCCGAAGGGGCCGGCCGCGCGCTGCTGGCCGCGCTCCGCCGGCGCTACAACTTCGTCGTGGCCGACGTGCCGTCCGCCCCGGTGCCCGTCTATCGCGAGCTGCTGATGCTGGCCCACCAGCGCGTGCTGGTGATGGACCCCACGCTGGCGTCGATGCGAAACACCCTGCGCCTGCTCGCCCTGCCCACGGGGCCTGACCAGGTGAGGCGCGCGGTGATCGTGCTCAACAGGCTTGGCCAGCCAGGCGGCCTCACCCGCCCGCAGATCGAGGAGGCGCTCGAGATGCCGATCGACGTGGCGATCCCCTACCAGCCGCGCCAGGTGGGCCAGGCCGCAACCATGGGCACGCCGGCCTGCACCGCCAGCGGCGGCTTCCGCCAGGGCATGCTGGCGCTGGCGCGCGAGGTGGCTTTCGTCGCCGAGGGCGCGCTGGTGGTCAAGCCAGAGGGCCGCGCCGCGTTCAGCCTCGGCAAGATGTTCGACAGGCTGACGGGGCGCAGCGAATGAACGCGTCCCCGATGTTCGGCCGCCGCCGCACTGAGGATCCCGGCGGCCTGCCGCCACCGCCCGTTGCCCCGAAAGCGCCCCCGCCGCCGGTGCTGCAAAGCCAGTCCACCTCGGACCAGCTCGCCGATCTGCGCACGCTCGCCCTCTCCCAGCTCGACCCCGCCGCCGCCGCCGCCCTGCCGCAGGACCGGCTTGGCCCGGAGATCGAGAAGCTGGTGGGCGATATCGCCACCGAGCGGCGCATCCAGCTCAACGCCCGTGAACAGCGCCAGCTCGCCGCCGAGCTGGTCAACGACATGCTGGGCCTGGGCCCGCTGCAGCCGCTGCTCGACGATGAGAGCATCGCCGACATCATGGTGAACGGCCCGGACCGGGTGTTCATCGAAAAGGCCGGCAAGGTCACTCTGTCCAACGTGCGCTTCCGCGACGCGGGCCACGTGGCCAACATCTGCCAGCGCATTGCCGCCGCCATCGGCCGCCGCATCGACGAGAGCTCGCCGCTGGTGGACGCCCGCCTGATGGACGGCAGCCGCGTCAACATCGTCTTCCCGCCGCTGGCACTGGACGGCCCCTACGTCTCGATACGGAAATTCACCAAGCGCAAGATGGATTTCGCCCGCCTGGTGGCGCATGGCAGCTGCACGCCGCAGGTGGCCCGCATCTGCGAGATCGCCGGCCGCGCCAGGCTGAACATCATCATCTCCGGCGGCACCGGCTCGGGCAAGACCACGCTGATGAATGCGATGAGCCGGATGATCGATCCGGCAGAGCGCGTCATCACCATCGAGGACGCGGCCGAACTGCAGCTCCAGCAGCCGCACGTGGTGCGTATGGAAACGCGTCCGCCGAGCCTGGAGGGCCGCGGCGAGATCACCCAGCGCGACCTTGTGCGAAATGCGTTGCGTATGCGACCCGATCGCGTGATCATCGGCGAGGTACGATCCAGCGAAGCATTCGACATGTTGCAGGCGATGAACACCGGCCATGACGGCTCGATGAGCACCATACATGCCAACAACACGCGTGACGCGCTCACGCGTGTCGAGAACATGGTGCAGATGGGCAACATGGGCCTGCCGAGCAAGGCGATCAAACAGCAGATCGTGGGCGCGGTGGACCTCATCGTGCAGGTTGAGCGGCACCGCGACGGCGGCCGCCGCATCACCCAGGTCACCGACATCGTGGGTCTCGAAGGCGACGTGGTCGTGCTGAACGACATCTTCCAGTTCGAATTCACCGGCGAGACGCCGGACGGCACCAAGCTAATCGGCGCCTACAAGGTGGGCCGCGGCCGGCCGAGCTTCTGGGACCGGCTCACCTATTTCCAGATGGACAGGGCCTGGGTCGCGGCGATGGAAGAGACAAACTGGTGAGCGGCGCCCTGCCCTTCGTCCTGGCCGGCGGGCTGCTCTGCCTTTTGGGGCTGATCGGCCTCGGCCTGTGGCTGCTGTCCGAGCAGAAGCGCGAGGTGGCCTGGGCGGCACGGCGTGAGGCCACGATCGGCGGCTACCTCAAGCCTAAGCTATCCGCCGGGCCCACGCTCATGCTTGCGGCAAGGCAGAAGGACAAGCCGGCCGACCTGGTGGCGACCCTGCACGGCATTCTCGGCTGGCGCGAGGACCGCCGATCCCAGTATCCGATGACCTGGTGGGGCGTGGTCCTGGTCATGCTCGCCCCGTCGATGATCGGCGCACTGCTGGCCACCAAGCTGCTGGGCTCGCTCGGCTGGGTTGCTGTGGTGCTTATCGACCTCCTGCTCACGCGCACCTTCCTGCTGTATTGCACAGGCAAGGTCTCGCGTGAGCTGCTCAGCCAGTTTCCCGATGCGCTCTCGATGATCGCGCGCTCGGTGCGCGTGGGCGTGCCGCTGGGCGAGGCGATCAAGGTGGTGGCGCGCGAAGGCCTGATGCCGACGCGCGAGGAGTTCGGACGCGCCGCCGACGCGTGCGCCATAGGCGTCGATCTCGAAGTGGCACTGGTGGACATGGCGGAGCGCAACGACCTGGCGGAGTACCGCTTCTTCGCCACCGCGCTTGCGCTGCAGAGCCAGACCGGCGGCGGGCTGACGGAGACGCTGGACACGCTGGCAGACACGATCCGCAAGCGCGAGGCGGCCCGCAAGCGCGGCAACGCGCTGGCCTCGGAGGCCAAGACCAGCATCTACGTGCTGACCGTGTTGCCGGTGGTAAGCGGGGTGATGCTGTGGGTCTCCAACCCCGACTACATTGACATCCTGTTCACCACGTCAGGCGGCAACAAGCTGCTCGCCGTGGCCGTCGGCATGCTGTGCATGGGATTGTTCACCATGCAGAAGATCGTGAAGAAAAGCCTTTCCTGATCAGCCGGACGGCCAGGGTTCCTGGCGAAATGAAGGAGTTCCTCGATGATCACCGCATTGCCGCTGCCGCTGCCTGTGCTCGCAGTCGTGGCGCTGATGTTCGTCGTAGGCTCCTTCCTGTTGCTGCGTGCGATAGACCACCAGGAACGCGTACGCGCCCGCCTCTCACGTGTCAGCTCGCTGGACGCCGGGGGATTGCCGATGGCACCCAGGCGGGAGGCCACGCAATTCCTCGATCTCATCGCGAAGTTCGGCGCCGCGATCGCCAAGAGCGGCGTGCTGTCGGATGCCACGCGCGCGCAGCTGGAGCAGACGATAAACCAGGCGGGCCTGCGCGGCAGCCGAGTGTTCGGCCTGTTCTTCGGCAGCAAGGTGCTGCTGATGTTCGGCCTGCCCACGGTCGCCTATCTGGTCATACGCAACAGCAATTTTACCGCGACCACGTTCTACGCGATCCTGGGCGGCACCTTCGCGCTCGGCATGCTGGCGCCCGACTTCTTCATCAAGCAGATGCGCGGGGCGCATCTGAAGAAGGTGGAACGCGGTCTGCCCGACGCGCTGGACATGATGGTGATTTGCGCGCAGGCCGGCCTGGGCCTGGAAAACGCGATCGAACGCGTAGCGCAGGAGTTCCAGTTCGCCAACCAGGCGGTTGCGCTGGAACTTGCCATCTGCGCCAGCGAGATGCGCATCGGCACGGACCGCCGCACCGCGCTGCTCTCTCTGGGTGAGCGCACCGGCCTGGAGGCGATGCGCCGCCTGGCCGGCACGCTGATCCAGACGATGCAGTTCGGCACGCCGTTGAGCCAGGCGCTGCGTGTCCTCGCCGCCGAGATGCGTACCGACAACCTCACGAAGTTCGAGGAGAAAGCGGCAAGACTACCGGTATTTCTGACCTTGCCGATGATCGTTTTCATCCTGCCCTGCGTGTTCATCGTGGTAGGCGGCCCAGCCGGCCTGTCCATCGCAAAGACGCTTGGCGGCCATTAGTGGAAAATCAATTATGAACACCGTCGATGCAGCAACAATCATGCAAAAATCGCCATGCATGTCGGTACGGGCGCCAGAAGCAAAAGTCTTTTGCTTCTTTTTTTCAAAGAAGGCCTTTTCTGCCTTCCTATGCCTGACCGCACTGGCCGCCTGCCAACAAAAACCCGCCGCCGTGGTAAGCGGCAACGGCGCAAGCCTGCAGGCAGCAAGGGACGCCCTGAGCGAAGGCGAGGCCGGCACATCTCTGGCAATTGCCAAGGGCGTACTCTCGTCGCAACCCGGCAACGTGGGCGCGCTGGCGCAGGCCGGCGACGCCGAGGTGGTGCTGGGTGACCGCCTGGCCGCGGAAGCCGACTACCGTCAGGCGCTCGCACGCAGCCCGAATGACGTACGGGCCAGGCTGGGCCAGGGCAAAATGCAGTTGCGCGACAATCCGCACGCAGCGGAAGCCACGTTCCGGGCCGTTCTGGCCGATTCGCCGCGTGACCCGCTCGTGCTCAATGATCTAGGCTATGTGCTGGACCTGCAGGAGCGCCACACCGAAGCGCAGGGATATTATCAGCAGGCGATGGCGCTGGATCCTAGCCGGATCTCCGTGCGGGTGAACCTGGCATTGTCGCTGGCGCTGAGCGGTCAGGCGGCGCGCGCGGAGACGATGATGCGTGACATCGCGTCGTCGGCGTCGGTCACGCCACGTGTGCGTGCCGATTTCGCGCTGGCACAGGTGATGGCGGGGCATGATCAGGAGGCGGTAGGAACGCTGGGCAGCGACCTGACGCCGGCGGAGACGCAGGCGGCGATCACCGGGATGGCGCAGCTTCGGCCTGCCTTGGCGGTGGTGAAGTAGGAAGCAGGCAAGCGCTTCTTTTTTGCAAAAAAGAAGCAAAAAACTTTTGTCCCCGACGCGGCTAAGCGTGCGCGCCTCTGTTCCCCAGCTCGGGCGTTGCCACAGCCGGCGACAGCGGACCAAAAGTTTTTTGCTTCTTTTTTTCAAAAAAGAAGTGCTTTCTTCTTTTACCTCCAAAATCCCGCCACCAAAGGTCTAGCCCGATGCCACACCCCGCCACGCTCATCCCCGGTGACGGCATCGGCCCGGAGATCGTGGAGAGCGTGCTCGCCGTCTCGGACGCGCTCGGCAGCCCCTTCACGTGGGAGACCGCGCCGGCCGGGCTGGGCGCCATCGCCACGCATGGTGACCCGCTGCCGCAAAGCACGCTGGACAGCATCAGGAAGACCAAGCTGGCCCTTAAAGGACCGTTGACGACGCCGGTCGGCGGCGGCTTCAAATCGGTGAATGTGGAGTTGCGCCGCGAATTCGAGTTGTTCGCCAACATGCGGCCCGCCACCACGCTGATCCCCGGCGGCCGCTACGACAACATTGATATTACGCTAGTGCGCGAGAACCTGGACGGTTTCTACGCCGCGTTCGAGCACTACATGCCGGTGGGCGACGACCACAAGGCCGTGGCATTCTCCGCCGGCTTCAACACGCGTGCCGGCTGCCGCCGCATCGTCCGGCACGCCTTCGAATACGCGGTGGCAAACGGCCGCAAGAAGGTGACCGTCGTACACAAGGCCAACATCCTTAAGGCGCTAACAGGGATTTTCCTGGATGCCGCGCGTGACATCGCCCCGGAATACGAGGGCCGCGTGGCGATGGATGACCGTATCGTGGATGCCTGCGCGATGCAGCTCGTGCTCAATCCTTGGCAGTTCGACGTGATCGTCACCACGAACCTGTTCGGCGACATCCTTTCGGACCTGATCGCCGGGCTGATCGGCGGCCTGGGTCTCGCACCAGGTGCGAACATCGGCACGAACGCGGCAATCTTCGAAGCCGTGCACGGCTCCGCGCCGGACATCGCCGGTCGTGGCGTGGCTAATCCGGCCGCACTCTTGCTGGCGCTGGGGTTGATGCTGGACCACGCAGGCGACAAGGCCTGCGGTGACCGGCTGCGCACCGCCATCCACGCGGCCGTGGTGACGGACGGCATACGTACGCGGGATCTGGGCGGAGCTGCGGGGACCTCGGACATCACCGCGGCGATCATCCGCCGGCTGCGCTGACGACACGCCCTGTCTGCCTCGGGCGGAACCAGGAGCATCAGCCTTCTATCTCTGAAAGGCACCGACTAGAGCATTCCCGACTGCGTGAGTTCATAAAGCAGCCGAAATACTCGAAACGTCTGTTACAATGAACATCTTTTTCGGCGGGTGGCCCCTTTAGGTCGACTGCTACTCGAGAAACAACGCCCACTTGGAACCGTGCCGACCGCGATATCCGCGACCGCCGCATACAAATTCAAGTCAGTCGAACGTAGCGAACGCGAACGAAGCCCAGCGACAATCGAGCTGAAGATGACAGCCCGAATTCAGCTCACCGCGGCGAAGGCGCTGTCACGCCGTGCATGACCTCAAAATCGAAGACGAAATCGAACGCCGTGCCGCGTGCATTACGCGCATGTAGTTTCATCTCGCCACGCGCCCCGGCATAAGCGCCTGTCCCTCCGGTGACCGCCATCATGGAATCGGCATTGTCGTAGAACGGTCCGTCAACGACGATCTCTCCCGTTCCGAGCAGAAGGGTCAAATGGCATTCATAGTCTTTTCCGACGCTCAGGCGAACACAAAATCCCTGGTCGGAGCCCAATCTACCGGCGTTCGCCGCATCGAAGATCGGGTTGATGAACGTCAGCATGTCACCAACATTATCCGGAGCGTTACCACCCCGCACATGCGTCGCGTCCGTCTCGGCGCGCTCAACCACCTGGAGCGTCGCGGCGCGTAGCGGTGTGAAAGCCAGGCTGGTCAGGATGAGTAGTGCGGCGGCTGTTTTCATGTGTGCACCTACTAGCAAACGAAAGAAAGCAGTCCTTTTTTGAAAAAAAGGACCAAAAAACTTTTGCTCCTGACAGCCTCAACGAACCGGCTACATCATGAAATCATTGCGGCGGCACCAGCGACAGGAGCAAAAGTTTTTTGCTTTTTTTTCAAAAAAGAAGGCCT
>CAXTCL010000199.1:0-7231 GCA_964242035.1 uncultured Acetobacteraceae bacterium | reverse complement strand
GCCGACAGGGAGCAAAAGTTTTTTGGTCCTTTTTTCAAAAAAGGACTGCTTGCTTAGGTGGCGGCAGCTTCCTGCAAAGGCTGGCTCATCGCCACCTCGAGTTCGGGCAGCGCGATATCGGGCTCGGCCTCTGCTTCGGCCAAGCCGTGATGCGGAGCGGACTCGTGGCTCGGCTGCAGCGCCTCGGGGATCTCCTCGACGGCGCCCAGATCCTGGCCGCTGGCTTGCATCTCGGCGCTGATGCCGTCCAGCACGGCGCCGGCGATCAGGTCGCAGTACAGCGTGATGGCGCGGATCGCGTCGTCGTTGCCGGGGATCGGGAAGGTGATGCCCTGGGGGTCCGAGTTGCTGTCCAGCACGGCGATAACGGGGATGCCGAGCTTGTTGGCTTCCTCGACGGCGAGCTTTTCCTTGTTGGTATCGATGATGAAGAGGATGTCCGGCAGGCCGCCCATTTCCTTGATGCCGCCCAGGCTGCGCTCCAGCTTGTCGCGGTCGCGCGTCATGTCCAGGACTTCTTTCTTGGTCAGGCCTTGGATGTCGCCGCCCAGCATCTCGTCAATCTGGCGGAGGCGCTTGATACTGCCGGTGATGGTCTTCCAGTTGGTCAGCATGCCGCCGAGCCAGCGGTGGTTGACGTAGTACTGGCCGCAGCGCTTGGCGCTGTCGGCGACGTATTCCGCCGCGGCCCGCTTGGTGCCGACGAAAAGGACGCGGCCGCCGGCGGCGGTGGTGTCGCGCACGGCGCGCAGCGCGCGGTCCAGCATGGGGACGGTCTGCTGCAGGTCGATGATGTGGACCTGGTTGCGTACGCCGAACAGAAACGGCCCCATGCGGGGGTTCCAGCGGCGGGTGTGGTGGCCGAAATGGACGCCGGCTTCGAGGAGCTGGCGCAGGGAGAAATCGGGCATCGCCATGATTGGCGGTCCTTTCCTGATGGTGGTCCGGTTGAGCCTCCGCGGGGGTGGCCTTGCGGCACCGGATCCGAGGGGTTTGTGCCCCAGGAAAGTGCCCCGCGTGTGAATTTGCCGGCGCGTATGCGCTAACGCGGCGGGGTATGGCGGATCGGGCGAGGTTTGGCAAGGCGGGCGGGGCCAGACCTTCCTGGACAGAGCTCCCGGAAACGTCGGCTCGCCTGTCCGCTCCGGCGCCGGCGCTTGTCCGATGCGAAGCCGGCAAGATAATCTCGTGCCCGTGTTTGTAGGAGAGCTGGTCGATGGCGGCATGTGCAACCCGGGCGGCCTTGCTGCTCACCGGCCTCTGCCTCGCAGCGCCGGCAGTGGCGGCGGACGGCCCGGTGCAGGGGCCGGTGTTCTCCGTGGGCGATAGCTGGGTGTTCGAGCAGACGACGGAGAAGGGCGCAGCGGGGTTCCAGCAGGTGCGCCTGAACGAGTCCGTCGAGCGGCTGGATGCGTCCACGATGGTGGTGGGCGTGAAGCCGGACGGCGCGCCGACCAGCCCGGTGGACCAGGTGATGGGCCAGGACTGGAGCAAGCGGCGGATGGTGGACGGCGAGCAGACGGTGACCGCGCGGCCGTTCAACTTTCCCTTGCAGGTTGGCAAGACGTGGTCGGTGGATTTCCGCGACGACACGCGCCGCGGCAACCAGCTTTCGCTGCATGTCCGGCGGACCTACACCGTGGTGGGCTGGAAGGATGTGACGGTGCCGGCCGGCACGTTCCACGCGCTGAAGGTCGAGGCCCGCGGCGTGGACGAGGGGATGATCGAGGTGCCGAGCGTGGCGGTTGCCGGCGGTGCCGCGGAGCCCGGGCGCGGCGCTACGTTCAGCAGCACGCGCCGCGGCGGGCGCGGCAAGATGACGCGCGGGACGTATGGCGCGCTGTACTACGTGCCGGCGCTGCGGAACTTCGTGGAGTCGGTCGAGGAGCAATACAACGACGACGATGTGCGGATCAGCCGGCTGACGCTGAAGCTGGTGTCGTGGAATGCGGGGCGTGGCTGACGCCCGGGGTTTCAGTCGGGATCTGCAGGTTCTTGAGGTTGACTCTCGCGCAAGCAAGCCAGGCCTTCTTTTTTGAAAAAAAGAAGCAAAAAACTTTTTCTCCCACGCTGCCGCAAAAGCGCGCGTTTGCAGAACCTGACCGCGTCTGGATGCAGGCGGGGGGAAGCAAAAGTTTTTTGGTCCTTTTTTTCAAAAAAGGACTGCTTGCTTTCTATGGTTTCATCCTCAAGGCGGGTTGGTGTACCTCGGAAGCTCCGCCGTCCTGTCTGTCACCACGGCGCCGTCCGTGCATGCAAGCTCGCCAGGGGCCGATGCCGACCCTTGTGTGGACGCGAAGGGTAACTTTGGGACGACTGCGCCAATACCTGTGGCGATGTTGTTGAACGTCTTGCCGGCGTCGGGAGTGGCGACGTTGTTCAGACCGGTAAGCATGCCATCCGTCAGTGTCGGATTGAAGGTGTAGCTTTCGAGAAGGCCCGGCTTGAACTTCATGATCAGCGGATGCCTGAAATCGGCTGCAACTATATAGCGGGCGTTTTTCACCGGGCGACAGTACAACGCCGTATCGGATTGCCGGTCTTTCGACGATGAAGCAACGACCCGGCCGTCCCTGATCACGACCGTCGTCTCGGAATATTCCTTCACCAGACTGGTCGGGTAGAACTTGACGCCGTCATAGGTGCCGTCGAGCTCGGCATCCTTCGCCGGATGCGTGGTCAGGCTGCCCTGGCAAGCCGCGGTGCACAGGCAAGCCAGCAGACAGAAGCGCAGGCGCGGCGCGAATCTCGGCAAAGACCAGGCTGCCATGTCCGACTCAGCAACCTCTGTCGGGCGGAGGTGGCGGCAGCCGAGCCCTGAGCGGCTCCGACGTGGTCCTGGCAAACTGCGCGTCGAACAGAGCAAGAGCGATGCTCAGCAACGCTCTGTGGTCGCTCGTTCCTCTTATGTAATCACGCCGTTTCGCCGGCAACAGCTCGGGGCTGCCGTCGTCTTTGAAGGGTTCGAGCTTGAGAATCTTATGGTAATTTTGCTTCAGGCACACCGCATTGATGCCGTGGAGGCTTCCGTCCGGTGCGAGAACCGTTTCCGTCTTGTGGAAGGTGATCTGGAAATCCAGGGTGACGATGTCGGACGTATCCTCTTCGCATGGCAATGATTCGCTCATCTCGAATGGTCTCCATCATAAGCGGCATTTGCAGCAAAACTGGAATCATACAGCTGCGTGCAACAAGTTTAGAAAAGCCGAGTATCGCTCAAGGAAGTTACGAAGTCAATCGGAACGCCTGTAGGAGCCGGGCAGGCCGGCTTTGGCCCAGGCTTCCTCGCCGCCGCGATACCAGTACACCTGGCGGCCGAGCCTGGAGGCCAGGTGCAAGGCTGCATTGTAGGACGTCACGCCACAGGTGCCGTCGGCCATGACGACGACCGGCGCATGCGGGAAACGATCCAGAAACAAGCTTGTTTGGCGATCGACGAACGCGTTGTCGCCCGCATCCCGGGCGGCACTGTCTCCCCACACGGCACGGCCGATAACGGCTGTGCCGGTGCCCAGATCGATGACCAGAACGGGGCCGCCGCTCGCCAGCAATGCCCGTAGCGCCGGTGTATGAATAGTTATCGTGCCTGGAACAAAAATTGGCGTCGGCGTGAAATCACCGCCGGTCAAGGGATCGTATGAGGGCTCGACGTGGTCATCTTCCGTCTCGTCGGCAAACGGCTCCATGCCGGCCTGCAGCAACGCCGCGCGGAACATCTGAAATCCCGGGAGCGCGCCTAGCGTCTTCGGCACGAACGCGCTGATGCGCCAGACGCTTCTGTGCGCCCAGACGGTGTTGTAGGACGCATAGCGCAAGCGCGCACCATTGATGTCACCGAGCAACGCGTGGGCGGCGATGAGCATCAGCCGCACCCTTTCGAGCCGGCCCCAGCTGCCGTCCCCGGGTGCCGGCGGTACGTCGCCGGCGGAGGCCTGCTCCAGGCTTGCGATCGCGTCCGCGTAGTGGCCCGCGAACAGCTCGATGCTGCCGAGACGCTGGTAGCGCAGCTTGCTGTATGGTCCTTCCGGATCGATGCGCAGGCTGGCCTCAATCGGCGTCGCTGCGGCTTCCAGGTGGCCGAGATAATATTCGGCGGTGCCCAGGACCCATTCGGCATCCACCTCGTTCGGCTGCACCCGCAATGCCGCCCGGGCGCTGGCGATCGCTCCGTTGTAATCGCCTTGCAGGGAGAGCAGGCGCCCCTGTGCCGCCAGCGCCCGTTCGTTTCGCGGAGCGAGCCGCAACACGTGTCCGATCACCTGGCGCGCCCTGGCCTTGTCCGTCTCCTGGTCCGGATCGTCCACGTTGGTGACCTTGCAGACCAGGAGCCAGCCGAGCTCGGCCAGGGCGTCCACGAACTCCGGTTGCTCCTTCAAGGCGCGGTCCAGCAGTGCCTGGGCTGTCTGGTAGTCGGCCAGCGAATCGCCGAGGTCCAGCGCGTACCTGGCCCTGAGCAGGAGATCCACCGCGCTCGGGTTGTCGGGGCGTTCCTGGCGCGAGCGCGTGTCCTCCGCCTGCACGAGCACCGCTCCGAGCGTGGCCACGATCTGCCCCACGATGAGGTCGCGTGCTTCGCCCAGGCGGTCGCGTTGCACGATGAACGGTTTCGTCCAGAGCAGCGCGCCGTTCCGCGTGTCGATCAGGCGCGCGTTGATGCGCAGCGCCGTCTCGTCGGTGGAGACCCCGCCCTCCAGCACGTAGCCGACTTGCAGCGCGCGCCCTATCTCGATCGCGCCCTGCCGGCGCACGGCGTAGGCCTCGGCCGTCTCGCGCGAGATCACCAGGCTGCCCGGCAGGCGGGTGAGTTCGGTCGTCAGGTCGTCGGTCACCGCGCCGGCGAGGTAATCCTGCGCGTGGTCGCCGAGGTTCTGGAACGGCAGGACCATGATGGAGAGCGGAAGCCCGGCTTGTGTGCCCGGGCGGTGCAGCCACAGGTGCCAGGCCGCAACGCCGGCGAGGAGTATGGCCAGACCCACCCCGGCTATCCGACCTAGACGATTGCGGCCTGGGATCGTGACCGCCAGGCTGGCCGGGGGGGCGGGCGCGGGTTCGGGTTCGGCAGGCTCTTCCGCAGGCGGCAAGCCGGGTGCCGCGGCCGGCTGCAGGTCGCCCACGAAGCGGTAGCGCCGGCCTGGCAGGGTCAGTATCAGCCTGTCGCCGCCGCCGTGGTCCAGCAACGTGCGCCGCAGGGCGGACAGCTGGACGGACAGGTTGTTCTCGCTGACCGTCATGCCGCGCCAGACGCCGGCGAGTATCTCGTCGCGCGTGGGCGATCGGTCACGGTGGCTGACTAGGTATTCCAGAAGGTCGAAGGCCCTGGCGTCCAGCTTCACCGCGCGGCCGTGCGCCGACAGCAGGCGGCGTCGCCTGTCGACTTCGAACGGCCCGAACCGCCAGTAGTCTTCTTCCTGCAAGACGGGAACCCCCGCAACGCGCGTGAGACGTAACGTAGCCCGTGCGGCCTGGATACGAAAAACGCGTGTCCGACGCTGGCAGGGATCGCATCCGGCGGGCGATCACGCGATGGCGTGTCGGCGCGCGACGCGCGCCCTCGACCAGACGAACAGCCCTCATCAGCCGCCGGCCGATCTCGCAGGCGGACAGCAATTAATTCGTTCCGCCTGGAAGCTACCTGCCTGAAAGACATGGCTTATCCCGGCTAGCAGCAATTCGGCCCGATTGATTTCCGAGCCCGCGTCCGGACGCCTACCGATTTCCTCGTTGCCCCGGCAGACGGACATCCGCCTCGGGCAGCGGCGACATTAACCCGAACGACACATAACGGAGATCATCATGAGCAACATCAAAGCGCGCCTTTTCACCGGGCTCGCCGCCGCGGCCTTTGCAGCGACGGCCATCCTGGCCGTGCAGCCGGCGCTGGCGGACGACGCCGTCACCGCGACCCGCGTGGTGTCGCTGCGGGGGCTCGACCTGGCTGCGCCGTCCGACCAGAGGGTCCTGCGCCACCGGCTGATGGTGGCGGCCTCGGCGGTCTGCAATGACGGTGGCAGCAAGGATCTGGCGAGCGGAGCCTACCTGGAGTGCCGCAAGGCCGCGTTCGACGACGCGTGGACGCGGGCGCAGACCCTGGTGGCGGCCGCCAAGAGCAGGTCCCTGCTGGCGGCCAGGATGACGCCGCCTGCGAGCCTGCTCGCCTTTGCCAGCCCGGAGCCGGCGGTGCCGGGCCGTTAGGCTTGCACGCCGGATCACAGGCCGGACAAGAAAAAGGAGCCTTGCGGCTCCTTTTTTTCGTTCTTAAGGCGGTAGACTTGTTACTTGTCCAGCGTGTCGCGGACGGTGTCCTTGGCGCCACCGACGGCGTTCTCGACCTTGCCGCCGGTCTTCTCGGCAGCACCCTCGGTTTCGGTCTTCTTGTCGCCGGTGAGCTTGCCGAAGCCTTCCTTGATGGCGCCTTCGGCCTGGTGAAGGGCGCCGGTGATGCGGTTCTCGTCAACCATCTTTGGTCTCCTGTTTTGCAGTGCGCGGTTGAAACGGGTGGCGCGGCTGTGGGTTTCCGAAGGCAAGGAAGGCCTTCTTTTTCGAGAAAAGAAGCAAAAAGCTTTTGTCTCGCTGTCGCGGTTCCGTCCTTCACGGCGCGACAGCGAAGTCAAAAGTTTTTTGCTTCTTTTTTTCAAAAAAGAAGGCCTTGCTTGCTTACGCCCGAAGTATCCCACGCCCCGCATAAATCGCCGAAGCCCCCAGCTCCGCCTCGATCCGTATCAACTGGTTATACTTCGCCGTCCGGTCGCTGCGGCTGAGCGAGCCCGTCTTGATCTGTCCGCAATTGGTGGCCACCGCCAGGTCGGCGATGATCGAATCCTCGGTCTCGCCGGAGCGGTGGCTCATCACCGCGGTGTAGCCGGCGCGGTGGGCCATCTGCACGGCCTCCAGCGTCTCGGTCAGCGTGCCGATCTGGTTCACCTTGATCAGTATCGAGTTGGCGGTGCCTTCGGCGATGCCGCGGGCCAGGCGCTCGGGGTTGGTGACGAAGAGGTCGTCGCCCACGAGCTGGATGCGGCCGCCGAGCTGCTCGGTCATGTAGCGCCATCCTTCCCAGTCGTCTTCGGCGCAGCCGTCCTCGATGCTGACGATGGGGTAGCGGTCGCAGAGCTCGGCCAGGTAGGCGACCATGCCTTCCGCGTCCAGGTCGCGGCCTTCGCCGTCCAGGCGGTAACGGCCGTCGCGGTAGAATTCGGTGCTGGCGCAATCCAGCGCCAGGGTCACGTCCTCG
>CAXTCL010000198.1:0-7268 GCA_964242035.1 uncultured Acetobacteraceae bacterium | reverse complement strand
CAGATGGTGGCGCACCTGGCTGGCCTGGCGCAGGGCGGCGCGGGGGCGGACGGCATCGCGGAGCTGGCCGGGCGGCTGCCGGCGCGGCGCTGCCTCGTGCTCCTGGTCTCCGACTTCCTGATGCCGATCGGCCTGGTCGAGCGCGCGCTGACCGCGCTGGCGCGGCACGATGTGGCGCCTGTCGTGCTGGAGATCGATTCCGCGGCCAGGCTGCCGCGTGCGGGATTGCTGCGGCTGGCCGATGCGGAGACCGGCCGGACGCGCCTGGTGCTCATGCGGCCGGCCTTGCGGCGGCGCTGGCAGGCGGCCGAGGCGGACCGTCGGCGCCGGCTCGACTTGCTGTTCCAGCGGTTTTGCCGGCCGGCGTTCCACGCGTCGGGCGGCATCGATGTGCAGGCGCTGTCCGATCACCTGGTCAGGTCATGAGGCTGATGCGCCTGGCCTGGCTCTTCGCGGCGTTGCCGGTTTGCGGCGGCCCTTGCGCGGCGCAGGTCGTCTCGGTGACGCTGCAGCCTCCCGCGCGCGATTTCGGCGTGTTTGTGGGCGACGAGCTGACCAGCACCGCAACCCTGCAGGTGTTGCCTGGCACCACGCTGGACCTGCGCTCGCTGCCGCAGGAGGGGCCGGTCTCCGCCAGCGTCGATCTGCGGCGCGTGGCGGTCGGCGGCACGCCGGGCCGTGTCGAGATACGCGTGACGTATCAGAGCTTCTTCTCGCCGGAGCAGGTGCTGGCCGCCGAGGTGCCCGGCTACAAAGTGAGCTTCTCCGCCGGCGGGCGCCGGCTGCAGGCGGCGGTGCCGGGGTTCCGCTTCACCGCGTCCACGTTCCGGCATGATCTGCAGCCGGTGCTCGATCCCGCTGTGTTGCGGCCCGACCACACGCAGGCGGTGGCACGCGCGCCGGGCGCCGGATGGAAGATGACGGCGGGGCTTGCGGCGATGGCATGCGGCGTGCTCGCTCTGGCCTGGCCGTTTGGGTTCGCCTCCCGCCAGGCGCCGTTCCGCAAGGCGGCCAGGGAGCTGGCAGGTTTGGCGCGCAAGCCTGGTGCCACGGCTGGGCGCGAGGCGATGCTGGTGCTGCACCGCGCCTTCGACGCCACCGCGGGACGGCGCCTGTTCGCCGGCGACCTCGACGATTTTGTCGGCCGCCACCAGCGGTTCTTGCCCTTGCGGGAGCGTATCGGCACGTTCTTCGAGGCGTCGCGCGGGGTGTTCTTCGGCGCGCCGGCGGAGGCGCCGGACGTCACCGCGTGGGTGGCGCTGTGCGACGACCTCGCGCGCGCCGAGCGGCTGGGCTGATGGCGCTCGATCACCCCTTGGTGCTGCTCCTGCTCGCCGGTTGCGTGCCGGCGATGCTGGGCGCCGGCCTGCGCTGGCAGGGCACCGCGTCGCTTATGGTCGTGCCGGACGATGCCTGGTCGGCTAGCCTGGATTGGGCGTTGCGGGCCGTCTCGGCCATCGCGGTCGCGGCGATGGTCCTGGGGCTGGCCGGCCTGCATGACGGCCCGCTCGGCGTGGAGCGGCAGGGCACGGGCGCGCATGTAGTCATCGCGCTGGACCGCAGCCTCAGCATGGACGAGCCGTTCGCCCTGCGCGGCGAGAAGGCGGGCGAGTCGAAGTCCCAGGCGGCCGCGCGCCTGCTGGCCGCGTTCTTCGCCGGGCGGCCGCATGACAGCTTCGGCGTAGTGGCTTTCTCCACCTCGCCGATACCCGCCATGCCGCTCACCGCGCATCGGGACGCGGTTTCCGCCAGTATCAGGGCGATGGCGGAGAAGGGGCTGGCCAACACCGACATAGGCGCAGGCGTGGCGATGGGGCTGGCGCAGTTCGACCGCGATCCGGCGACCGCGGCGCGCGTGCTGCTGCTGGTCTCCGACGGCGCGGGCGCCATACCAGAGACGACACGCGACTACATACGTGCCGCGGCACGGCGGTCGGGCGCGCATCTCTACTACCTGTATCTGCGCAGCGGCGACGATCCGCCGCTTGTCGAGGAGGAGGACGAGAGCCACAATCTGGGCCGGCCGGCCGGGCTCGACGCGTTCTTCCGCACGCTCGGCGGGACCTATGCCGGGTTCGAGGCGCGCGACCCTGGCGCTATCGCTGCCGCGACGCGCCGCATCGGCGCGCTGGAGACGCAACCCATCATTTATCGCGAGACGCTGCCGCGGCGCGACCTGGACGGCGCCTGCTACGGCGTGGCGGCGATCTGCCTGGCGATCGGCCTGCTGGCGCAGCTTGCCGAGCGCGGCATTCCCGCGCTGCCGGTGCGGCGATGAGCAATGCGGCGCGTCAGGTCAGGATCTGGGTTGGCATGACCGTGCTGCTGGCCGGCGCCGTGCTGTTCCTCAAGGGTGGCGCGCAATGGCTGGAGATGCAGCGGCAGAACATCGGCGCGCTGGCGCTGGCGGGCGGGCAGGACCTGGCGGTGGCAGGCGACGCGCCCGGCATCCTCCAGCTCGCCAGGGCGCGCTACCTGATCGCGCGCGGCCAGCTGGACGGCGCGCAGGCCATCGCCGACCGGATGGCGGGCGGCGGCGCCACGCCCGAGCGCGCGGCGGCGCTGTACGCCGTCGGCAACGCGCACATGCGGCAGGCGCTGGGGCTGTTCAGGACGGTGCCGTACCGCAAGGTGGCGCCGATCCTGAGCCTGGCGAAGGCCGAGTACCGCCAGGCGATACAGATCGATCCGGACGATTGGGACGCCCGCTACAACTACACGCTGGCGGCCGCCCTGGTGCGCGACACCGAGGCTGCCGAGCCCACCGCCAGCGACGAGATGGCGCATGAGCGCGCGACCTGGCCCGACATACCCGGCGCGCCGAACGGCATGCCGTGACGGCCTGGCGCGACCGCGGTTTCCTGCTTCGGGCCGCCGCCCTGCTCGTCCTGATCGCCGGTTTACTGGCGCCGCCGGTCACCGTCTTGCGGCCCGTCTTCACCGTGGTCGCCGTGCTCGACATCACGCTCAGCATGAACGTGCGCGACCAGACGATCGACGGCGCGCCGGTAAGCCGGATCGCGATGGAGAAGCGCGCCGCCGGGCAGCTTCTGGCGCAGCTTCCCTGCGGCTCGCGGTTCGGGCTGGCGGTCTTCGTCGAGCGCCAGCCGTTCCTGCTGTTCGAGCCCGTCGAGGCCTGCGAGAACTTTCCGGCACTGGACGCGGAGATCGGCGCGGTCGACTGGCGCATGGGCTGGGATTCGGAGAGCCACATCAGCGACGCCCTGCTGGCCTCGCTTCGCCTGGTGCGCAAACTCGGCGCCGACCTGGTGTTCATGACCGACGGGCAGGAGACACCGCCTCTGGCCTGGGAAGGTGCGCCAGATTTCTCCGGCCTGCGCGGCGCTGTCCATGGCCTGATACTCGGGGTGGGCGGCGCGGCCTTCTCGCCCATCCCGAAATACGACACCTATGGCCGCGAGATTGGCACCTACCGCGCAGGCGACGTGCCGAGCGAGACCGCCGGACTGTTCCGCGGGCGCGAGCACCTCTCTGCCTTGGACGCGCCGCATCTCGCTGGCCTGGCGGCGGATACCGGGCTTGCCTACCGGCATCTCGACGGGCCGGACGGTGTGTTTGCCGCCTATCGGGAGCAGGCCGGTCCCGTTCTGCGGCAGCAACGGATGCGGTTGGGATGGGCCTCTGGGTGTCTCGCGTTGGTCCTGGCGCTGGCCGCGATGCTGCCGCGGTTACCAGCCCGCTTTAAGTTTGACTCCTGCGCAAGCAAGGAAGGCCTTCTTTTTTGAAAAAAAGAAGCAAAAAACTTTTGATCCCTGGCGCAGGTTCAGGCGCTTCGGTGTATCCGGACATATCCGGACGCTGCAAATGCGGGGGGAAGCAAAAGTTTTTTGCTTCTTTTTTTCAAAAAAGAAGGCCTTGCTTCCTCTCGCAATTTTGCGCTGATCACGCCAGGCACAGCATCCCTTGCGCAAGCTTGCCCGCGGCCACCTCGTCCAGGCTGGTCACGACTAGGTCGGCACCGGCCGCCCACAGGCCGGCCGCGTCACCGTGACGTGCCACGCCGATCGCCGTCATGCCGGCCGCCTTCGCGGCCTGTATGCCTGCAGGCGTGTCCTCCATCACGAAGCAGCGGGAAGGTGGCGTCTTCAATTTGAAAGCGGCGAGCAGGAAGATGTCCGGTGCCGGTTTGCCGCGCGCTAGGTCGCGCCCGCAGACATTGGCGTCGAAGATTTCCAGCAGCACGTGGTCGGCGCCGGCGGGGATGAGCTGCATCATCGGGTTGGCGTTTTTGGAGGAGGATGCGGCCGCGACCGGCCAGCCGAGCGCCCGGAGGGCGCGCAGGAAGCGGAGCGCGTCCGGATACGCGGTCACGCAGCCGGCCTTGATGAGGCTTTCCAGGCGGGCCTGCTTGCGCTCGGCGTAGAGTTCTGCCTGGCCGTCCGCGTTCGGCACGTGCAAGGCTTCAAGTGCTGCGCGGGCGCCGTCCAGCCGTGGCCGGCCGGCCACGCGGGCCTGATAGAGGGGAGTCGTGAACAAGGCGGGCTCGGCGAAGCCGGTCAATGCCTCGCGCCAGGCGCGTTCGTGCGGTGAGGCCAGAAGCACGCCATCCACGTCGAAGATGCCGGCGGAGAGAGCCTGACGGGTGTCACGCCCGATCGGTTCGTCCGCTTCGTGATAGGACGTGACCATGGCGGGAGGGATGATGATCGCGGCCTGCTCCCGAAGCAGGGCGCCGACGCGGGCTGGCCCGGTGTGCGCCTCCGCCTGGGCAAGCGTCGGGGACGAGGTGTTCTGCGTGCGATTCATGATCCTGCCTTTCATGTAGCGGCATGATCGAGCGTCCCGCGAGGGCGGGGCAGGTTCGGAATCTACTCAGGGCGCGCTGACGCACAGGAAAAAAGGACCAACAAACTTTGACTCCGCTGTCGCGCCGCTGTGGAGGACTCCGCGACAGCGTGGCCAAAAGTTTTTTGCTTCTTTTTTTCAAAAAAGAAGGCCTTGCTTGCTTTGGACCAGCCGAACCACCCGTAGGCGTCAGGCCGCTTAGCCGGGTGCGGCGGCGAGTGCCAGGCGGGCCAGGGCCGGCAGCGACCGCGCGCCGGTCTTGCGCATGATGGAGGCCCGGTGGTTCTCCACCGTGCGCTGGCTGATGCCGAGGTCGGCGGCGATGTTCTTGCTGGGTTGTCCCGCCAGCACCATCGCCATCACGTTGCGCTGGCGGGTCGTGAGCCCGGCCAGGGACGCGGCGGCCTCGGCGTGGCGCGCCGATTGGGCCGCTGAACCGCGTGAGTGATCGAGGGCGTGGGCGATGCTGGCCAGCAGCTCAGGCGCACGCACCGGTTTCTCGATGAAGTCCAGCGCGCCGGCCTTCATCGCCCGCACTGCCATTGCCACGTCGCCATGGCCGGTGATGACGATGGCAGGCAGAATGTGGCCGCTCGCCGTCAACTGCTCCAGCAGCTCCAGCCCGTCCATGTCGGGCATCGCGGCATCCACCAGCAGGCAGGCGTTCAGGCCGGGGCGGCCGGCCCCAAAGGCCGCGAGGAATTTGCGGCTTCCGGAGTAGTCTTCGACGACGCGGCCGTCCTCTTCGAGCACGGTGCGAAGGGCGGCGCGAACGTTGCTGTCGTCGTCGACCACGAAGATGATCGCGGCGCCGGCTTGCGCGCCCGCGGCCGACGCGGGCGGGGCTGCCTGGGCCGGCGGGTGCGCCAGCAGGTCGTCGATCGTCCTGGACAGGTCCGAGGGCGCGACCGGCTTGATAAGGTGGACGAGGCCGTGACGGGCCACATCCTGCAGGGTCCCTGTCGAGATGTCGCCCGTCAGGATGATGATCGGGACCTGGGGCAAGCTCTCGCGCAGTCCGGACGCCACCTGCAGGCCCGTCATGCCGTCCGGCAGGTTGTAGTCGGCGATCACCAGGTCGGGCCGGAACGATCCGTCCGCTACCCTGTCCAGGGCCGCATGACCGTTGGGCACCACGTCCACCGTGTGGCCTTCCTCCTGCAGCAGCTCGCGCAACAGGTAGCGCAGGTCAGGATCATCCTCGACCACCAGGATGGCCGCCGTGCGTCGGCCGTGGGACGCCGCCGGCGTCCCGGCGGCCTGCGGCGGCGGAAGCGGGCGTTGACCGACCGGCGGCGGATCGGGGACGCGCGGAACCTCGATGGTGAACACGGACCCCTTGCCGGGGCTGGAGCGGACCCTGACGCGGTGCTCCAGCAGGCCGCCCAGCCGCTGCACGATCGAGAGGCCCAGGCCCAGGCCGCGCTCGCGCTCGCGCGCGTCGTTGTTGACCTGGTGATATTCGTCGAACACCGCCTGGAGCTCGCCGGCCGGGATGCCGATACCGGTGTCCCAGATCTCGATCAGGAGTGCGCCGCCGTGCCTGCGGCAGCCCAGCAGCACGCGGCCTTTGTCGGTGTATTTGAGCGCGTTCGTCAGCAGGTTGCGCAGCATCTGTTCGAGCAGCCTCGGGTCGGTGCGTATCACCGCGCTGCACGGCACCACGCTCAGGCCCAGGCCCTTTGCCTGCGCGTGATAGATGAACTCGTTGTGCAGCTGGTCCAGCAGGCTGGCGATCCGGCACTCCTGGAACTCCGCCTTGACGACGCCCGCCTCGATCTGGTTGAGGTCGAGCAGCGTGTCCAGCATGCCCGACATGGCGAGCAGGGTGTCTTCCTGTCGCCTGACCAGCGCCACCGCCTTGTCGCCGGCGACGGTCTTGGCCAGCAGACCCTGCAGCAAGGCGAGTGTCTGCAAAGGCTGGCGCAGGTCGTGGCTGGCCGCTGCGAGGAAGCGGGACTTGGCGAGGTTGGCAGCCTCCGCGTCGGCCTTGGCGGTCTCCAGGTCGGCGGCCGCCTTCTTCCGGCTGGTGAAGTCGTGGAAGGTGATCACCACGCCCTCCACGCCGTGCGCCTCGGTGCGGTAGGGCAGGATGCGGCGGCGGAACCAGGCCCCCTCCGCGGTCTCGATCTCGCGCTCGACCGGTGCCAGGTCGGCCAGCACCGCCCGCGCGTCGGCCGGCAGGTCGGTATCCGTGGCCAGCGAGTGCAGGTCGGTCAGCGGCCGGCCGACATCGCCCGGGATGACGTTGAACAGCGCCTTGGTGGCAGGGGTGAAGAAGCGGATGTTGAGGGCGCGGTCCAGGAACAGCGTGGCGACATCGGTGCTGTAGAGGACGTTCTGGAGGTCGTTGGCGGTGGTGCGCTGCCGCTCGAGCGTTTCCTGGAGCTGGCTGTTGAGCGCGGTGAGCTCCTCGTTGAGCGACTGCAGCTCCTCCTTGGAGGTCAGCAGCTCCTCGTTGG
>CAXTCL010000197.1:0-7298 GCA_964242035.1 uncultured Acetobacteraceae bacterium | reverse complement strand
GTATTTGCCCGGATGGCCGCGCGTCTTGCCGGCCTCCGCCGCCGCACCAATCTCGGCCGGATCCAGCCCCGCAAGCTCGGACACATTGTCCACCACAACCGCGCCCCCCGCGGTCGCCGCCAGCAGCTTCTGCTGGAACGACGTCTGCAGCACGGTGATCTGCTGGTTCAGCGTGCGCAGCCGCGCCTGGTCCGCCGGCGCCAGCGCCGCCCCGGCGTGCACGAACTGCTTGTAGGTCTGCTCGAGCAGATAGAGCGATTTCGCATCCAGCCCGAGCGAGGCGCGCTTCTCATAGACAGCCTTCACGCGCGCAAAAAGCAGCGGGTTCAGGAAGATGCCGTCCTGGTGCGCCTGCAGCTTGGGGTCGATCTCGTCTTTGGCGCGGTCCAGCGCATCGTCCGTGTTGGACTGCGTAATGTTGCCGAAAATCTGCGACACGCGCGTCAGCAGCGCGCCGGACCGCTCCATCGCCACGATCGTGTTGTCGAAATCCGGCGCCGCGCGGTCGCCGGCGATGGCCGCGATCTCGCCATCATGCGCGCGCATCGCGGCATCGATCGCCGGCGCGTAATCGGCATCATGTATCTTGTCGAACGGCGGCGCCTGGTATGGCAGCGTGCTCGGCGCCAGCAGCGGGTTTGCGGGCGCGTCCGCCATTGCCGCACCAAAGCCCCCCATGACCAGAGCGGGGGCAAGAAGAGAGCTGGTCAGCGCGCGTGCGGTCATCGGCGGAATCGTTCCTGGTCTATGCGACACCGACCCTACCGTGCGCCCCCGGCCGCGTCACCCCGCCGGCAGCGCCCGCCGGCCCACCGCCCGAGCCACCCAATAGATCGCCAGGCTTGCGATCACCACCGCGACCAGGCCCAGTATCTCGCTCCAGGGTGCCAGGCACACCAGCACCACCATGGCGCCCATGCCGCCCAAGGCCACATACGGCAACACCGCAAAACTTACCGGCGGCCCCAACAGTGCCACGCCGCGTTTGTGCAGCACCCAGGCCGCCCAGCAGCCGAGGAAATACAGCCCCGCCGTGTTCAGCGCCGACGCCACCACAAGGCCTGTGAAGCTGCCGGAAAGCGCCAGCCCGGCGGCCAGCGCACTATGCGCGATAATCGCCACGTCGGGCGCCGCCGTGCGCGGGCTCGCCCGCCCAAGCGCCCCTGGCAGCAACCCGTCTTGCGCAAAAGCAAACAATATCCGCGGCGCCCCAAGTATGTCGCTGCCCAGCCACGCCAGCATGGACAGCCCCGCGCCGCCGACCAGGATGGCGCGCGCCACCGGCCCAACACGCGCCGCCGCCGCCGCCAGCGGCGCCGCCTGGCCGGTCAGCCCCGCCCCCAGCAACCCCTGCGCCACAAGCTGGATCGCCACATACAGCACAAGCACCAGCCCCATCGCCCCGAACAGCGCGCGCGGCACGTTCCGATGCCCGTCCACCACCTCGCCACTCGCCGCGAGCGGCGTCTCCATGCCGCTGAACGCGAACACGCCGAGCAGCACCGCCTCTGCCAGCCCCGAGAAAGGCTTGGCCGCCAGCACGGGCGGCGGCGCCACCGCTCCGGTCAGCAGGACCACGGCGCCCACGCCCACGAACAGCAGCAGCGGCACCAGCTTGACCACCGTCACCACCGAAATCACCCAGGACGCCTCGCGCACCCCGCGCAGATTGATCAGCGCGATCCCGCCGATCGCCAGCACGATCACCGCCGCCCGCCCAGGCCCCGCCGCCACCTGCGGCACCACCGTCCCCAGCGTGGAAGCGAACGCCCCGGCAATGCCGCCGCACGCCAGCACGCTGGCCATCCAGGTGAGCATGCCGCAGACAAAGCCCGTCAGCGGGCCAAGCGTGGCCGCAACCGTACTGTAAACGCCGCCCGTAGAAGGCATGCGGCTGCCGGCCTCGGCAAAGCACAGCACGACAAGCGCCATTACGGCGGCACACACGAGGTAGGCGATGGGTGCCTCTGCGCCGGCGGCTTGAGCCATGGCGGCGGGCAGGCTGAAGATGCCGGCGCCCACCACGCCGTTGAGGATTGCCGCGCCCATGCCCCAGGCGGTTATTTCGCGCTTCAGGCCGGGTTCGTTCATGCGGGGGAAGGAAGAAAGCACTTCTTTTTTGAAAAAAAGAAGCAAAAAACTTTTGTTCCCCCGCATCTGAACAGCTTCGGCCCGTCCGAGACGGCGCGACAGCGGCGTCAAAAGTTTTTTGCTTCTTTTTTCCAAAAAAGAAGGCCTTGCTTCCTACCCTGCCAAAGCCGCCAAAACCTCCGCCTTCAAAGCCGGCAAAACCTCCGCCGTGAACCAGGGATTGGCACGCTCCCAGGCACCCGTACGCCAGGAAGGATGCGGCAGCGGAAAATACCGCGGCAAATAGCGCCGGTAATCCCGCACCCGGTCGCCCATGCGCGCATGCGGCCAGCCTTCCTCGCCCGCGGCCGCCGCCTGGGCGTAGCTGCCCACCAGAAGCGTCAGCCGAAGCGCCGGCATCGCGGCCAGCACCCGCTTGCGCCAGAGCGGCGCGCATTCCGGGCGTGGCGGGGCGTCGCCGCCGTTCGGCAGGCGCCCGGGGTAGCAGAACCCCATTGGCAATATCGCCACCCGGCTTTCGTCGTAGAACAGCGCGCGGTCCATGCCGAGCCAGTCGCGCAGCCGGTTGCCGCTGTTGTCCCAGAAGCTGATCCCGGCGTGGTGCACCTTGGTGCCAGGCGCCTGGCTGGCGATGAGCAGGCGCGCGGTGGCCGAGATGTGTATCACCGGCCGCGGGCCGAGCGGCAAATGTGCGGCGCAGGCGGTGCAGGCGCGCACCTCCGCCAGCAGCGCATCGACGCTGCCGCTCATGCCAGATCATACTCCATTTCCGGCGTATACACCGCGGCGTCGCCGCCGAGCTGCGAGCTGAACAGCGTGAAGTGCGCCACTTTCATCGGACCGGAGCGGAACAGGTTGTGGCGCTGCACCCAGTGCGCGAGCTTCGGCTCGCCTGCCACCTCGCCCAGCCGGGCCAGCGTCACATGCGGTTGGAACCGCCGCCGTTCCGGCTCCAGCCCCACGCGTTGCAGCGCCGTCTCCACCTTGCCGCGCAGATGGTCCAGCGCCGCGTTGCGCTCCACCCCCACCCATAATGCCGTCACGCGCCCGCCTTTCTCCTGCGTGCCGACGCCCGACAGCGCCAGCTCAAAACCGCGCCCGCGCAGTCCGGCCAGCGCCAGGTCGATCTCCTCGGCCATATGCCGCGGCACCTCGCCGATGAAGCGCAGCGTAATGTGGTAGTTCTCCGGCGGCACCCAGCGCACGCCGGACAGCCCCAGTGTCAGGCCCGAAAGCTGCTCGCGCAGGCTCCAGGGCAGGTCCAGGGCAACAAACAAGCGCATGACGGCAGGGTGTGGGCGACCCGCGTCAAGGGTCAAGGCATAGCGGTCGCTTCACCAGCCGCCGACAGGGAGCAAAAGTTTTTTGCTTCTTTTTTTCAAAAAAGAAGGCCTTCCTTCCTTGCCTTCCGGCGCCACCCCCGCTACCACCCCGCCTCCGTTGCTACACCGGCCCCGGTGGCGGAATTGGTAGACGCGCAGGTTTCAGGTATCTGTGACCGCAAGGTCGTGGAAGTTCGAGTCTTCTCCGGGGCACCAGCAACGGCCTTTTTTGGGCGAGTAATGGCTGTTCAGTTCAATTCGTCCGGCCCGCTGCACCTCTACCGCGACGACCTGCCCGAGGACCTGGATCTCGGCCCGGTCGTCGCCGTGGACACCGAGACGATGGGCCTCAACCCGCATCGCGACCGCCTCTGCCTGGTGCAGCTCTCTTCCGGCGACGGCAGCGCGCATCTGGTGCAGATCGTCCCGGAACGGCTGGGCGGGCGCGGCTATGACTGCCCGAACCTCAAGCGCATGATGGCCGACACCGCGGTCACCAAGCTGATGCATTTCGCGCGTTTCGACGTGGCGGTCCTGCAGCACAATCTGGACATCACCGTGGCGCCGGTGAAATGCACCAAGATCGCCGCCAAGCTGGTGCGCACCTTCACCGACCGGCACGGCCTGCGCGACCTCTGCCGCGAGCTGCTCGGGGTGGAGATCTCCAAGCAGCAGCAGACGTCGGATTGGGGTGCCGCCGAGCTGTCGCCGGAGCAGATCGCCTATGCGGCGTCGGACGTACTGCATCTGCATGCATTGTGGGCGAAGCTGGAGGCACTGCTGGTGCGCGAGGGCCGGCTGGAACTCGCGCAGGCGTGCTACGATTTCCTGCCGGCCCGTACCCGGCTGGACATGCTCGGGTATGAAGAGCCGGACATCTTCGCCCATAGGGCCTGACACACGGGCGTAGTCTGCTTCGATGAGGCAAGACCGGCGCCTGTCCGCCCTCTACCGGCCGGTGCCGGTTCAGTATCATTCGGTGACAACCGTTTGATTGACCAGGCGCTTGCCGCGCCCATACTCGTGAGCGGGATGTCCAGGATGAACGCACTGCCGCAACCCGCAGCCCTCACGTCCGAGTCCGCCTGGTCGCAGCCAGCCATCGTGCGGTATCGCCGTCGCCGCGCCGTGCGGGTGGCCAAATATGTGCTGCCGATCGTGGCCCTCGCCCTCCTCTCCAGCATCGCGCTCTGGCCGGAGCTGTCCAAGACCCTGGCCCGCGGCCGCGTCACCTTCCGCCGTCTGACCGCGCTCAGCCTGGACGCCGGGCGCATGACGCGCCCCCGCTACCATGGCCTGGACGAAAAAGGCCGGCCCTACACGGTGTCCGCCGACCACGCGGACCGTGACGGCCCGCTCCGGTTGAACCTGCAGAACCCGGTGGGCGACGTGACGCTGGAGAACGGCACCTGGATGCTGCTGCGCGCCAAGGCCGGTGTGTTCATGCAGCACGTCAACGAGCTGGACCTCCGCAATCAGGTGACGCTGTACCGGCAGGACGGCACGCAGATGGTGTCCGCCACCGCCACGATGAACCTCAAGCAGGGTGCGGCGACCAGCAACGACTACACGCATGCCGAAGGCCCGTTCGGCACGCTGGATGCGCAAGGCTTCACGCTGGTGGACCGCGGCGGCGTGGTGCAGTTCCGCGGCCCGGCCCATCTGGTGCTCGATGCGGCCAAGTAGTAGCCAGCAGCGAGTTGCTTGTAAAACCCGCCCTGGTGGCCGTCTGACGCGCGTTCGTCACGCAATAGCGTGCTACTCGCACGACGCTCAGGTGCTCACGGCCACAGGAGGCCATTGCGCTCCGGTGCTCGAAAACGCACGCCAGCCGACTCACCATGCTGAGTTTCACAAGCAACTCGGGTGGTTTTTGAAACCAGCAAGGCTAATGCAAGAGTGGTTGCAGGCGCTCAAATTGTCCCGAGCCGGCACGGCAAATGGCAACAGGCGCGCGACAGCGGGGTCAAAAGCGTTTTGCTTCTTTTTCTCGAAAAAGAAAGCCTTGCTTGCTTCCCTCCTCCTGCTCCCCGCCACAGCCGCCGCCCAGCCGATAGACCTCTCCCACGGCGGCCCGGTGAACGTGACCGCGCTTGGCGGCATAGACTGGGACCAGGGCGCCCAGACGGTGACCGCGCACGAGGACGCCCGCGCCACCCGCGGCAACGCCACAGTCACCGCCGACCAACTGGTCGCACACTACCGCAAGAAGGCGGCCGCCCCCGGTGCGGCGCCTCCACCGCCCGCACCGCCGCCCGCGCCCGGCACCAACCCGGCTGCCCCGGGCGACACAGGCAATAACGAGATCTACCGCCTCAATGCAGAAGGCCGCGTGCACATCTTCACCCAGACCGACCAGGCCTGGGGCGACCACGCCGTCTATGACATCGACCAGGCGGTGCTCGTGCTGACCGGCCACGGCCTGCGCCTGACGACACCGAACGACCTGCTGACGTCGCGTGACTCGATGGAGTATTGGTCGGCCAAGCATATGGCCGTGGCACGTGGCGACGCGGTCGCCACCAGCAACGACGGCAGGCGCATCACCGGCGACACGCTGGTGGGCTACACGGCAGACGCCAACGCGCCGGGCAAACCAGGCGCGCCGCCACCGCCGCCAAAGCCACCAAATTCCAAGCCTGGCGCACCGGCCAACAGCGACCCGATCGCCGGCGGCAAGCTGCAGCGCGTGGAAGCCTACGGCCACGTGCAGGTGCGCACGCCCACCGAGATCGTCACCGGCGACCGCGGCGTCTACCTGCCCGACACCGGCCTGGCCCACGTCATAGGCAACGTCCACATCACCAAAGGTGAAAACCAATTGAACGGCGCGGCCGCAGTGGTGAACATGAAGACCGGGTTGGCTACGCTGACCCAGGCGCCCGGCGGCCGCGTGCAAGGCCTGGTAGTGCCGAACGGGTCGGGCGGCTCCCCCGCATCGGCCCCCAAACCCGCCAAACCCGCGCCGCACACGCACAGTGGAAAAGGCTCGTCATGACGATAGACACGCGTCCGGTGAAAGCCCGCACCACCATCGTACGCAAGGCCGAGGGCAGCCAGGAGGCAGCCGAGCAGGACCCCTTGCGCGTGGTGCCGGGCACCGGCGGCCTGATCGCCACAGGCGTGGGCAAGACCTACAAGAAGCGCCCCGTGGTGCGTAACGTGTCCGTCCAGGTGCGCCGCGGCGAGGCGGTGGGGCTGCTCGGCCCCAACGGCGCCGGCAAGACGACCACCTTCTACATGATAGTGGGCCTGGTCCGGCCGGACACCGGATCGATCAAGCTGGACGGCGCCGACATAACCATGCTGCCGATGTACCGCCGCGCCCGCATGGGCATCGGCTACCTGCCGCAGGAAGCCAGCGTGTTCCGCGGGCTGAACGTGGAACAGAATATCATGGCCGCCCTGGAGGTTGTGGAGTCCGACCCCGACGCGCGCGACCAGGCCTGCGACGCCCTGCTCGCCGAATTCGGCATCGGCCACCTGCGCCGCACGCCGGCGCTCGCCCTGTCCGGCGGCGAGCGCCGCCGCGTGGAGATAGCCCGCGCTTTGGCCACGCAGCCGAGCTACATCTTGCTCGACGAACCGCTGGCCGGCATCGACCCCATCGCGGTAGGCGAGATACGCGACCTGGTGCGCCACCTGAAGCATCGCGGCCTGGGCGTGCTGATCACCGACCATAACGTGCGCGAAACGCTGGAGATCATCGACCGCGCCTACATCATGCATGACGGCCAGGTGCTGATGGAGGGCGCCCCGCAGGAGGTGGTGGCGCATGCGGACGTGCGGCGGGTTTATCTTGGCGAGAAGTTCTCAATGTAGAGGAAGGCAAGAAAGGCCTTCTTTTTTGAAAAAAAGAAGCAAAAAACTTTTGCTCCCCCGCCT
>CAXTCL010000196.1:0-7303 GCA_964242035.1 uncultured Acetobacteraceae bacterium | reverse complement strand
TTTTGGGGCTGGCCTAGATAAGGATTGAGTTGATCCGTCTGCTCGCTGTTGAGCTGTCGGATATGTGGATAAGTGGCCTGACGAGCCGTCGTTTAACTGAACAAGGTTCGGCCTGCCACTTATCCACATATCCGACAGCACCCCAACAGTCGCAAGTCAAAGATTTCTCCATGCAAGCAAGGTGGTCAGCAGCCGGCCGGTTGGGCGGTAGTTGAAACGCCACTCGCACTCCTTGAGGAACAGGCCGAAATGCGCCCGCGGGATGCCGTTGTAGCGGCGCAGATGGCGCTTGGCCTGGTTCCAGAAGTTCTCGATGCCGTTGATGTGGCGGCCCTGGGCCACAAACGCTTCGCTGTGGTTGATGCGATGAGGATGGAATTCGGAGACGTCCAGAACGTCGTAGGACCGGTAAGCGTCAGTGTAGATGACGCTGTCGGGCCGCACGCTCTGGCGGATGATCCCGCTCAGCGTGTCAGACCTGGTGTCGGCGATCATCACCGCATGAACCTTGCCCGCGCGCTTGAGCAGACCGAAGACGGCCACCTTGCCCGCAGCACCACGGCCGCGCTTGCCTTTGCGAACACCGCCAAAGTAGCTCTCGTCAGCCTCGACCTCGCCGCCCAGGTCCGGCGCTTCGTGGGCCAGATGGCCCGCGATGGTCTCGCGCAGTTTGTGATAGAACAGGGTCGCGGTGTGCCTGTTCACCCCGAGCAGCTCGGCTGCAGTACGGGCGGGGGTTCCAGCTACGAAATGCTCCACCAGAGCACGCTGAAGGCCATGATCTAGCCTGCTCCGCCGACGAGCTGTAACCATATAAGAAGACAAGCCTTTCCGGCTTATCTAGGCCAGCCCCAAAGTTTTTTGCTTCTTTTTTTCAAAAAAGAAGGCCTTCCTTCCTCCCCCTGCCACAACACAAACGCAGCTTCAAAACACCACCCCCCCATCCCATGTGCCGACCCCAAACAGCAGGAGCCGCCACCCATGGCCTACACCGCAATCGCCACCACCACCGCCGGCCGCAACGGCCACGTGGACAGCTCCGACGGCGTGCTCCATCTGGACCTCGCCATGCCAGGCTCGGGCAAGGCAGCCGCCACCAACCCAGAGCAGCTCTTCGCCGCCGGCTACTCCTCCTGCTTCGGCTCAGCCATCATGGCCGTCGCCGGCGCCTACAAGATCAAGCCGGAAGCCGTGCACGTGACCGCCGAAGTCACCCTGGTGGTCAACGGCCACGACTACAGCATCGCCGTGAAACTGAAGCCGAAGATCGACGGCGTGGACCGCGCCACCGCCGAGCAGCTCGTCCACAAGGCCCACGAGGTCTGCCCGTATTCCAAGGCCACCCGCGGCAACGTGCCCGTGGAGATCGAGCTACAGTGAGCGCCGGCACAGCCCTCGTCACCGGCGCCACCGCCGGTTTCGGGGCGGCCATCACCCGCCGCCTGGTCGCCGATGGCTGGCGCGTGGTGGCCACCGGCCGCCGCCAGGACAGGCTGGACGCGCTCGCCGCCGAACTGGGCGACCGCGTCTTCCCCCTCAAGCTGGACGTCACCGACGCTGCCGCCGTCGCCGCCCTCCCGGCCAGCCTGCCCGGCTCCTGGAAAGCCATCGACGCCTTGGTGAACAACGCCGGCCTGGCCCTGGGCCTGGCCCCCGCCCAGCAATCCAGCGTGGCCGACTGGGACCGCATGGTCGCCACCAACGTCACCGGCCTCATCCACACCACGCACGCGCTCCTCCCCGGCATGGTCGAGCGCGACCGCGGTCACGTCGTCAACCTGGGCAGCGTCGCCGGCGAGTACCCCTACCCGGGCGGCCACGTCTATGGCGCCACGAAAGCCTTCGTCCGCCAGTTCACCATGAACCTGAAATCGGACCTGGTCGGCACCAACGTGCGCGTCACCGACATAGAACCAGGCCTGTGCGGCGGCACGGAGTTCTCCGAAGTCCGCTTCGGCGGCGACACCGAAAAAGCAGCCGCCGTCTACAAGGGCACCACGCCGCTCACCGCCGAGGACATCGCCGAAGCAGTCGCCTGGGTGCTGAACCTGCCCAAGCACGTCAACATAAACCGCATCGAGATGATGCCGACCTGCCAGGCCATCGGTCCCTTCAACATCAAGCGCACCGCATCTTGAAATCACGCCACGCCCGCAAGCTGCTTGACCGCTACCGCGTCACCGACGGCGCCCGCTTCACCCTGGCCGACCACAAGCCCGACGACCGCGGCGGCGACCTCATCGACCATGGCGACATCGAAGACCTGCTGAAAGAGGGCGTCGCCCGCCTGGCGGAACTGCAGACCCGCCTCTACGCCGACGACAGATCCTCGCTCCTCCTCGTGCTGCAGGCGATGGACGCCGCCGGCAAGGACGGCACCATCAAGCACGTCATGACCGGCATCAACCCGCAGGGCGTGGACGTCACCGCCTTCAAGCAGCCAGGCCCCGTCGATCTCAACCACGGCTTCCTGTGGCGCGTACACACCCACGCGCCGGCCGCCGGCCGTATCGCCATCTTCAACCGCAGCCACTACGAGGACGTGCTGGTCACCCGCGTGCACCCCGAACTCCTGGACCACGCGCACCTGCCCGATGCCGCGCGCGGCAAGAAATTCTGGAAACACCGCCTCGAGGACATCGCGGCGTTCGAGAAATACCTGACGCACCAAGGCACAATGGTGCTGAAGGTTTTCCTCAACGTCAGCCGCGACGAGCAACGCCGCCGCTTCCTCAGCCGCATCGACGAGCCGCACAAGAACTGGAAGTTCAGCGCGGCCGACCTGAAAGAACGCGATTTCTGGGATGCGTACCAGGATGCCTACCAGCACGCGATCGCCGGCACCGCATCACCGGACGCACCCTGGTTCGTGGTGCCGGCGGACAACAAGCCGTTCGCGCACCTGATCGTGGCGGAGGCGATGGTGGAGGCACTGGATGCGCTCGACCTGAAGGAGCCGTCGCCGCCGGCTGCGGAGTGTGCGCTTCTGGCTGAGGCTCGGGCTAAGCTGGAAGAGGAGAAGTAAGCAAGGCCTTCTTTTTTGAAAAAAAGAAGCAAAAAACTTTTGTTCCCCACGCCGCCGCAGCACTCACCTTTGTCGGAGAGACTCGGCCGCCGCAAATGCGCGCGGACAAAAGTCTTTTGCTTCTTTTCTTCAGAAAAGAAGGCCTTTCTTTCTTGCTCTGGCGCACACGAGGCGCAGCGCGCTAGCCTGCGCCCATGCCGGACTACTCGCACGAGTCGCAGCACCAGGGCCGAGTCGCCGGCGTGGACGAGGTGGGCCGCGGCCCGCTCGCCGGCCCGGTCATGGCCGCCGCCGTCGTCTTCACCGCCGGCGTCCCCTCTGCACTCGCCAGCCTGCTCGACGACTCGAAAAAACTCACTGCCGCACAACGCGAGACCGCCTACGCGGCCCTGCTCGCCTGTCCTTCCGCCGAGATCGCCGTAGCCGCCGCCTCCGTCGCCGAGATCGCCAGGCTGAACATCCTGCACGCCGCCATGCTCGCCATGGCCCGCGCCGTCCTCCGCCTGCCCACCCCGCCCGACGTGGCGCTCGTGGACGGCAACAGAAAGCCGCCGCTCACCTGCCACATACGCTGCGTCATCGGCGGCGATGCGCTTTGCTTGTCGATCGCCGCCGCCTCGATCGTGGCCAAGGTGGTGCGCGACCGCGCGATGGCCCGCCTCGCATTACGTTTTCCACTCTACGGTTGGGACAGCAACGCCGGCTACGCCACCGGCGCCCATCGCCGTGCGCTGCTGGAGCACGGCGCGACGCACCACCACCGCGAAGCGTTCGGCACCGTGCGTGGCGTGCTGGCGGAGTTAAGCAAGTAAGCAAGGAAGGCCTTCTTTTTTGAAAAAAAGAAGCAAAAAACTTTTGACTCCGCTGTCGCGTCATGAAGGACAGACCCGCGACAGCCAGACAAAGTTTTTTGCTTCTTTTTCTCAAAAAAGAAGGCCTTCCTTGCCTACGCCACAACCAACTCCAAAGCCTCCGCCACAACCGCCGTCCCATAAGCCCCCAGCCACGCGGGCGCTCCCGCGCAGCAACGCGGCACCTCCACCCCCTCCCCAGAGAGGTTGAACACGCAGACCACCCGCTCCGTCTCGTCGAACCGCACGAACCCCACCAGAGGCGCCGGCAGCGCCAGCACCTCCAACCCCCCGTGCGCCAACACCGGATGCGCCCGCCGGTACGACAAAAACCGCCGCCACTCCTGCAACAGCGCCCCGCTATCAGCCTCCTGCGCATCCACCGCCAGCGCCAGGTGCCCGTCCGCCACAGGCAACCATGGCTCCCCGTCCGAGAACCCCCCATGCAACGCATCGCGCGCCCAAGGCATCGGCGTCCGGCACCCGTCGCGCCCGCGAAACTCCGGCCAATACGCAATCCCGAACGGATCGCGCAGCTGCTCCACCGAAAGCTCCGCCTCCGGCAACCCCAACTCCTCGCCCTGGTACACCAGCACGCTACCCCGCAGCGTCAACTGGAGCGCCATCAGCAGCCGCGCAAACCGCGGATCAGGCGCAGACCCGGGGCAGGGGTTCCAACGGCTGACCGCCCGCTCCACATCATGGTTGCTGAAAGACCAGCACAGCCACCCATCCGGTGCCGCCGCCTGTGCCACCAGCTCACGCACGCTCGCCCAATCAAACCCGCCACGCGCCGGCCGCAGCGAATACGCCATATCCAGGCACCCACCCTGCGTATACGCGCGGCACCGATCATAAGCCCCGTCCTGGCTGCTAACCTCGCCCAGCGTCACCGCACCCGGATAGCACGCCACCAGCGCCCGCACCCGCGCCAGAAAGTCCGCTGTCTGCGGCTGCATCATGTCATGCGCATGCACCTGCCGCCCAAACAATTTCACGCTCGCGGCCGCGCCCATCGCCGCCGGATTGCAACGCAGCAGCGGATCATGCGTGAAGAAATCCAGCGCATCCAGCCGGAACCCGTCCACGCCCCGCTCCAGCCAGAACCGCCCGGTTTCCAGCAGCGCGTCCTGCACCGCAGGATTCAACAAATTCAACTGCGGCTGGTGCGACAAGAAATGGTGCAGATAATACTGCCGCCGCCGCGGCTCCCACGTCCAGGCCGCGCCGCCAAACACGCTCAGCCAATTGTTCGGCGGCGTCCCATCCGCGCAAGGGTCCGCCCACACATACCAATCCGCCCGCGCCCCATCCCGCGACGCCCGGCTCTCCGCGAACCACCCATGCCTGTCGCTCGTATGGCTCCAGACCTGGTCGATCAGCACGCGCAGCCCAAGCATGTGCGCCCGCGCCACCATCGCATCGAAATCATCCAGCGTGCCGAACACCGGATCGATGCTGGTGTGATCGGACACATCATACCCGAAATCGCGTTGCGGACTGGTAAACACCGGACACAGCCAGATCGCGTCCACCCCCAGCCGCGCCACATGGTCCAGATGCGCAGTCACGCCCGGCAAGTCACCGACACCGTCCGCATTGCTATCGGCAAAGCTGCGCGGATAGATCTGGTAGATGACCGCGCCCCGCCACCATTCGGTGTGCGCTCCTAGACGATCCAGCATTGACTCACTCCCTCACGGTATCGTGAGCTGGTCCGCACCTCGGGCGCAACGTGTTTCGCTTGCAGAGAAGCTCTGCCTGACAGCTTGCGCGCCAAGGGTTGCAAATTTGCTACTGCTGGCGCGGGCCGAAGAAAGAAAGACCTTCTTTTTTGAAAAAAAGAAGCAAAAAACGTTTGGTCCGCTGTCGCGCGCCTGTCCTTCAGCCGCCGACAGGGAGCAAAAGTTTTTTGGTCCTTTTTTTCAAAAAAGGACTGCTTCCTTATCGTTCCAGGCGCGTTTCAAGACAGGCTCGCTCACTCGGTAGCGCCTCGCAGGGCGCCCCCAGCCGCTACCGGACACAACGGCAGGCAAGCCGCCGCATAAGCCGCCAACAACAACAGATGCGGCCGCGCCGGCAGCCCCGCCGCCGCCGCATCCGCCGCCGCAGCCCCGAAGATCAGCACCGGCACCGTCAGCGGCAGCACCAGTATCGGTAGCAGCACGCCCCCCCGCCGCGCCCCCAGCACAAGCGCCGCACAAGCCGCCCCCAACAAAGACAACGCCATCGTCCCCAAAGCCAACCCCCCCACCAGCGCCGGATACGCCGCCCCAGGCATCCGCAGCATCCCCGCCAACGGCACCGCGGCCACAAGCAGCGGCAGCCCCGTCACCAGCCAGTGCGCCATCGCCTTGGCCAGCGCCACCAGGCTCGCCGGCAACCCGGACAACAACAACTGGTCCAGAGACCCATCCTCAAAATCCGCCCCGAACAACCGGTCCAGCGGCAGCAGCGCCGCCAGCAGCGCACACACCCACACGATCCCCGGCGCCAGCCTGGCCAAAGTCTCCGGCGCCGGCCCGATCGCCAACGGAAACAGCGCGCCGGCCACGAAGAAGAACAGCAGCGCGCCGAAACTGTCGCCGCCGTGCCTTGCTGCCAGCAGGAGTTCACGCCTTAACAGAGCAAGGAAAGCAATCAAGCAAGGCCTTCTTTTTTGCAAAAAAGAAGCAAAAAACTTTTGCTCCCACGCTGCGTCGGCGCATCGGGTGCCGCCTCTGACAGCCGACTGCTGAATTTGCGTGGTGGCAAAGCTTTTCCGCTTTCCCGTTCCAAAGGAGGACTGCTTTCCTCGGTGCTCGCAGGTTCAATTCCCATCGCAACGACTCGGGTCCTGGAACAGCTCCGCCTCTGCCGACCCAACATCCGCAAACAGACCCGAAGCGGTAGTGTGCCTGAACGGGCAGGGCGGGCTGAAGCCGTCGTATGGGTCGCAAGTAAGGGCTTGGATACCGCCCGCCAATGACAGTCGTCAGCCCGTCGCAAATAGATGGGGGTCTGGGGCCTCGATGCCCCGTCCAGCGACCGCGTGCTTCGCACGACGGGGTTTGGGGCAGAGCCCCATTCTTGCCAACACATCGGGAGTTCCGCCCTTCCTCCCCTACCCACCCAACCGCAACTCCCCCGCCCCATCCAACGGCAAAGGCAAATGCGTAGCCGCCACCACCACCCCCCCGTTCGCCCGATGCCGCGCCAGCACCCCCCCAAACGCCACCACCGAAGCCGCATCCACCCCCAGCGTAGGCTCGTCCAGCAACCACACGCGCGCCCGACCCACCACCAGCCGCGCCAGCGCCAGCCGCCGCGACTGCCCCGCCGACAACATACGCGCCGGCAACCCCCCCAGACCCGTCAGCCCCACGGACGCCATCCCCGCCCCCACCCCCCCCCCCCCCACCCGCGCCCCCCCCACCCTCACCTCCCC
>CAXTCL010000195.1:0-7308 GCA_964242035.1 uncultured Acetobacteraceae bacterium | reverse complement strand
AGGCGCGGGGACAAAAGTTTTTTGCTTCTTTTTTTCAAAAAAGAAGGCCTTGCTTACTTAGCTTCCAGCACCCCCACCCGAGCCTCCAAAGCCGCCACCCGAGCCTCAGCCGCCTCCTGCCCAGCCCGGGCCCGAGCCGCGAGCTCAGCCACCGCGTCCAGCTCCTCGCGGCGCACCAGCTCCAGTCTGCGTATCGTCTCGTCCACCCGGGCGCGTATCATCGCCTCCGTCTCGTCGCGCAGCCCGGCCAGCGCGGACAGCGCGCCGCCGGCCACGCCGGCGATGTCTTCGAAGAAGCGGGGCCGCTCAGCCATGGTGATGTCTTCCTTGCGGCATGCGCGCCGTATCGCGGGTTTGTATCATCTGGGCCGCCCCCTATAAAGCCGCCGCATGATCCTCGTCACCGGCGGCGCCGGCTTCATCGGCAGCTACCTGCAAGGCGAGCTCACCCAGCGCGGCATGCAGACGGTGATCGCGGACCGGCTGGGGGCCAACGGCAAATGGCGCAACGTCGCCCGCCATCCGCCGTTGCAGATCGTCCATCCCGGCGAGCTGGATGCCTGGCTCGCCACCGACCCGCCGCTCGAGATGGTGTTCCACATGGGTGCCATCAGCGGCACCCTGGCCACCGACGGCGACCACGTCTGGCGCACCAACGTGGAGCTCAGCCTCAAACTATGGACCTGGTGCGCCCGTCATCGCGTGCGCTTCGTCTATGCGTCGTCGGCCGCCACCTACGGCGATGGCGCCGGCGGCTTCGATGACGACCCGGCCGCCCTGCCCACCCTGGAACCGCTCAACCTCTACGGCTGGTCCAAGCACGTGTTCGACCTGCGGGTGATGGACATGCTGCGCCGCGGCGAGCCGGCGCCGCCGCAATGGGCCGGGCTGAAGTTCTTCAACGTGTATGGGCCGAACGAGTATCACAAGAACGGCATGGTCTCGGTGGTGAAGGTGAAGCACGACGAGCTGGCCGCAGGTCGCCCCGCCACGCTGTTCCGCAGCGCGCACGCGGACCTGCCGGACGGCGCCCAGCAGCGCGACTTCATCTGGGTGGGCGATTGCGCCGCGGTGATGCTGTGGCTGCTGGACAACCCGGCGGTGTGCGGCCTGTTCAACGTGGGCACCGGCATCGCGCGCACGTATCTGGACATGGCCCACGCGGTGGCCACGGCCAGCCACCGCGCCTGCCGCGTGGCCTTCGTGGACATGCCGGACGCACTCTCCACCCAGTACCAGTCCTACACCTGCGCGCGCGTGGACCGCCTGCGCGCGGCCGGCTACGCGGCACCGTTCACGTCCCTGGAGGACGGCATCGGCCGCTACGTGCGGGACTACCTCAGCCAGGCGAACCCCTACCGTTGAGCGCTGCAGAAGTAAGCAAGGCCTTCTTTTTTGAAAAAAAGAAGCAAAAAACTTTTGGTCCCTGTCGGCGGCTGCTGAAGCGTTCGCCGACAGGGACCAAAAGTTTTTTGGTCCTTTTTTTCAAAAAAGGACTGCTTTCTTTCTGCCACGAGTCAACGTCCCACGCCGTTCAGTATCAGCCAGGCGAACCCCTATAAATGAGCGCGCCCCTACAATTCCCGCAGTTCGACCCGGTGCTGCTCCATCTCGGCCCGCTGCAGATACGCTGGTACGCGCTGGCCTACATCGTGGGCCTGGTCACCGGCTGGCAGGTCATGCGACGCCTGGTGCGCCTGCCGCCCGCGGTCGCCACCCTGCCGCAGACGGATGACTTCCTCACCTGGGCCACGCTCGGCGTGGTGCTCGGCGGCCGGCTCGGCTACTGCCTGTTCTACCAGCCCGGCCATTATCTGAAGCACCCGCTGGACATCCTCCGCGTCTGGGACGGCGGCATGAGCTTCCACGGCGGCATGCTCGGCGTGGTGACCGCCATCATCGTGTTCTGCGTCCGCAACCGCATCCCCGTTCTCGGCTTCGCGGACCGCATGGCCATCGTCACCCCGATCGGGCTGGGCCTCGGCCGCATCGCCAACTTCATCAACGGCGAGCTGTGGGGCCGTCCGGCGCCGGACTGGCTGCCCTGGCGCATGGTGTTCCCCCGCTCCGAGGACGGCATCCCCCGCCACCCCAGCCAGCTCTACCAGGCGCTGCTGGAAGGACTGGTGCTGTTCCTGGTCGTCTGGGCGTTCTCGCGCAGTGACCGCCTACGCGCCCGCTTCGGCACGCTGACCGGCATCTTCCTGATCGGCTACGGCATCGCCCGCATCATCGGCGAGTTCTTCCGCGAACCGGACGCGTTCCTCGGGTATCTGTGGAGCGGAGCGACGATGGGGCAGATCCTGTCGTTCCCGATGATCCTGGCGGGGATCGGGCTAATCCTGTTCGCACGGTCCCGACCGGCTGTGGCTCTGGACGCTTGAGCAAGGAAGCAAGCAAGGCCTTCTTTTTTGAAAAAAAGAAGCAAAAAACTTTTGTTCCTGGCGGTGGTGTGAGCGTGCGTGGTGGTCCGGAGCACGCTTCATTTGCGACGAGGACGGCCAGGTCTTCAGCAGGCGTCGCAAGAAGGTTCACCGCCGAGCGCACCACGAGGCGTCGTTCAGCGCCGGAGACCCGTTGTGAATCAACCGGCGCGGCGGGTGACCGTCCCGAAGCAAGCAAGGCCTTCTTTTTTGAAAAAAAGAAGCAAAAAACTTTTGGCAAGGCTGTCGCGGACCTATCCACAGCGCGCAACAGCGGAGTCGAAAATTTTTTAGTCCTTTTTTCAAAAAAGGACTGCTTGCTTGCCGGGAGTCAGCATCCAGGCCGATTGGTCCGAACATCGGCGCTGCTTTTTGAGAGAAGCAAGGTCGTCCCCTCCCATGTCCCCTGAACGCCTGGACGTGTTCATGGCCCGCGCCAACGCCGCCTACTACGCCATGCACGACCCGTTCGCCGACTTCACCACCGCGCCGGAGATCAGCCAAATGTTCGGCGAACTCATCGGCGCCTGGGCCGCCGTGGCCTGGCAGCAGGCCGGCGCGCCCACCCCGTTCAACCTGGTCGAAGCCGGCCCAGGCCGCGGCACGCTGATGGCGGACGCCTTACGCGCCCTGGCCCGCGTGGCGCCCGGCTTCACCCGCGCCGCCCACATCCACCTGATCGAAACCTCCCCACGCCTGCGCGCCGAACAGGCCACCCGGATCGCGCACGCAAGCTGGCACGACACGCTCGACACCGTGCCGCACGCCCCCATCATCCTGATCGCCAACGAGTTCCTCGATGCCCTGCCGATCCGCCAGTTCGTGCGCCGGCAGGAAGGCTGGGCCGAACGCCACGTCGAGAACGCCAGCTTCACGGAACGCCCGGCCCAGCCACCGCCCCGCCAGGCGCCAGCGGGCGCCGTGGTGGAGATCGGCGAGGCCGGCCTGGCCTGGACCACCGCCCTGGCCAACCGCCTGGTCCGGGACAGCGGCGCCGCGCTGATCCTGGATTACGGCACCGCCCATACCCTGCCCGGCGACAGCCTGCAGGCGCTGCGGGACGGCCGCCCCGCCGACCCGCTGGCCGACCCCGGCAGCGCCGACCTGACCGCCCATGTGGATTTCGCCGCTCTCGCCAGAGCCGCCGAGGAAGCAGGCGCCGCAGCTTACGGCCCCCTCGGGCAGGGCGTCTTCCTCGACCGGCTCGGCCTGACGCACCGCACCGGGCGCCTCGCCGCGGCGCGGCCGGACCGCGCGGCGGCACTGCGGGAGGCCGCCCTGCGCCTGGCCGCACCCTCCCGCATGGGCACGCTGTTCAAGGCGTTGTGCCTCACCCATCCTGACGCCCCCGAACCACCCGGATTCGCCGCATGACCGTGCCGTTCCTGACCCATCCCTCCCTGGCCGCGACGCACGGCTTCTTCACCAGGCAGGGCGGGGTGTCGCGCGGGCCATACGCCAGCCTGAACTGCGCACTGTCCGGCGGCGACGACCGCGCGCTGGTCGCGGAGAACCGCGCTTTGGTGGCCGGCGCCCTGCGCGTGACGCCGGAACGACTGCTCGGGGTGACGCAGGTGCACGGGAGCGCGGTGATCCAAGCGGAGGCGGCATGGCGCGCAGGTGACGGCCCGAGGGCGGACGCGATGGTGACAAGGACGCCAGGCCTGGCCCTGGGGGTGATCACGGCCGATTGCGCCCCCGTGCTGTTCTGCGACGCCGGGGCAGGGGTGGTGGGCGCCGCCCATGCCGGCTGGCGCGGAGCGGCGGCGGGCGTGCTGGAGGCCACGATCGCGGCCATGGAGCAGATCGGCGCAAGGCGGGACAGGATCGCCGCGGTGGTCGGGCCGTGCATCGCCCAGGCGAGCTACGAGGTGGGCGAGGACCTATACGCCGAAGTGGCACCCAGCTTCCCCGGCGCGGCGGCGCTGTTCGCCGCCGGGGCAAGGCCAGGGCACTGGCAATTCGACCTGCCCGGCTATTGCGTGGCAAGGCTGCTCGCGGCCGGCGTAGCCGCATCTGCCGTGGGCGTGGACACCTGCAGCGACACGGATCGCTTCTTCAGCCACCGCCGCCGCACGCTGGCCGGCGGCGGCCCGATCGGCCACCAGATCTCCGGAATAGCAGCATGAAACAACACGCCAGCCACCCGCCGCCGACAGGGACCAAAGGTTTTCTGGTTCTTCTTTTCAAAAAAGAACTGCTTGCCTGCCTGCTCCTCACCACCTGCGGCGACCTCCCCCGGCCGTTCGCCGGCAATCCCGGCCGACACGCCATCCAGCTCTCCGCCCCGCCACCCCCCAGGCTGGTGGTCCCCCCACCCCAGCAGGGCCTGCTCCCCGCGCCGGACGCGGCAATCTGGGCGCACGACGTGGCAGAGGCGCTGGTGGCCGAGGAGATCCCCGCCTACGCCACGATAGGCGGCCCGGGCGAGTGGGAGCTGCGCCTGTCCGCCACGCTGCACGGCGACCAAGTGGTGCCGACCTACACGCTGCTCGATCCGAAGGGCGGCAACCGCGGCGACGTGGCCGGCCAGCCGGTGCCCGCGGCGCAGTGGGCGCAGGCGTCCCCCGCATCGTTCCAGCAGGCATCGGCCGAGGTGGCGCCGCAGCTCCTGGGGCTGCTGCGCGCGGTGGATGCGACGATAAAGCAGAGCGACCCGAACAGCCTGTATAACCGGCCGGCGCGCATCTTCTTCGCCGGCGTCACCGGGGCGCCGGGCGATGGCGACTCCTCGCTGGCGCGTGCCATGCGGCACAAGCTGCCGGAGACGGGCGACCAGCTGGTGGACCATCCCGGCTCGGCCGATTTCCTGCTGCACGCCACGGTGAAGGTGACGGACGAGGCGGGCGGGCAGCAGCAGGTGGAGATACATTGGCTGGTGACCGACCGGGCAGGCCGCGTCGCCGGCGACGTGGCGCAGGGGCACGACATCCCGAAGGGGACTCTGGACCGCTACTGGGGCGACGTGGCCGGCGCTGTCACCGACGAGGCGGCAGGCGGCGTGCACGAGGTGATCACGAACTTCTCCGGGCGAAAGAAGGTCGCGTCGGCGCGGGTAGGGGGAGCATCCTGAGGCAAGGCAAGGCAAGGCACGGCAAGGCCTTCTTTTTTGAAAAAAAGAAGCAAAAAACTTTTATCTCCCCGCCTGCACCACGGTGTTCGCCGGTTCTGTCAACGCACGGCTGGCGGAACCGTAGGGTGGGCTAAGTCCGCTGAGACAACCAGACTTTGCCGGAAAGAATGAAGCGTTTCACCAGCGGAGGAATAAAAGTTTTTTGCTTCTTTTTTTCAAAAAAGAAGGCCTTCCTTGCCTTCCTTCCTCAACTCCGACGCTGCTTAGTCCGCGGCGCCGCAGGGCTAAGCGTCGAAATAGCACCCCCCACGCAGATCAGCCCCAGCGACACCGGGATCAGCCAGACCGGCCGGTTCAGCAACGGCAGCGCCATCGCGTTCCAGCCGAAATGCCCGAAGCGGCTCGCCACCAGCTGCTGGAGATGGTCCGGGCTGACCGGGTGCATCAGATGAAGCGCGCCGTACAGCGAGATGTCCGCCGGCAGCAGAGAGGCGAGCGCCACCGACCCCACCAGCAGCACGGCTGCCAGAACGGCGAAGATGCGCGGCAGCAGGGCCATTTCGGAAGAGGCCGGCGGGCGGGTCTGGGTAGGCCGTTTCACTATGGGGATCGCTTCAGATACGAGGGGCTGTCACGTACGGCATGTGTCGCGGGATCGCCCGGGAACAAGGGCAGGCAATCCCATCATGCAGCATACGGGCCACCCCTGTCATCAACATCGCTGTATCGGGCCAGCTCCCCGCCGGCCGCGTCCCCTGCGCTCCAGGGCCGTATCGCGCCCACGGTCACGCCGTTCCAGTTCGTCAGCACGGGTGCGGCCAGCCGGTCCAGCACCTCGCCCGGACCCAGGAAGTGCCGCAGCAGCGAAGCGGTGGCGGCCTCGGCGGCGCGTATGGCGCCGTCGTCGCATTTCAGCGCGAACCCCAGCCCCAACGCGGGCAGCGCGCCGCAATAGACCCCCTCCGCGCCCAGCTTCACGAACGCCGTCTCGCCCAAAGCCTCGGCCACCACGGTATCGAACCGGCCGGCGCCCGCCAGCATCTCCGGGTTCGCCGCGACCGCCCCACGCAACACCGAAGCCGCCGCCGCGAAACCCTCCGGCAGGCCGACCCCGGCGCCGAACCGCGCGAAACCGGCCGCCAGCGACGCCAGCGGTATCTCATAGGTCGGGATCGAGCAGCCATCGGTGGCAGGCACCTGGTCCGCCAGCCGCCCGCCGGTCACCGCGGCCACGGCAGAGATGACGTCCCGCATCGTCGGATGCTCCGGCGACACGTAGCCCGCCGGGTCCCGCCCGCCCGCCACCGCCGTGCACACGAAGCCGGCATGCTTGCCGGAGCAGTTGTTGTGCAGCGCGCCGGGCCTGGCCCCGCGCGCCGCCAGCGCCCGCGCCGCGCTGGAGCTGGTGGGCCAATGTGTGCCGCATTCCAGGCACGCGGCATCCCGCCCGCACGCCGCCAGCATGGCGGACGCGGTCTCGGTATGCACCGGCGCGCCCACATGGCTGGCGCAGGCCAGCGCCAGCCCGGCCTGCGACAGCCCGAACCGCGATGCCGCGCCGGAAGCCACCAGCGGCAACGCCTGCAGCGCCTTGATCGCCGAGCGCGGGAAGATCGCGCGGTCCGCGTCGCCGCCGGACAGGACGATGCGTCCGTCCGTGTCGGCCACGGCAAAAGCGCCGGTGTGGCGTGATTCGACGCGGCCGCCGCGCAGGATTTCGGCTAGCGGGAAGGGGGGCATGCGGGGTCCGGGGAGAGGTAAGGAAGCAAGGCCTTCTTTTTTGAAAAAAAGAAGCAAAAAACTTTTGCTCCT
>CAXTCL010000194.1:0-7314 GCA_964242035.1 uncultured Acetobacteraceae bacterium | reverse complement strand
TCGGTTTTGGCTACGGTGGCGGCTACGGCTACGGCTACGGGTATCCGGGCTACTACGCGGCGCCGGTGATCGCCTACAGCGCGCCGGCCTATGTGCAGCCATATGCCGTGCCGGTGTATCACCACCACTACTACCATCACGTGGCGCACGTGGTCTGCAGGTAGGCAGGCCAACAATGTTTGCTCCCTGTCGGCGACTGCTTCACCAGCCGTCGACAGGGAGCAAAAGTTTTTTGCTTCTGTTCTTCAAAAAAGAAGGCCTCCCTTCCTACCCATACGCCCGCACGAACATCGCCACCGTCAGCACCACCCCAATTCCCACCACCCCCAGGCGCAGCTTGCGCTCATCCACCCGCAGCATCATCCAGGCGCCAACCTGCCCGCCGACGATCGCGCCCAAGCCCACCGCAAGCGCCGCCCGCCAATGCACGTCAGGCGAAAACGCGAATATCAGGACCGCCGACGCGTTCATCACCCCCGCCAGCACGTTCTTCGTGGCGCCGGCGCGCCGCACGGCCAAGCCCGCCAGCGTCAGGGCCGCGAGCATCAGCATGCCTATTCCACCGCCGAAATAGCCGCCGTAGATCGCGATGCAGAACTGCGCCACGCCCGCCCAGAGGGGCGGCAGATGCACGCTGCCCGCACCCTCCTGCCGGAAGAAGCTGCCCCAGGTGAACACCGCGGTCGCGAACAGCACCAGGAACGGCACGAGCCGCTCGAAGAAGCTCTCCGGCGTCTCCAGCAGCAGGACCGCGCCCCCCGCGCCGCCGATGAGGCTGAGGATGACCAGCGTGCGGAAGCTCAGCCCTTCCGCTCCTGAAACATGGGTCCGCCCGGCCCAGCCCGTGGCGAGCTGGCCGGGAAACAGCGCGATCGTGGAGGTGATGTTGGCCGCCCGCATGCCCATGCCGAACAGCAGGAGCGCGGGAAAGGTGATGAAGGAGCCGCCACCTGCCAGCGCGTTCTGCGCGCCGGCGATCAGGGCAGCGGCGACCAGCAGGGCGTAGAGTGGCAGGTGGTGCAAAGGGTGGACCCTGTCAGGAAAGGGGGAAGGAAGGCCTTCTTTTTTGAAAAAAAGAAGCAAAAAACTTCTACTCCTTCGACGCTGAAACGCGCCGGCGCTTCCTGGAGCACCCGGCTGGCACCCCAGGCGCATCTTGGTTAGAACGCTCCGGTAACGCTTCGGAACGCCGTGCATGTCGGACACCACCGCGCAGAAAGAGACCCCTGACCAGGCCCTGGCGCGCGCGCTGAACGCCGCCAAGCTGCGCCGCATAAACGAGGCGATAGGCATCTGCCGCGACCTGCTTGCCGCTACGCCTGACCTGGCAGGCGCCCTCGGCCTGCTGGGCGGCATACTCGGCCAGGAAGGCCGTGCGGACGAGGCGATCGAGCTGCTGCGCGCTGCCGTCGCCAAGCAGCCGAATGTCGGCAACTGGCACCTGAACCTGTGCGCCCTGTACCGCGGCAAGAACATGCTGGACGAGGCGCTGGCCGCCGGCCTGGACGCCATACGCACCAGCCCGGACACCGCCGCCCACCGCGTGGAGCTGGCGCTCACCCACCTCACCCGCGGCGAGCGCGACCTGGCCTCGCTGCGCTACCGCGAGGCGATGGGCCGCGAGCCGGAGCACCCCGCCGCCCATATGGGCCTGGGCGAACTGCTGCTCTCCGTGGGCGAATACGGCCCCGGCTGGATGGAATACGCCTGGCGCAACAAGCTGGACCAGGCGCGCGGCACCCTGCCGAAGATGACCGCCGCGCAGTGGAACGGCATGGCCCTGCCGGGCGGCACGCTGGTCCTGGTGGCCGACCAAGGCTTCGGCGACATGATACAGTTCGCCCGCTACATCCCCTGGGTGAAGCAGCGCGTGCCGAAGCTGGCCGTGGGCTGGGGCCCGGAAGTCACCGCCCTGCTCGGCCACCACCCGGACATCGACACCTGCTTCGCCAAATGGGCGGACGCGCCGCCGCACGACGCCTACGTACTGCTCTCCAGTCTGCCACAGATCTTCGCCACCGAACTGGCCAGCATCCCCGCCCCGATCCCCTATCTGAACCTCAACGAGAACCGCGTGGCGTTCTGGGGCCAACGCCTGGCGCAACTCCGGCCGCAGCGGCGCTTGCGCGTGGGCCTCGCCTGGTCCGGCCGCCCGACGCACCCCAACAACCTGCGCCGCTCGGTGCGCCTCGCCACCCTGGCGCCCATCCTGGCCGTGCCAGGCGTGGATCTCTTCGGCCTGCAGAAGCCGTTCCCAGACGAGGACCGCGCCACCGCCGCCGCTAACCCGCATTTCATCGACCTCTCGCCGGAGTTGGCCGACTTCGCCGAGACCGGTGCTGTGATGAAGAACCTGGACATGGTGATCGCGGTGGATACCGCCGTGGTCCACCTGGCCGGCGCGCTGGGCGTGGAGGCCTGGGTTCTGGTGCCCGAGCCGGCCGACTGGCGCTGGCTGCTGGGGCGCACGGATAGCCCGTGGTATCCTACGCTGCGCCTGTTCCGGCAGGAAAAGCCTACCGACTGGGCGCCGGTGATGGATGACGCGGCGACGGCGTTGGCGGAACGCACGAAGTAAGCAAGGCCTTCTTTTTTGAAAAAAAGAAGCAAAAAACTTTGCTCCGCTGTCGCGGGACTCACCGGCAAGGTCCGCGATAGCCGAGATAAAAGTTTTTGGTCCTTTTTTCAAAAAAGGACTGCTTGCTTGCTTCCCTGGTTCCCATCTGTTCACCCATGTCCCAGACCATGGCCCGCCCGGCGCCCGTCGCCTTCATCCCGCAACGCCAGCCCGCCAAGGCAGCCACCAACCGCTTCCGCGTCCAGTCGGATTACGAGCCGGCCGGTGATCAGCCGACGGCGATCCGCGAGCTGGTAGCCGGCCTGACCGCGGTCGAGAAAGACCAGGTGCTGCTGGGCGTGACCGGTTCCGGCAAGACCTTCACCATGGCCAAGGTGATCGAGGCAGTGCAGCGCCCCGCCCTCGTGCTGGCGCCGAACAAGACTCTCGCCGCCCAGCTCTATGCCGAGATGAAGTCCTTCTTCCCGGACAATGCGGTGGAGTATTTCGTCAGCTATTACGATTACTACCAGCCGGAAGCGTATGTGCCGCGCACCGACACGTATATCGAAAAAGACAGCCAGATAAACGAACAGATCGATCGCATGCGCCACGCCGCAACGCAGGCGTTGCTGGAACGCAACGACGTGATCATCGTGGCGTCGGTCTCCTGCATCTACGGTATCGGCTCGGTCGAGACGTATTCGCGCATGGTGGTCAAGCTGCAGGTGGGCGGCAAGATCGACCGCGACACGCTGGCCAAGGCGCTGGTGGAGCTGCAATACCGCCGCAACGACGCCGCCTTCCAGCGCGGCACCTTCCGCCTGCGCGGCGAGAACGTCGACGTGCATCCCGCGCAATTCGAGGACCGCGCCTGGCGCGTGATCCTGTTCGGCGACGAGATCGAGCGCCTGGAAGAGTTCGACCCACTGACAGGCGAGCGCACCGGCACGCTGAACGAGATCGCCATCTACGCCAACAGCCACTACGTGACGCCGCGCCCCACGCTGAACCAGGCGATAATCCAGATAAAGGACGAGCTGAAAGGCCGCCTGGACGAGCTGGTGACCAACGGCCGCCTGCTGGAAGCCGAGCGCCTGCAGCAACGCTGCACGTTCGATCTGGAGATGATGGAGACCACGGGCTCCTGCAAAAGCATCGAGAACTACTCGCGCTATCTGTCCGGCCGCAAACCAGGCGAGCCGCCGCCGACTTTGTTCGAGTACCTGCCGGAAAACGCGCTGCTTATCGTCGACGAGAGTCACGTCACCGTGCCGCAGATCGGCGGCATGGAACGCGGCGACCACGCGCGCAAATTCACCCTCTCCGAGTTCGGCTTCCGCCTGCCCTCCTGCATAGACAACCGGCCGCTAAAATTCGCCGAATGGGAAAGCTTCCGCCCGCAAACCGTGTTCGTCAGCGCCACACCTGGCCCATGGGAGATGGAGCGCACCGGCGGCACCTTTGCCGAACAGGTGATACGCCCCACCGGCCTGATTGATCCGGTCTGCGAGATACGCCCGGTGGAACACCAGGTCGATGACCTGCTGGCCGAGATACGCCTTACCGTGCAGCGCGGCGCCCGCATCCTCGTCACCACGCTGACCAAGCGCATGTCCGAAGACCTGACCGAATACCTCACCGAACATGGGGTGAAGGTGCGCTACCTCCACTCGGACGTGGATACGCTCGAGCGTATCGAAATCATCCGCGACCTGCGCCTCGGCGTGTATGACGTGCTGGTCGGCATCAACCTGCTACGCGAAGGCCTCGACATCCCCGAATGCGCGCTCGTCGCCATCCTGGACGCCGACAAGGAAGGCTTTCTGCGCTCCAAGACTTCGCTGGTGCAGACGATCGGCCGCGCCGCCCGCAACGTGGACGGCCGGGTGATCCTGTATGCCGACGTGATGACGGTCAGCCTGCGCTACGCCATCGAGGAGACCGAACGCCGCCGCGCCAAGCAATCCGCCTGGAACACCGAACACGGCATCACGCCGCAATCGGTGCGCAGCCATATCGGCGAGGCGCTCAGCTCGGTTTTCGAGCAGGACTATGTGACGGTCGCCCCAATCAAGGACAGTAGCGTCACTAACATGGTCGGCCGCGACCTGAAATCCTCGATCGCCGAACTGGAAAAGCGCATGCGCTCGGCCGCGGCGGACCTGGAGTTCGAGGAAGCCGGCCGCCTGCGCGACGAGATAAAGCGGCTGGAAGCCCTCGAGCTGGGCTTGCCGCCGCCGCCTGCCGCCTCCAGCTTCAAGCCCAAGCGCGACAGAACGCCTGAACCGCTTGGTCCGGGCGGTGGAGGTTACGATCCTTCCAAGCTCCGGCGCGGGCGCGGACCGAAGCGAGCCCGGGCGTGAGGAGGCAGGATGCTCGGGCCATCAAAATGTCTGGCATCGGCGAACTGACGCTCTAACCCACGGGAGGATTATGATGCGCGTGACTTTCATCCTGCCTTTGCTGCTCTTGCCTGGCCTGGCGCACGCCGCCGCCAAGCAGGATTCCAAATCGCAATGCCTGTTCGTGCCGGACATCCGCGAGACGCAGATCATCGACGACAACACCGTCATCTACCACATGCGCGACCACTCGCAGTATCGCGTGAACATGCAGGTGCGATGTTTCGGACTGAAGAACGAGCCGGACGGCTACACCTTCATCCAGGATAGCCTGGGGACGGAGCAGCTTTGCGCCAATCAGGCGACGATACGGTTGAACAGTCTGCGCTCGATCTGCCAGCTTGGTGACTTCACGCGCATCAAGTAAGCAAGGAAGGCCTTCTTTTTCGAAAAAGAAGGCCTTCCGTGCTTACCTAACCTGCCCCGCCCCAATGACCTGATACCGGAAACACGTAAGCTGCTCCGGCCCCACCGGCCCGCGCGCCTGTATCCGCCCCGTCGCAATCCCGATCTCGGCGCCGAAACCGAACTCCCCGCCGTCGCAGAACTGCGTGGACGCGTTCCACATCGTCACCGCGCTATCCACCCCGGCTAGGAACGCCGCCGCCGCCGCCGCATCCTCGGTGATGATCGCATCGGTATGGGCGCTGCCGTGGCGCTCGATATGCGCCAGCGCGTCCGCCAGCCCGTCCACCACGGCGATCGACAGCACACTGTCCAGCCACTCGGTGTCGAAATCCGCGTCCGTTGCAGGAGGCAGGTCCGCGACGATGGCGCAGGCGCGCGCATCCGCCCGGAACGCGCAGCCGAGAGCCGCCAGGTCAGCCACCAGAACGGGCAGCAGCACCGGTGCGATCGCCGCGTCAATCAGCAGCGTCTCAGTGGCGCCGCAGATGCCGGTGCGCCGCATTTTGGCATTTGCCAGCACGCGGCGCGCCATCTCCGGATCGGCGGCCGCGTGGACGTAGGTGTGGCAAAGCCCGTCCGCATGGGCCAGCACGGGCACGCGCGCCTCGGCCTGCACGCGCGTCACCAGGCCGCGCCCGCCGCGCGGTATCAGCAGGTCTATTAGGCCGGAGGCGGCCAGCATGTCCGCCACGAACGCACGGTCCGTGCCCGGCGCCATCTGCACGCAGGCGGGCGGCAGGCCGGCGGCGGCCAGGCCCTCACCCATGGCCGCGTTGATGGCAGATGCGCTGGCAAAGCTGTCCGACCCGCCGCGCAGGATCACCGCGTTGCCGGATTTCAGGCAGATGCCTGCCGCATCCGCGCCCACGTTCGGCCGGCTCTCATAGATCATGCCCACCACGCCGATCGGGGCTGCCACCCGGCGTATGTGCAGGCCGTTCGGCCGCGTCCACGCCGCCAGCGTGCGCTCCAGCGGGTCCGGCAAGGCCGCGACCTCCTCCAGCCCTGCCGCCATCGCCTCGATCCTTGGCGGCGTCAGAGTCAGGCGGTCCCGGAAGGCGGCGTTGCCCTGGCAGGCCGCCAGGTCCGCAGCGTTGGCAGCGCCTATGCCGCCGGCGCGCTGGCGTATTGCAGCCGCGGCCGAACGCAGCGCGGCATCGCGCTGCGTGGCCGGCGCGCGGCCGAGCACGCGGGCGGCGGCGCGGGCGGCGTGGCCCAGATCCGTCATCGTGGGCAACGTGGCGGGCTGATCGGCATCCATGCCTGGCATCGTACCGCCGGGCGCCCCACCTTGGCAAAGCCACTGGTGGAACAAAGGATGCCCATGAACAGATACCTCGCCTTGCCGGCGCTCAGCGCCGCCGCCCTGCTCCTGCCGGCCTGCGCACAGATACTGGCCGCCGCCGCACCGCCGACCATCCACGACCCCTCGCGCGTGCAGTCAGGCACCTACGCCGTGGACCCCAGCCACACGCAGGTGCTGTTCAGCGTCCTGCATCTCGGCTTCACCAACTATTACGGCAACTTCTCCGGCGTCAGCGGCAGCCTGTCCGTGGTGCCGAAGAAGCCGTCCGCCATGGCTGTCACCATTTCCGTCCCCGTGGGTTCGGTGGCCACCACCAGTCCCAAGCTGGACGGCGAGCTGAAATCCGCCGACTGGCTGGATGCCGCGCATTATCCCACCATGGTCTTCCGCTCTTCGACTGTGACGGCCACAGGCCCCACCACAGCGGACGTCACCGGCACGCTGACGCTGCATGGCGTCACCAAGCCGCTCACGCTGCACGCCACCTTCGTAGGCGCCGGCGTGAACATCCTGGACCACAAGGAGACGGTCGGGTTTCAGTTGAGCGGAACGGTGAGGCGCAGTGAGTTCGGGGTGACGAAGTATGTGCCGCTGGTGAGCGACGATGTGACGTTGATGATTTCTGCGGCGTTTGAGAG
>CAXTCL010000193.1:0-7325 GCA_964242035.1 uncultured Acetobacteraceae bacterium | reverse complement strand
CAAGTTGCCTGACGCCACGGTTGGCACCAGGCCGTCCCTATGGTGGGGCGGTGATACGGAGAGGCTTACATGGCGAACGGTACGGTCAAGTGGTTCAACACCACCAAGGGCTTTGGCTTCATCATGCCGAGCGACGGCGGCAAGGATGTGTTCGTGCACATTACCGCGGTGCAGGCGGCGGGGCTGCGTGGGCTGAATGATGGCCAGGCGGTGACGTACGAGGTGGTCATGGAGCGCGGCAAGGCGGCTGCGACCAACCTGAAGCTGGTCTGACGCCCGATGCGCAGGCTTGCCGCCGTGGCGTTGACCGCCGCGGTGGCGGGGTGCGCGCCGGTCGGTGGTGCTCCGGTGGTGAGCCGGGCGCCGTATGAGGCGGGGGCGCCACCGGCTGCCGGGGCGATGTTCGCGACCGAGTTGGCTGGGCCGGCGACGTATCTGCCGCCGCTGCCCACGGCGGTGATCCTGCTGCGGCCGGACGACATGGAGCGGAACCGGGCGTTTTGCCGGGCGGCGTTGGCGCTGCCTACGGTGCAGCAGGCTGAGGCGGCAAGTGTTGTGGCGCCCAACCTCATCCATACGCGGTGGCTGGTGCAGATAGCGGAGGTGCCGGCTTCTCGTGCGATGGACTGTGACTTCCTTACCGGGGTTTATGATTACGCGCGGGCGGGGCGGTTGATGGCCTCTATACGGCCTGGGGAGGGGAGTTTTGCGGGGCGTGGGCCGTTCCTGCTGATGGTCATTCCGGATCGGACGGGGCTGCATGTGGCTGGGCTGGATGGCTCGGCGACGGGTAATGAGGGGATGGCGGGGTTTATTGGCGGGTGGGGGCGGGCTTTGGGAGAGAGTCAGGCAAGGATCGCGTCGGCTCCGGTGGAGCAGCCTGGGGTGGTGCGTAGCCTGTTTGGGCTGATCGGGGCGGTATTGCGAGGCGTAGTGGGCGGGACGGTTGGCTTAGTGACGGGTGTCCTAGGAGAGGCCTAGAAGTGGGGTCTGGGGCCTCGAGGCCCCAGCGGGGTTTGGGGCAGAGCCCCATTCTTCCTTAGACGATTGATCCACCCTCGCGCTTGACGGTGGCCACACGGGTGGCGCCGGCCTGCTGCATGGCCTGGGTGGCTTTCATGACGGCGTCGGGGTCGTGGGCGGTGGCGGAGAGGACGAGTTCTCCGGCGGCGGCGGCTTCGTTGCGTTTGTTGCTGTAGGCGTTGTTGGCGGCGATGTGGACGCCTTCGACGGCGCCGCCTGTGGCCAGGCCCAGGCCGGCGGCGGCACCTACCGCGAGCAGGGCGGCGCCACCGGTGGCGGCGACCACGCCGGCGCCGACAAAGGCCGCGGCGGTGGCGGCCATGCTGGTCTGCATGGTGCGGGTCTGGCGGATGTCGTCCTCGGTGTTGGGATCGTCGGCGCCTGCGCTGGGTGTGGCGTCGGCGGCGTTCGGGTTGGGGGCGGGCAGGCTGAGGGCGGCACGGTCGAAGCCGACGCGGCCTAGGCGGCCGATGGCGTCCTGCAGGGCGGCGTCACTTGGGAAGACGCCCTGGACTTCCTGGATCGTGTTGCTGAGGGTCGGGCTTGCGGCCTGGTTGTTCAGGGGCTGGTCGGACATGGAGGTGGTCCTGCTGTTTGGCGTTGAACGCCAGGGCTGGGCAAGGGAAGCAAGCAAGCAGTCCTTTTTTGAAAAAAAAGGACCAAAAAATTTTTGGTCCCGCTGTCGCGCCGTGTGGAAAGGTCCGCGACAGCGCAGATAAAAGCTTTTTGCTTCTTTTTCTCGAAAAAGAAGGCCTTTCTTGCCTTACCTGACGCGCTGGTAACGCGCGCGGGTGCCGCGTTCGATGGCGCTGACGACCAGGGTGTCCAGCTTGAGCTCGGTGCCGATGAATTCGAGCATCTGCAGGATGGCCTGGCCGCTGATGCGGTCGGCGGCGACGATTTCGCAGGCCAGCGTGTAGGCGGTCTCGCGCAGGCGGGGTTCGAGGGTTTCGCGTATCAGGCGGCCGGCGTGGGCGAGGCCGTCTTCTTCCTGGAGCAGGGAGAGCGTGGCGTCGATGGCGTGCTGGAGCTGCTCCTGGGAGAAGCCTTCGAAGGCGGGGAGGGTTTGCACGAGGGTGGCCATGACGCCGATCTCACGGTCGGTGATGCCGCGCGTTTCCGCGGCGCCCACGAGCACCATGGTGCATACGAGGGCTTCCTGCGGATCGAGTTCGGTGCGGGCGAGCATGGGGGTCCTTGGGTGTTGCGGGGTGCGGCGGACCCTGCCTTGGGTTGGGGGCGAGATCAACCCGGGGGCGTGGGCTAGGCCGCCTCGGCACGCGGCCAGCGCTCCGGCGCGGCTGGTTCGAGGAGGGCGGCGAGGTCGGGTGGGAGGGACGCCAGGTCCGGCTCTATGTCCAGGGCCAGGCAGGCGCGGGCGAAGTGGGCGGAGAGCGGATCGTCCGGGAAGGCGGAGAGCGTGTCCTCGATGATGTCGCCGAAGGTTTCCTGGAGCTGCCAGCTCTCCGCGTGATCGTCCGTCAGTTGGGTGAGGGCATCTTCCAGCGTGCCGCGATCCAGGGCGCTGCGGAATTGCTGCAGCTTGTGGTCCGTGCTGGCGGAATCCTGCGCGGCGGCGGCGGCGACGGGGCGGGCGAAGGCGTTGTTGGCGACGCGCGCTTCCAGGGCCACGGCCTGGCGGACGCCGGCGGCATGGCGGTTGAAGGTGAGGTCCGGGTCACGTACCGGCGGTGTGTGTGGCGTGTTGGCGGCTTTGGCTTGCTCGTGGGAGTCCAGCGCCCGTTCGGCGGCGGCTCTGGCGAGCTTCATGCCGATGTCTATGAGCTCCTGGCAGACGGAGAGGTGGCGCGTGCGGCGCTGCGCTGCTTCGTCTGGGCAGGGGAGGGTGGTGGCGTTCAGGGTGGCGGCCTTTGGTGTCTTGGAGAACATAAGTAGAACTTGAGGGTTGGGCTGGGCAAGGGGTTTCTGGTTTGGGCGGTGGTGCGGGTTGACACCAAGGTAGCGGTCGGCGGCTGCTGAGCGGGGTTTGGCGGCGGATTGGTGGGGTGCTCAAGGGCACCCCACCCTATGGCTGGCGTGCTTGTTTCAAGGGGAGCCAGATTGCGGTCGCTGCGACGGCGATGGCAAAGAGCGAGAGCAGCGCTGTGATGTTGGGTGACGCGAGATCCGTGAAGCTGCCTGGCCGGGCCGTGAGCGCGTGCACGGCCAAGGTGATGGGGAAAAAGACGCAAGCTGCGAACACCAGGGCTTCCACGCACTCGCGTACAGACTGCCGGCGCAGTTGTGCCACCGATTGGATGTGCTCGTGGCCAAGCTGAAGGCGCCGCTTTGCGCTATCCTGCGCGGCGTCCCGTGCGACGGCGGCCATCACCTGGGCCTGGAAGTCTGCCGGCAGCTCCGGCGGTGAAAGTGCTTGTGCAAGCATCTCGTCCAGGCGCTTTTCGGCTTGGGTTTCAATCACGTGTGTTTCCTTCGCCGTGATCCATTGCAATCTTCCGAGAGAGCGACAGACAGAAAGCAAGTAGTCCTTTTTCGAAACAAAGGTCCAAAAAATTTTTACTGCCCCGCATCTGCAGCGACCTGTTACGTCCGGATAGAACGAGGCGGCGGAGCCTGCGCGGGAGCAAAAGTTTTTTGCTTCTTTTCTACAAAAAAGAAGGCCTTGCTTGCTTCGCGAGCATCGATCCTCATCCGGGTTGGTATCATTTGGCGAGGTCCAGTCCCAGTTCTTGCAGCCTTGCGCGGAGCAGGCGGCGCGCACGGAACAGATGGGTCTTGATGGTGCCGACAGGTAATCCGACCAGGGCGGATATTTCGGCGATCGATCCTTCCTCGAAATAGTAGAGGATCACGATGCGCCGCGTCGTCTGCGCAAGCTCGTCCACGAGTTGGCGCAGGGTGGTATCGAGGTCGCGGTTTGCCTGCGTACCGGCGGCGGACAGGCGGTCCAGTTCGGCCTGTTCAAGGGGTTCGTTCAACGGGGCGCGCGCGGCGCGGGTGCTGAGCGCGGACAGGCAGCGGTTGCGGGTGATGACGTAGATGAGGGTGGATAGGGCGGCGCGGCCGTCATAGCGGGGCAGTGTGCGCCAGACACGCACCAGGCTGTCCTGGGCTGCATCCTGCGCCGCGGTGGGATCGCGCAGGTAGGCGATGCAGAGGCGGTACACCTTGGCCTGGTAGCGCGCCATGACCAGTGCGAATGCGGCCTTCATGTCGCCTTGCGCGATCAGATGCAGGATGTCGCCGTCCTTCTGCGGGGCCAGGGCATTGTCCGTTCGTGGGCGCCGGGGTGCGGCATCGCTCATGCGGTTTGATACCCGGGCCGGGACGTAACGGTTTTGTCGTTGCGCAAACACATCCTGCCGTCTCGCAAAACCTGCCGGTCTCGCCTCGGGTATCAACACCAGTCGTAACGGAGACCGGACGGACATCATGGATACCGCGACCTTCATCACGGTCATAGGCATGTGGATGCTGCTCATCTTCGGCGCGATGACGATCTTCCTGGGCTACCGGCACAGGCGGGCGGCGCTGGATATGCAGCATAGAGAGAGGATGAGCGCGCTGGAACGCGGGCTCGATCCGCCGCCGCCGGTGTATGACGTGTTGCGGCAGCAGGCGGGGCGGCAGGCCGAGTATCTCCATCGCGGGGTGGTGTGCATCGTAATGGGCCTCGCGCTGATGGCGGCGCTGGCGCTGAATGCCGGGCTGGCCAGCGCGGCCTGGGCGCTGCTGCCCGTGGCCTTCGGCGTGGCCTGCCTGATCATCCATCGTTTCGGCGGCGGCGGCGGCGGGCAAGGGCCTGCAGCATGATCATCCAGGTGGGCGCGCAGGCCGCATGGTGGGTACGTGGTGCGGCGGCGGCGGCCCTGGTGCTGCATGTGGGCGGGGGTTGCGCGGGGCTGGTTTCGGGGGCGGTCAGCCTGTGCGCCCGCAAGGGTGGCGCGGTGCATCGTGGCGCAGGACAGGTGTTCGTCGTGTCCATGCTGGTCATGGCAGGTCTGGCGACCCTGACCGCGCCTCTGGTGCCGCAGCGGGGCAACATGGTGGGCGGCGTGTTTGCGTTCTACCTGGTGCTCACCGCCTGGGCGACGCTGCGGCGGCCTGCCGCGCAGGTTGGGTGGTTCGAGGCAATTGCGGGTGTCGCGGCATTGGGGATTGCGGCGGGCGCGTTCTGGGTCGGGTGGCTGGGCAGCCACAGCGCCGACGGGATGCTCGACGGGCAGGACACGCACTCCGCCTACGTGCTTGCTGGCGTGGCCTTGTTGGCGGCGGTGTTTGATCTGCGGGCGGTCTGGCGCGGCGGGCTGTCGCGGACGCAGCTCCTGGGGCGGCATATCTGGCGGATGTGCGTGGCATTGTTCATGGCGGCGGGTTCGTTCTTCCTGGGTCAGGAGCAGGTGTTTCCGGCATATCTGCAGGGGTCGGTGCTGCTGATGCTGCCGGTGCTTGTTCCGCTGCTGCTCATGGTTTTCTGGCAGGTCAGGGTTCGTCGTATGCGCGCGTTGGTCGTGCGGTAGCCTGGGGTGATGCGATGTCGGGTTCGACTGTGGGGACGCGTCTGGGCGGCGGACTTGCCTTGCCTCAGTAGTAACGGAGCGCGAACGAGATGGGGGTGACTTCGCCGGAGACGGGGAAGGCGGCGGTGGCGAAGCTGGGGGGGCCGAGGCGTAGGGGGGCGTTGTTGGAGAAGCCCATGGCTTCCTGGGGGAGGCCGAGGAGGGTGCGGTCCAGGTGGCCGTTGTTGTTTTCGTCGTGGAAGGCCTGGGCGGCGTAGGTGCCTGGGGGGACGTTTGGGATGGAGAGGGTGACGGCGCCTGGGCGGGCGGGGGTGTGGCCGTGCCAGCCGCAATGGGGGTGGAGGAAGTCGGCGCGGGTGCAGAGGGCGACGAGTATCTGGCCCTGGTTGTTGCGGACGTTGGTGACGGTGATCTGGACGGTGGCGGCGTGGGCGGTGGGTGCGGCGGCCAGGGTTAGGGTTAGGGCTGCGAGGAGGGCGCGGCGGGGGCGCATCAGCTTTGGGCCGGGTAGGCGCGGCCGCGCCAGGTGGCGGGGCGGCCGGCGGCGGCGCGCAGGAGGGCGGCCCATTGGAGGGCGAGCAGGGCGGCTATGCCTATTGGGTGGGCCAGGGCGCTGAAGAGGGGTTGGCGGAAGCGGGCGGCCAGGATGAGGCGGGTGGCGAAGGAGAGGACGGTGGCGGCCAGGGTCAGGCGGGAGGGGGCGAGGATCAGCATGGTTATAGGGAGGATGGCGGCGCCGGCGAGGATGATGGTCCAGACGGGAAGCGCGGCGGGTTTGGCCATGCCTTCGGTGGCGTTCTTGGTGAGACCTTCCCAGACTTGGGAGGCGTTCGTGTACATGCGGCAGGTGGCGAAGCTGGTGGCGTCGAAAAGGCCGGTGGGGAGGCCGGCGCGGCGGAAGGCTCTGGGGAGGGTGAGGCCGTCATGGAGGGAGGCGCGGATTGCGGCGTGGCCGCCGGCTTGGGCGTAGGCGTCGGCGCGGGCGATGAAGAGCTGGCCGCAGCCGGCGCCTAGGGCGGGGGTGAGGCGGCGGTTGCTTTGGAAGAGGGGGAGGTAGCCGAGGAGGAGGAAGTGGATGAGGGGGAGGAGGAGGATTTCGGACCAGGTTTTGGTGATTTGGCGGGGGAAGCCGCTGGCCAGGGCGTTGTTGGTGGTGGCCATGTGGTGGGCCATGCGGCTTAGGGCGTCCGGCGCGAGGCGGACGTCGGCGTCCACGAAGACGAGGAGGGGGTGGGTGGCCAGGCGGGCTAGGGCGGCGCAGGCGTGCTGTTTGCCGGACCAGCCGGTGGGGAGGGGCGTGCCGATGGCGGTGCGCAGGCGGGGGTCGGAGATGGCGGCGAGTATTTGGGGGGTGGCGTCGGTGGAGTTGTCGTCGAGGACGATGAGCTCGAGGTCGATGTTCTGGCTGGCGAGTATGGCGGCGGTGGCTTGGCCTATGTTGGCTTCTTCGTTTCGGGCGGGGATGAGGACGGAGATGGCGGGCGTGTTGGGGGCGAGGGCTGGGCGGCGGAAGCGGCGCAGGTTGTCCAGCAGGAGGGCGAAGGGGAGGGCGGCGAGGATGAGGGCCAGCCAGGAGAGGGTTCGCATCTAGCGCGGGCCTGGTTTCGGGCGGGCTTCGTGGCGGGGGGTAAAGGGCTGGCCGGCGGCGTAGGCTCGGGCGCGCCGGTAGGCGTCGTAGGGGCCGCCTATGCCGGCGGTGCCGGTGAAGAGGCGGGTGAAGTTTGCGGGGTCTCTGGTGGCCGACGCGGCGGCTAGCGTGTCCATCGTTTCGGTCAGGGCGGATTCCAGGGCTTGCTGCCATTGGGCCACGGTGGGGTTTTC
>CAXTCL010000192.1:4814-7406 GCA_964242035.1 uncultured Acetobacteraceae bacterium | reverse complement strand
GGGGCAGAGCCCTTGGCCTTCTAGAGGAGTCAACACTTCAGCCCGTTGGTATAAGTGGCTCCATCCCTCGGCTTTCTTCGATGTCAGCCCTTTGTTCCGCCGTTTGGCCCGCTCAAGGCGCGCAGCCACCGCCGAAGATGACTTGGCCTTGAACAGGCTGGACGACGATCGCGCGTCGAAGGTAGCCTTTGTGTCGGTCGGGGTGTCCGCTCCGAACTGCTTCCTTCCCTCGCCGAAACCACCCGCCACCAAACTTTGCCGCAGCGCGCGTGCCTAGTATGGTCCCGCCCGGCATGGCCCGCTTCTTCCCCGTCTCCCAACTGGACCGCTACGTACTGCGCCAGCTCTTGATGGCGCTGGTGGCTGTCACCACGGCGCTCGTCGCCCTTATCTGGCTCACCCAGTCGCTGCGCTTCGTCGAGCTGGTGGTCAATCGCGGGCTCAGCCTGCGGGTGTTCCTCCAATTGACGGGGCTGCTCATCCCGAGCTTCGTCGCCGTGATCCTGCCGATCACCACCTTCGTCGTCGTGCAGTTCGTCTACCAGCGCCTGTCCGGCGACCGCGAGCTGACGGTGATGCGCTCGGCCGGCCTGTCGCAATGGGCGCTGGCCAAGCCGGCGCTTATGGCCGGGATCATCGCGATGGCGGCGAGCTTCGCGCTGAACATCTGGGTGGTGCCGGCGAGCAACACCGCCTTCAAGGAGTTCCAGTTCGAGCTGCGCAACAAGGTCGCCGCCTTCCTGCTGCAGGAGGGCGTGTTCACCGCCATCTCCGACCAGCTCACCGTCTATGTGCGCACGCGCGACACCGACGGCACGCTGCACGGCATCATGGTGGAGGACGACAGGCAGGCCAACACGCGCGCCACGATCCTGGCGGAAAGCGGCCGCCTGGTAGCAGAGGGCGACACGCCGCGCGTGCTGCTGGAGAACGGCTCGCGCGAGGAGATAGACGCCAAGACCGGCCGGCTGGACGTGCTGACCTTCGCCGAGGACACGGTGGACCTGGCAAGCTCCGGCCATGGCGAAGATGCGGCCCGCGCGCGCGACGACAGCGAGATGAGCCTGCACGAGCTGCTGCATCCGAGCGCGGACGTGATCGCCAGGGGCGATGCGGGCAAGTTCCTGGTGGAGGCGCATCGCCGGCTCACCCAGCCGCTGACCGCGCTCAGCTTCGCGCTGGTGGCCCTGGTGAGCGTGCTGACGGGTAGCTTCCGCCGCGCCGGCAATCTGTTGCGGCCGCTTGCCGCGGTCCTGTCCATGGTCGGCTTGCTCGCACTCGGGCTGACGGCGCAGAGCGTGGCGACGCGGCACCCCTCGCTCGTGCCGCTGATCTGGACGCAGGCGGTGCTGCCCGGCCTGGCCTGCGCCTGGGCGCTGTTCATGCCGAAGATCGGCCGGCGGGCGCGCCGCGGGCCGGCTGCAAGCGAGATACGTCTGGCATGAAGTTCGCGCTCACCCTGTCCGCCTACATCGCACGGCAGTTCACCTACGCCGCGCTGGCGATGCTGGCCGCCCTGTCCATGCTGGTCATGCTGTTCGACTTCATCGAGCTGCTGCGCCGGGCGAGCCAGCGGCCGGACGTGAGCTTCGGCCTCGTCGCCGGCATCGCGCTGCTGCGGCTGCCTTACTACATGCTGCAGATCCTGCCCTTCGCCGTCCTGGTCGGCGGCATCATCGCGTTCTGGCGGCTGACCCGCTCCAGCGAGCTGATCGTGGCGCGCGCGGCCGGCGTCTCCGCCTGGCATTTCCTCAGCCTGCCGGTGGCCGCCGCAATCGGGCTGGGACTGGCAGCCACGGGCGGGCTCTCGCCGCTGTCCTCGGTGATGTTCGCGCGCGCCACCGCGCTGGACAACGTCTATCTGCGCCATACCGGCGGCACGCTGGCGATCAGCGGCGGCCAGCTCTGGCTGCGCCAGGCCGATGCGGGCCTCGATCCCCGCGGCATCGCCATCATACACGCGCGTGACGTGGCGCTGCAGGGCAAGGTGATCGCCGCGAACGACATAAGCGTGTTCCGCCTGGACGCTGGGGACCACCTGCTGAGCCGTATCGAGGCGCAGCACGCCACCCTGCGCAGCCGGGTCTGGCAGATGTCGGGCGCGCGCACCATCACGCCGGACCACCTGCCTGTGGTGGTGGGCGACCTGAAGCTGCCGACGGAGCTTACGGCCTCGCGGGTGCAGGAGAGCTTCCAGTCGCCCGAGACGCTTTCGGTGTGGGCGCTGCCGAGTTTCATCCGGCTGCTGGAGGGTGCCGGGTTCAGCTCGGTGCGCCACCGGCTGCATTTCCAGTCGCTGCTGGCCCTGCCGTTACTCTGTGGCACGATGGCCCTGGTTGCCGCCGGCTTCTCCATGCGCCAGACACGCAGGGGGGGCGTCGCCCGCATGGTGGGGTCCGGCGTTGCAGCGGGGTTCGTGTTGTTCACGGTGAGCAAGGTGGCCGAGGAATTCGGCCAGAGTGGCGCGTTGCCGGCGGTGCTGGCGGCCTGGGCGCCGGCGGCGGCGGGGATGCTGCTGGCAGTGTCGTTGTTGCTTCACCTTGAGGATGGCTAAGTGAAGCAAGCAAGGCCTTCTTTTTTGCAAAAAAGAAG
>CAXTCL010000192.1:0-4714 GCA_964242035.1 uncultured Acetobacteraceae bacterium | reverse complement strand
CTTCTTTTTTGCAAAAAAGAAGGCCTTGCTTTCTTACTTACTCTTCTCACCGTCCCAGCAAGCGCGCAGCTCTACCGCCCGCCCGTCCAGCATTTCCCCACCCTGAACATGAACGCGCAGCCGCTTTCCGGCAACGCGCCCGTAACCTTCCAGGCCGACAGCGTCACCTACGACAAGACGAACGGCCTGGTCACCGCCGACGGACACGTGCAGGCCTGGCAGAACGACCATGTGCTGATGGCCGACCGCCTAACCTTCGACCGCAACACCAACGTGGCCGCCGCCTACGGTCACGTGGTGATCGTGGAGCCGGACGGGCAGGTGCTGTTCGCCGACTACGCCGAGCTGGGCCAGGGCATGCGCAACGGCGTGCTGACCGCGATGCGCGCGCTGATGACGGAAAACGCCAAGATGGCGGCGAACGGCGCCAGGCGCACCGAAGGCAAGCTGAATGTCATGAGCCGCGGCGTGTATTCCACCTGCGACGTGTGCGCGAAGCATCCGGACACCGCGCCGATCTGGGAGATACGCGCGTTCCAGATCACCCAGGACCTGGAGCACAAGCGCATTGAGTACAAAGACGCCTATCTGGACGCCTACGGATTGCCCATCCTGTACCTGCCGTATTTCTCGATGTCGGACCCTTCGGTGAAGCGGCAGAGCGGTCTGCTGGCGCCGAGCATAGGCGCCAGCGACCATTACCTCGGCACCTTCATACGCCAGCCCTACTACCTGGTGCTCGACGACCAGTCCGACGTGACGCTGACCGGCACGTTGGGCACGGATCAGGGGCCGCAATTGGAAGCGCTGTACAACCGCGCGCTGAATAACGGCGTGCTGCGGTTGGATGGCGCGATCGCGCGTGACGAGGGGACCACCGCCGGCTACTTCTTCGGCCACGGGCTGTTCGACTGGAACGACACCTGGCGTTACGGGTTCGACGTCAACCTGGCCAGCTCGACCAAGTATCTGCGCGATTTCCAGGTGCCTGGCTACGGCAACAACCTGCTGAGCAGCCAATTATATATCGAGGGGTTCGGCGTCGGCTCTTACGCCAAGCTGGATATACGCAGCTATCAGGGACTGAACTCCACCATAAACCAGAGCCTGCTGCCTTACGTATTGCCGCGCTACCAGTACAGCTATTTCGGCGAACCCGATGCGCTCGGCGGCCGGTTGAGTTTCGATACGATGGAATGGAACCTGCTGCGCGACGAGGGCAGCAACGACCAGCAACTGGGCGCCAGGCTGCAATGGGACAGACCCTTTTCCGGCCGTCTGGGCGACCAGTGGCTGTTCACCGCGCAGGCCGAAGGTGCCGTGTACAACGGCAACGTTCTGGACGGCCAGCCGAACTACCAGGACACCGACGTGGCCACCGGCGTGCACGGCCAGGGCCAGGTGGCGCTGCGGATGAACTGGCCGTTCGTGCGCGGAACCAGCGGCGGCGGCAACCAGGTGGTCGAGCCGATCGTGCAGGTGATCGCCGCCCCGCAGAGCGGCAACAACCCGCACGACAACATACCCAACGAGGACTCGCTCGATTACGAGTTCACCGACGCCACGCTGTTCAGCCTGAACCGCTTCGGCGGCTATGACCGCTATGACGGCGGCGTAAGGGTGAACGCGGCGCTGCACGCCGAATGGAACATGGCCGGCGGGCAGAAGCTGGAAGGCCTGATCGGCGCCTCCTACCAGGAGCATATCGACCACGACCTCTATCCGCAGTTCCAGCCCTATAACGGCTTCGAGACCGGCAAGCATCTGTCCGACATCGTCGGCCGGATAAGCTATGTTCCCAACACGCTCATCGACTTCACCGGCCGTACGCGGGTGGATCACGACAACGGCGACATACGTTTCGTGGACGCGATCACGCGTTTCGGGGTACCTGTCGCGCACTTCGATTTCGGCTACATCTACAGTGCCGACAACCCGTATCTGCTCTACAACAACAACTTTAACCTGGGCGACACGCTCTCCTACTTCACAACCCCTGTCCTGATCCGCGGGTTTCCGACCGATTACACGATCCCCCGGCAGGAGGTCACCGCCGGGTTCAGCTCGCATATACGCGACTACACGTTCAAGCTCGACGCCAGGCGGGACCTGCAGACCGGCCAGCTCGTCTCGGCAGGCGGTAGCGTGCGATGGGAGAACGAGTGCCTGATCTTCGACATATTCGCCAACCGGCGTTTCACCTCGATCGCCGGCGACAACGGCGACACCACCGTCGTCTTTACCATAACCCTCAAGTCCATAGGCGGCTTCGGCGTCAACGGCTAAAATGGCTTTGAAAACCCGGCATGGCGGCCGGCTGACGTGCGTTTGCTGTGCTCCGGTGCTCATGGCCCCAAAAGGCCACTCCGCTCCGGTGCTCGCAAACGCACGCCAGACGACTCGCCTTGCCGAGTTTTGAACGCCATTTTCCGCTTTGGCCTCTGAGGCCGAACCATCGCGCGTCTTGGAGACAAAAGTTTTTTGCTTCTTTTTTTCAAAAAAGAAGTGCTTTCTTTCTTTGCTTTTTGACCGTCCGAAAGGTCACACATCTATGCGCCCGCTCCTGATCACCCTCTGCCTGGCCGCCGTCCTGCCTGCCTACGCCGCCTCCAAGGCGGTGCCGGCGCCGAAGCCGGCCGCAGTCCCCGCGCCAGCGGCTCCTGCCGAGCCCGCGGACGGCATCATCGCCGTGGTCAACGGCGACGTCATCACCAGGGCGGACGTGGACAACAGGGCCAGGCTGTTCGCGCTGACCACGGGCCAGCCGATCGCGCCGGAGACGCTGAAGCTGCTTCGGCCGCAGATCACCCGGCAGTTGATCGAGGACCGGCTGGAGATGCAGGAGATCCAGCACCGCAAGATCGCGGTGACCGACGCCGAAGTGGCCAAGGCGATCTCCGAGATCGAGACGCGAAACCACCTTCCGGCCGGCGGCCTGCAGGACAAGCTCTCCGGCCAGGGTGTCTCGCGCTCCACCCTGATCGCCCAGATACGCACCCAGCTCGGCTGGACGCGCGTCCTGCGGCAGGAGATCTCCGAACGCGGCCGTGTCTCGCCAGGCGAGATCGCCGTGCAGGAGAAGCTGTTCCATGACGACCAGGGCAAGCCGCAATACAAGCTGGCGGAGATCTTCGTCGCAGCCGAGGACCCGGCCCATGTCAACGACGCCAAGAAGTTCGCCGACACGGTGATCCAGCAGCTGCACGCCGGCGCCCCCTTCGGGATTGTCGCGGCCGAGTTCAGCCAGAGCCAGACCGCGCTGGAAGGCGGCGAGCTGGGCTGGAAGCGGCCCGATCAGCTCGACCCGGCGGTGGCCAAGCTGGTGTCCGAAATGCCGGTGGGCGCCATCAGCAATCCGGTGCGCGTGGCCGGCGGGTTCGACGTGGTGACGCTGCAGGAAAAGCGCCTGGTCGGCACGGACCTCGCCAACGTGCTGACGCTGCGCCAGGCCTTCTACCCGTTCCCCAGCGCGCTGGACCCGCAAAACCCCACCCCAGAGCAGCGCCGCGCTTTGCTGGACGGACAGAACCTCTCCAAGAACGCGCATAGCTGCGACGACATCGAGACCGCCAACAAGGCGGCCGGCAACCATCGCCCGGCCGATCCCGGGGCGGTCCGGCTGGAGCGGCTCAGCGGGCCGATGCAGTCCCTTCTCGCGGCACTGGCGCCCGGCCAGGCCAGCAAGGCGCTGGTGACCAACGAGGGCATCCTGGTGGTCATGGTCTGCAAGCGCGAGCAGAAGAACATGGCTGCGATGGGGCGCGACGACATCGCCAACCAGCTGTTGGAAGAGCGCGTGGAGCTGTCTTCGCGTCAGTTGCAGCAGGATCTGAAGCGGCGAGCTTTGATCGACCAGCGGACGTAGGGCAAGGCAAGCAGTCCTTTTTTGCAAAAAAGGACTAAAAAACCTTTGCTTCTCACGCACTTGAAGCGTGCCGGGTGCCTTCTGGGATAAGCCGCGCTTTAACTCGCTTGGCTCACGACATCGTGCTAAGTCTGATGCGGTGTCTTACGCAACCAACTTTGGAGTGGTCCCTAGGCCGGTCTATGCCGGGTTTGGCGCCCGCCTTGCGGCGGCGTTGATAGATTTCGCGATCGTCTGGTACGCCGCAAAGGCGGCACTCGGCGGCTTCGACGCGCTGTGCACGCAGAATGGGCTCCTGGACACCGAGGCCCGGGCGACTTTTGCGGACTTCGCCCGCCCTGCTGCCTTGCTGGTCTACTGCATCGCTTTCGAAGGCGGCGTGGGAGCCACTATCGGCAAGATGATGATGCAGCTCCGCGTGCGCGGCGCTGACGGCCAGCCCATGGGATTCGGCCGCGCCGCGGGGCGTAACATCGCCAAGGCGGCATCGCTGGCCACGCTCGGGCTCGGCTTCATGCTCTGCATGTTCGCAGGCAAGCGCCAGGCGTTGCACGATTTCATGGCCGCCTGCGTGGTAGTGCGCGCCTAGGCGCCTCAGGTCCGCCGGGTCGGCGCCCTGGGCTTGGTCCCCAGCCCGATCTTCTTGGCCAGGCTGGAACGGTGGCTCGCATAGTTCGGCGCCACCATCGGATACTCCGAGGCCAACCCCCAGCGCTCTCGATACTGGTCCGGCGTCAGGTTATACGCCGTCTTCAGGTGCCGCTTCAGCATCTTCAGCTTCTTGCCGTCTTCCAGGCACACGATGTAGTCCGGAAAGATGGACTTCTTCACCGGCACGAAAGGCTGCCG
>CAXTCL010000191.1:0-7451 GCA_964242035.1 uncultured Acetobacteraceae bacterium | reverse complement strand
GCGCGGGTGTAGCATAGTGGTAATGCTCTAGCCTTCCAAGCTAGCTAGGAGGGTTCGATTCCCTTCACCCGCTCCATTTTACGCCCCGTTTATACGCTGGGCGGAACCCGATATCGCGCCTTTATGCGCTGTCGCCCTAATCAGCGTCATCGGCGCGAAGGGGGCGCCTCTGATGGCTGATATACTGGTGATCGTCCTGGGCACGGGGGCTATCCTGCTGATGGCCGCCTACGCCGTGCTGTGCGAGCGCATCTGATGCTCGATCTGGTGCTCGGCGGCGCAGTCTCTTTCCTGCTGCTCGTCTATCTCGTATGGGCCCTCGTGCGCCCTGAAGATTTCTAGGGGCAAATCCGATGACGTTGATCGGCTGGGCGCAGATCGCGCTCGTGCTCGCGCTGGTGTTTGCATCCGCGTTTCCGCTTGGCCATTACATGGCCGTCTTGTTCTCCGGCGGGCGCACGTGGCTGACGCCCGTGCTCGGCCCTGTCGAGCGTGGCTTCTACAGGGTGGCCGGCGTTGACCCCCGCCGTGGGATGACCTGGCGCGAGTATGTGTTTGCGCTGATCCTGCTGAACGCCGTGCACTTCCTGGTGCTTTACGCGATGCTGCGCCTGCAGGGCGTGCTGCCGTTCAACCCGCAGCACGTCGCGGGCATGTCGCCACGGCTGGCGTTCAACACGGCGGCGAGTTTCGTCACCAACACCAACTGGCAGGCCTACGTTCCGGAAAGCCAGATCAGCTACGGCGCGCAGATGTTCGGCCTGACTGTGCACAACTTCCTCAGCGCGGCCACCGGCATCGCCGCCGCGGTCGCCGTGGTGCGCGCGTTCGCTGGCAGTGCGCTGACCACGCTCGGCAATTTCTACGTCGACCTCACGCGCGTCACGCTGTACCTGCTGCTGCCCGTCTGCATCGTGGTCGGCGTGGTGCTGCTGGCGGCCGGCGTGCCGGAAACCCTGTCGGCTTACGCGAGTGCGACGACGCTGGACGGCGGATCGCAAACCATCGCGTTCGGGCCTGTGGCGTTCCAGGAAGCGATCAAGGAATTCGGCACCAACGGCGGTGGCTTCTTCAACGCCAACTCCGCGCACCCATTCGAGAATCCCTCGGCGCTGACCAACGTTCTGGAAAACTGGCTGCTGCTGGTGATACCGTTCGCGCTGGCGATCATGCTCGGCCATATGGTGGGAGAGAAGAAGCAGGGCCGCTCGCTGTTCTACGCGATGGCCATCCTGCTCACGCTCGCCATCGCCGGCACGTACGCCGCCGAAGCCGCAGGCAATCCGCTGCTGACGCATGCCGGCGTGAATGCCAGCATGGGTAACATGGAAGGCAAGGACGTACGCTTCGGCGTGGCACTGTCCAGCGCGTTCAACACGTCCGCCACCGGCACCTCCACAGGTGCGGTCGACAGCTTCACCGACAGCTACACGCCGCTCGGCGGGCTGGTGCCGCTGTTCCTGATGCAGCTGGGCGAAGTCACACCTGGCGGCGTCGGCTCCGGCCTTTACACGATCGTGGTCTTCGCACTTCTCTCGGTGTTCGTGGCCGGGCTTATGGTGGGCCGCACGCCGGAATATCTCGGCAAGAAGGTGCAGGCCAAGGAGATCAAGCTCGCCATGCTTGCGGTCCTGATACTGACCTTCTTCATTCTGGGCGGCGCCGGCCTGTCGCTGGTGCTGCCGAACGGCGTCTCCTCCCTCAGCGCCGCCGGCCCGCACGGCCTGTCTGAAATGCTCTACGCGTGGTCTTCCGCCACGGAGAACAACGGCAGCGCCATGGCCGGGCTGACGGCCGACACGCGTCTGCTCGATTACGGACTCGGCTTTGCCATGATCTTCGGCCGCTTCGCCTTCATGGTGCCGGTGCTGGCAATCGCCGGTTCGCTCGCCGCCAAGCCAAAGCTGCCGCCTAGTGCAGGCACGTTCCCGACGACGGGGCCGCTGTTCGTTGGTTTGCTGATCGGCGTGATCATCATCCTGGGCGGACTGCAGTTCATGCCGGCCGACGCGCTTGGGCCGATTGCGGATCATTATGCGCTGCGGGCTGGGCACACGTTTTAGATGAAAGAAAGGCCTTCTTTTCTGAAGAAAAGAAGCAAAAGACTTTTAACTCCGCTGTCGCGGACTCATCAGGAAACTCCCGCGACAGCGCCGCCGAAAGCTTTTTGGTTCTTTCTCCCCAAAAAGAACTGCTTACTTACTTGAAAGGCCACGCCTCCATGCCGCCCGCAAAAGCCGACACGATAGCGCTCTTCGACCGCACCATCATCTGGCGCGCCGTCGGCGACAGCTTCGCCAAGCTCAACCCCGTGCAACTCATGCGCAATCCGGTGATCTTCGTCACCGAGATGGTTGCCGTGCTGACGACCTTCATCGGCATCGAGGCGTTGATCGACGGCACGAAATCCGCGTTTGCCCTCGCCGTGGCTGTATGGTTGTGGCTGACCGTGCTGTTCGCCACCTTCGCCGAAGCCGTGGCCGAGGGCCGCGGCCGTGCACGTGCGGAAAGCCTGCGCCGCGCCCGCACCGACACGATGGCCAAGCTGATGGCCAATCCGAAGGACCGCAAGCTGGTGGCGCCCACGCCCGCCACTGCGTTGCAGGCGGGCGATTTCGTGCTGTGCGAGACGGGCGACCTGATCCCGTCGGACGGCGAGATCGTGCAAGGCATCGCCAGCGTCAACGAGAGTGCGATCACCGGCGAGTCCGCGCCGGTGATACGCGAGGCGGGCGGCGACCGTTCGGCGGTGACGGGCGGCACGCAGGTGGTGTCCGACTGGCTGGTGATACGCATCACCGCCGATCCCGGGCAGACCTTCATCGACCGCATGATCAAGCTCGTCGAAGGCGCGGAACGCCGCAAGACGCCGAACGAGATAGCACTCGACATCCTGCTTGCCGGGCTCACGATCATCTTCCTGATCGCCGTCGTCACGCTTGTGGGGTTTGCCAAATATTCCGAGACGCCGCTGCCCATACCGGTGCTGGCCGCGCTGCTGGTGACGCTCATTCCCACCACGATCGGCGGATTGCTGTCGGCAATCGGCATCGCCGGCATGGACCGCCTGATACGCTTCAACGTGGTGGCCACCAGCGGTCGCGCGGTGGAGGCCGCCGGCGACGTGGACGCGCTGCTGCTCGACAAAACGGGCACCATCACCTTCGGCAACCGCATGGCGGCCGGGCTGTATCCCTCACCTGGCGTGTCCGACCACGACCTGGCGGAGGCCTCGGCTTACGCCAGCCTGGGTGACGAGACGCCGGAAGGCCGCTCCATCATCACCTACGTGCGTGACAGGCACGGCATCAATCTCGAAGTGCCGCATGACGCAAACATCATTCCGTTCACCGCGAACACGCGCGTATCCGGGCTGGATTCCGGCGGCAAATGCTGGCGCAAGGGCGCGGTAGACAACATCCTGAAACTGGGTGGCCAGTCGGCGCCGGCGTCCTTCACGCAATCCGTGGAACGCGTCTCGCGCGCCGGCAGCACGCCGCTGGCGGTGCTGCAGGACGGCCGGCTGCTCGGCGTGATCGAGCTGAAGGACATCGTCAAACCGGGCATACGCGACCGTTTCGCCGAACTGCGCCGCATGGGCATACGCACCATCATGGTCACCGGCGACAACCGCGTGACGGCGGCCGCCATCGCCACAGAAGCCGGCGTGGACGATTTCATCGCCGAGGCCACGCCGCAGGACAAGCTGGACTACATACGCAAGACGCAGGCCGAAGGCCGGCTGGTGGCGATGTGCGGCGACGGCACCAACGACGCACCCGCTTTGGCCCAGGCAGACGTGGGCGTAGCGATGCAGACCGGCACGCAGGCCGCACGCGAGGCCGGCAACATGGTCGATCTGGACAGCGATCCCACGAAGCTCATCGAGATCGTGGAGATCGGCAAGCAGTTGCTGATCACCCGCGGATCACTGACCACGTTCAGCATCGCCAACGACATCAGCAAATACTTCGCGATCCTGCCCGCGATCTTCGTGGCGACGTATCCGGAGCTGGGCGCGCTCAACATCATGCATCTCTCCACGCCGCAGAGTGCGATCATGTCCGCCGTCATCTTCAACGCGCTGATCATCGTGGCGCTAGTGCCGCTGGCGCTGCGCGGGGTGAAGTTCAGGGCAGTCGGTGCTGCGGCACTGCTGCAGCGAAACCTGCTGATCTACGGGCTAGGCGGCATCATCGCGCCGTTCGTCGGGATCAAGGCGATCGACATGATCCTTACCGCAGCTCACATCTTCGTATAGGGGGAAGCAGATCATGGTCTCGCAAATACGCCCAGTCTTCATACTGATACTCGGGTTCACGTTGCTGACGGGCTTGGCAATTCCGCTGGCCTTCGTGGGCTTGGGGCAAGTGGCCTTTCCGTTCCAGGCCGGCGGCAGCCTGGTGCAGCGCGACGGCCGGATTTTCGGCTCGGCGCTGATCGGCCAGAGCTTCACCAGCGACAAATACTTTCACGCCCGCCCGTCCGCGCTGATGGGCACTGACCCGAAGGACAGCTCCAAGCAGGTGCCCACCCCTTACGACGCCAGCGAGTCCGGAGCTTCCAACCTGGCACCCGCCTCCAAGGCGCTGTCTGAGCGCGTGGCGGCCGACATCACCAAAATAGGCGCCACGGACGTTCCGGCCGACATGGTAACCACTTCGGCCTCAGGCCTGGATCCGGATATCTCGCCGGAAAACGCGGCGCTGCAGGTAGACCGCGTGGCAAAAGCGCGCGGCGTGCCGCCCGACGCGGTGCGTGCTCTCGTCACCAGCCACATGGCCGCGCCGGAGCTGGGCTTCGTTGGCGCGCCTCGGGTCAACGTGCTGGCGTTGAACCTTGCTTTGGATGAGGCCGCGGGAAGAAAGTAAGTAAGCAAGCAGTCCTTTTTTGAAAAAAAGGACCAAAAAACTTTTGGTCCCTGTCGGCGGCTGCTTCAGCACTCGCCGACAGGGACCAAAAGTTTTTTGCTTCTTTTTTAAAAAAAAAGGCCTTGCTTCCTACCCGCCGGCCACTGTCAACCCATCAACCCGTATCGTCGGCGCATCCGTCCCGCGCCGGAACACGAGATCATTCGCCGGCCGCAGGTCCGCGAACATGTCGACCAGGTTGCCGGCGATGGTGATCTCGGCCACCGGCTCGGCCAGCGCACCATCGCGTATCATGAACCCGGCCGCACCCCGGCTGTAGTCGCCGGTCATCCCGTTGATCCCCATGCCGATCAGCTCGGTCACATAGACGCCCAGCGCGATGTCGGCCATCAGCTCGGCCGGCGTGGGTGCGCCCGCTGCCATGTACAGGTTGGTGGCGGACGGGCCCGGCGGGCCGCCGGTGCCGCGGCTGGCGTGGCCGGTGGTCCGCAGGCCGAGCTGGCGGGCGCTACGGCCGTCCAGTATCCACGTGGTCAGCCGGCCGTCCTCGATGAGCGTGACGGGTTTGGTGGGCACGCCTTCCGCGTCGAACACGCCGGAGCGGCCGCCGCGCACGCGCCACGGGTCGTCGTGTATGTGCACGCCGGCGCGGAACAGGCGCTCGCCCATGCGGTCCTTCAGGAAGCTGGTGCCGCGCGCGATCGAGGCGCCGTTGATGGCCGAGGAGAGGTGGCCCACCAGGCTGTTGGCCACACGCGGATCGAACACCACCGGCATCTGGCCGGTCTTCGGGCGCGTGGGGTTCAGGCGTGAGACGGCGCGCTCGCCGGCGCTGTGGCCGATTGCGGCGGGGTCGTCCAGGTCGGCCAGGTGTATGGCGCCGTGGTAGTCGTAGTCGCGTTGCATGCCGGTGCCCGCGCCGGCGATGACGCTGGCGGAGTGCGAGTGGTAGCTGCGCGCCGAGTGGCCGGCGAACCCGGCAGAGGTGGCGAGGAACATCTCGGTCCGCCCGAAGCCGGCGCTGCCGCCCTCGGAGTTCGTCACGCCCGCCACAGCCATGGCCGCACCCTCGGCGGTGTCCGCACGCACGGTGAGTGCCGCCACGTCCGGCTCGGCCGCGTCCACACGGTCCAGGAACGCCGCATCGCGCGGCGGTGCGGCTTCGGCGCAGAGGTCGGAGAGCGGATCGTCAGGCACCACGCGCGCCATGGCCACGGCGCGTTCGGCAAAGGATGCAAATCGCGCCGGGTCCACGCTGGCCGCGGACACGATGGCGCTCTTGGCGCCGCAGAACACGCGCAGGCCAAGATCCTGGCTTTCCGACCGCTCCAAAGTCTCGGTCTGGCCAAGCCGGCGTTCCACGCTGAGCGACGTGCGCGCTACAAGGATAGCGTCCGCCTTGTCCGCCCCGGCCGCCCGAGCCGCGCCAAGCAGGTGGGAGAGAAGGTCCAAGCTCACAGGCAAGCCCCTACGCCGAAAGCCCAGCGCGCACCGAACCCCGTTCCTTTGTTCGGTTGAAGCTGCCGTTCTTTCGTCCCGGCCACAAAACAAAGACGCGTGCCGGCGTGCCCGGAGTCAAGGAGTGCCGCAGGCAACCGGCAGAGCCGGCGCGCAGCGTCCTTGACACCGGGCCCGCCGGCACGCGACGCTGATCCAGCCGATTGCATGCTCAAGCCGCCAGCCGCAGGGTAATATCCGACAGACTAGGCACACTGGCCGCCGGCCCCATAGCCGCGAGCGTAGGCACTCCCCGGAACACACGGCAAGCCGCACGCCGTATGTCAGCCACCGTCACCGCCTCCAGCTTGGCCACCGTCTCCGCACTCGGGATGATCCGCCCGAAGATCTGCATCTGGCGGGAGAGCTGCTCGCACCGGCTGCCGGTGCTCTCCATGCTCATCAGTAGGCTCGCCTTTATCTGCGCCTTTGCCCGGCGCAGTTCGGCCTCGTTGGCGTCGATCTGCACACGGTGCAGCTCGGCCAGTGTGGCGGGCACCAGCTCGGCGGCTTCCGCCTCGCCGGTGCCGGCATAGATGCCGAACAGGCCGGTCTCCAGATACGGCGCGGTGAAGGAATACACCGAATAGACCAGGCCGCGCTTCTCGCGTATTTCCTGGAACAGGCGTGAGGACATGCCGCCGCCAAGCAGGCCAGAGAGCAGCAGGACGGGGTAGTAGTCAGGGTCCGCGTAGCTGACGGACGGAAAACCCAGGACGATGTGCACCTGGTCGAGGTCGCGCTCTTCGCGGAACTCGCCGCCGCCGTAGGTGCCGGGCTCCAGCGGCGGCGGCATCTCGGCCGGCAGGTCGGCGAAGTGCTGGGACACGAGGTCCACCACGCGGTCATGCTCCAGCGCGCCGGCGGCGGCCACCACCACGTTGCCGGCCGCATAATGGCGGCGCATGTAGGCCTGGATGTCCGCGCCGCGCATGTTGCGTATGATGTCTTCGGTGCCCAATACGGGGCGGCCCATCGGCTGGCTGGGGTACGCCGCTTCCTGGAAATGGTCGAAGATGATGTCGTCGGGCGTGTCGTTGGCCTGGCCGATCTCCTGCAGGATCACGCCGCGCTCGCGCTCCA
>CAXTCL010000190.1:0-7478 GCA_964242035.1 uncultured Acetobacteraceae bacterium | reverse complement strand
TGATTATCTGAGAGTACCCTGGCGTCGCAGGTGCGGGGGACAAAATTAAAGCAAGCGCATCCTCTCCTCCTTGGTGTTCTTGGTGTTAACTCCTGCTTGCTTGCGAAGCCGGCCGCGCCCGAAACTGGCAAAAGCCAAGACTTTCCTCAACAGTAGTACCCACCAGCCTTGACGTCGGCACAGAAAAGGCAACGGCCTTTCTGAAATAAGGCAAAACCGCACTCGCAGCAGCTTGGTGTCTCAGAAGGCACGAAGATGTCTGAAACAACATCGGAACAAAAGTTTTTTGCTTCTTTTTTTCAAAAAAGAAGGCCTTGCTTCCTTTTACAAAGCCCCCAGGCCGGTCGTTATCAGTAGCTGCCTATCAAGACACCGCACGCCAGCACGAGCGCGCCACCGAACAGCACCTGGAATGCCGCCGTTGCAAAATGGGTGTCCATGTAGCGCCAGCGTATCCAAGAAATCACTGCGAGCTCGACAGCCGCCACCGCGGAGGCGGCGTATGTGGCCGTCCAGAATGCCGGAATCAGATACGGCAACGTGTGTCCGATGCCGCCGAGCATGGTCATAGCGCCGCAGATCAGGCCGCGCAGGACGGGCGTGCCGCGGCCGGAGATCTTGCCGTCGTCGCTAAGCGCCTCGGCAAAACCCATCGAGATCCCCGCGCCCAGGCTGGCGGCCAGGCCGACCAGGAACGCGTTCGAACTCTGATGCGTGGCAAAGGCCGCCGCAAACACCGGCGCCAGGGTGGAGACGGAACCGTCCATGAGGCCCACCAGCCCTGGCTGGACGATCTGCAGCACGAAGCGCCGCTTCGCGTGGTCCTCTTCCTGGTCGCCACGGCCGTCGGAGAGGTGGCGCTCCTGCAGGTGGCCGGCCTGGCGCTCGTGGTTGTCTTCAATCTCGGCCAGGTCGCCCAGCAGCTTGCGGATCGCCGCATCCGTGCTGCGGCCGGCCGCAGCACGGTAGAACCGGCCGCTCTGGGTCTCCATCTCGCGCGCCGCCTTGCGCACGGTCTCGATCTTCAGCGTGGGCAGATGCCAGTATTGCCGGCTGGGCGAGAAGCCGCGTACGTCCGCCCGGCGTATCAGCGGGATGTGCTGGCCGAACTTCGCGGCGTACAAGTCGATCAGGCTGCGGCGGTGATCGTTCTCCTCGACCGACATGTCGAGGAATATTCTGGCGCTGTCGGGGTAGTCCTCACGCAGCCGCTCGGCGAAATCTGCGTAGATGCGGCCGTCCTCCTCCTCGGAGCTTATGGCCAAAGCGAGTATCTCGCGTTCCGTCAGCGTGGCAAAGTCGCGCATGGATACTGATCTAGCCCGGCCCGCTGTACAGTCAACCTTGTCTTTGACTGCTGCGAGTGCTTCGCATTTGCCTCCCTGCAAAGAAAGCTGGGGCCTTCATCCGACTGACGTTGCTGGCATGTCAGTTTACGCGCACGGTTTCCGTGTTGCTTGTGGCAGGAAGCAAGCAGTCCTTTTTTGAAAAAAGGGCCAAAAAATTCTTGTTCCCCCGCATTGCAGTGTCCGGATGAACCCAGACAGACACGCACGCTGCAAATGCGGGGGAAGTGAAAGTTTTTTGCTTCTTTTTTCAAAAAAGAAGGCCTTGTCTTGCCTGGCGGTGCCGCAGTCTCAAGCTAGTTGGTATTAGACGGCATCCGCCAGATCTAATGGCGGAAGTGGCGCATCCCGGTGGCCACCATTGCTATTCCGGCAGCGTCCGCCGCGGCGATGACCTCCGCATCACGCATCGATCCGCCGGGTTGTATCACCGCCGTGGCGCCGGCCGCGACCGCCGCTTCCAGACCGTCGGCAAAAGGAAAGAACGCGTCGGATGCGACCACGCTGCCGTGGGCCAGCGGCCGCTCCTCGCCCGCCGCGTGGGCCGCGGCTTCGCTTTTCCAGCCGGCGATGCGCGCACTGTCCACGCGGCTCATCTGGCCCGCGCCTATGCCCACGGTCGCGGCGTCCTTGGCATAGACAATCGCATTGCTCTTGACATGCTTGCAGACGGCGAAGGCAAATAACAGATCCGCAAGCTCCGCGTCGCTAGGCGCCCGCTGCGTCATCATGCGGAGATCGGCGCGGGTGATCCGCCCGGCATCGCGTGACTGCACAAGCAGACCGCCCGCCACGCTGCGCAGCGTGGCGCCATTGGCCGCCGGATCCGGCAAAGCGCCAGTCAGCAGCAGGCGCAAGTTTTTCTTACGCGCCAGCACGGCCCGCGCTGCCTCAGTCGCGTCCGGTGCGATGATCACCTCGGTGAATACCTGAGCGATACACTCGGCCGCCGCCTCATCGAGGGTGCGATTACAAGCGACGATGCCGCCAAACGCGCTCACCGGGTCACAGCGCAAAGCCGCCTCCCACGCGGCCGCCAGGTCCGCCGCCACCGCCACGCCGCAGGGGTTTGCGTGCTTGACGATGACGATCGCCGGCGCATCGAACTCGGCCACGCATTCGAACGCCGCATCCGTATCGTTGATGTTGTTGTAGGACAGCTCGCGCCCCTGCACCTGCCGCGCCTGCGCCACCCCGGGCCGATCGCCGGTCCGATACAGGGCGGCACGCTGGTGCGGGTTCTCCCCATACCGCAGAGTCTGCAAACGCGCGCCGCTCACCGTCAGCCGCTCCGGAAGGTCGTCGCCTGCCGCGGCGGCGAACCAGGCCGCAATCGCCGCATCATAGGCCGCAGTGCGCGCGTAGGCCGCCGCGGCCAGGCTGCGACGCAGGGCAGGGGTCGTATGCCCGTGCGCGCGCAGCTCGTCCAGCACCGGGCCATACTGCGCGGGGTCGGTAAGCACGCTGACGAAATCATGGTTTTTTGCCGCCGCACGTATCAGCGTCGGCCCGCCGATATCGATCTTCTCGATGCAATCGTCCCACGCAGCACCGCCGGCCACCGTCGCCTCGAACGGGTAGAGGTTGACCGCCACGATGTCGATCGGCGCGATCCCGTGCGCCGCCATCTGCGCCACATGCGCCGGTTGGTCCCGCCGTCCCAATATGCCGCCATGTATCTGCGGCACCAGCGTCTTCACGCGGCCGTCCAGTATCTCGGGGAAGCCCGTATGCTCGCTCACCTCGGTTACGGCCACGCCGGCTTGCCGAAGGGCTACCGCCGACCCGCCTGTCGAGAGGATTTCCACGCCCAGCGCGGCCAGGCCCTGCGCGAATGCTATGAGGCCGGATTTATCCGAGACGGATATTAGCGCGCGCATGGCAGGATCCTTAGAAAGGAAGCAGTTTTTTTTTGAAAAAAAGAACCAAAAAACTTTTGCTCCCTGTCGGCGGCTGGGGACAAGCGCGTGACAGCGGACTCACACGCTTTTTGCTGCGTCCTGCCTTACTGGCCCGGCCACGGGCTTACACCAACGATATGCGCATGCCCGCCCAGCATCAGCGCGTAGGCCGCCACGCCAGCGGCCAGCCGCCACCAGCCGAGGTCGGCCAGGCTGAGCGTGTTACGCCCGGCGAGTATGGCGGCAAACGGCACGATGGACGTGCGGCGCGCGAAGCCGGACCAGGCGGACGCGCCCAATGACCTCGCGCGTTTCGCATCTATGGACACGGTACCTGCCACAGACACAATGAGCAGGGCGGCGAAAAACAGAAACGAGGCCTCGTCGCCATTGCCGACGAGATGTATCGCCGCCCACAGCGCAGTGCCCATCAGGAACGGGTGGCGGGTTATGCGCACGATGCCCAGAGGCGCGCGGTCCACCAGGTTCTCCTGCGCCACGGCGGTGGGGTTCGGCGTCGTCAGTCCTATTACCACAAGCAGGAACGCCGGCAGCATCAGCGCGATGGCAAACGGCTTCCACCACTGCAGGCGCCCCCACAACGGCACGTATGCGGCAGTGGTGTAGGCACTGATCAGCCAGATGATCGCGCCCACCGACGCCACGGAAAACAAGATCATGTAGGCGCGTAGGCCAATGCGCGCGACGAGCGCGTCGCGCAGCGTGGTGCCGCTGACGCCCAGGTGGATGGCGATGAAGGCGAGCGCTGCGAGGGTGAGTGAAATCATGTGCCGTGGACCGATCCTAAGAAAGGCCTTCTTTTTTGAAGAAAAGAAGCAAAAAACTTTTGCCCTTCCGCATTTGAAACAGTCGGGTTCTTCAAGACATACGTGGGCGCCGGCAAATGCAGGGAAGTAAAAGTTTTTTGCTTCTTTTTTTCAAAAAAGAAGGCCTTCCTTTTTCACTTCCCCAAAATCTCCGCCAAAGCCTCCCGAACAGGCGGATCCAAACTGTCCAGCACCAGCCGCAACTGCGCCCGCGTCGCGTACAACTGGTCCAGCAACGACAGCACCAGCGGCAGCGTAGGCTCCTCCACCTCGAGCTCCGTGCGCAGCTCCAGGATCAGCCGCACGCGCGCGATGTCGATGTCGGCAAAGGCCGGCTGGCCGGCGGTCTCGTCTGCGCGCACCCAGTCCTGCGCCAGCCATTGCCGCAGCGTGGCCTCCGACAGGCCGGGCACGGCCGCGCAGACGGTCTGTATGGTGATCATGCGGCCTCGCTGACGGGCACGCCCATATGCGCGCGGGGATCGAGCGGTTTGCGGTCGTAATAGGCCGCGAGCGCCTGTTCCAGCGCCTCGTCCGGCGTGCCGAGGACGATACGCAGGGTGACGTAGAGGTCGCCCGCAGGGCGCCCGGCATGGGCGGGTATGCCGCGCCCGCGCAGGCGCAACTGGCGCCCGCTGTCGGAGTGGCGCGGAATGCTGAGGTTCACCGGGCCGGCCGGGGTTGGGACGGCCACTTTCGCGCCAAGTGCCGCCTCGCCCGCGGTGACGGGCAGGTCGAGCTGTATGTTGTCGCCGTCGCGCTCGAAGAATGGGTGGTCTGCCACCTCCACCTCGATTAGCGCATCGCCCGGCGGGCCGCCGTTCCAGCCGGCCGCGCCCTGGCCCCGCAGCCGCAGCGTCTGCCCGCTCTCCAGGCCGGCGGGGATGGTCACATCCAGCGTGCGGCCGTCCGGCAGGGTCAGGCGGCGGGAGGCGCCGAGGGCGGCCTCGATGAAGGTGACGGAGAGCTGGTAGCGCTGGTCCTGGCCGCGCATGGGTTGGTCTCTTTGTTGTCCGCCGGTGCCGCGGGCATTTGCAAACAAGTCGGCGAACATGTCCTGGAAGCCCTCGGCGCCCCCGCCCCCGAACCCGGGGCCGCCACCGGGGCTGTAACGCCCGCCCTGCTCGCCATCGGCGAAGCCGCGGTAGAACTGGCGGCCGCCGGGGTGCTGGGGCGCCTGCGGCTGGCCGGCGGCGTCGATCTCGCCGGCGTCGAAGCGGGCGCGCTTCTCGGTGTCACCCAGCAGGTCGTTCGCCGCCGAGATCGCCTTGAACTTCTCCTCCGCCTTGGTGTCGCCAGGGTTGAGATCCGGATGGTGCTTCTTGGCCAGCTTCAGATACGCCGATTTGATCTGCGCGGCGGTTGCGTCCTTCTTGACGCCGAGCGTGGTGTAGGGGTCTGCAGCCATGGTCACGCAGATGGCCTTTTGAGAAAGGCAAGGCAAGCAGTTCTTTTTTGAAAAAAAGAACCAAAAAACTTTTGCTCCCTGTCGGCGGCTGCGGAAGGGCGCGCGACAGCGGAGCAAAAGTCTTTTGCTTCTTTTCTTCAGAAAAGAAGGCCTTTCTTCCTGGTCTTTCGTCCCCGATAAAGCCCCATGACTCTCGTTGACCTAGGCGCCCTGGCCATCCTGGCCGTCTCCGCCTTGCTAGGCCTCTCGCGCGGCCTCGTGCGCGAGCTGCTGGGCCTGGCGAGCTGGATACTGGCCGGCTACGGCGCCTACCGCTTCGGCCCAGAGGCCGTGCCCCTGGCCAGCCAGGCGATCGGCAACCCGGACGTGGCCGAACCGGTCGCCTACGTCGTTGTCTTCGTGCTCTTCCTCATCGTCCTCTCGCTGCTCTCCAACCTGCTGGGCCGCATGGTGCGCGTCTCGGCATTGGGCGGGCTGGATCGCACGCTGGGCCTGCTCTACGGCCTGGCGCGCGGCGCCGCCGTGCTGGTGGCCATCTACATCCCAATCTCGCTGGCGCTGCCGCCGGACCGCTGGCCGGAGGCCGCCTTGCGCTCCCGCTTCCTGCCGTTGATCTATGACGGCGCCGCCTGGGTGATCAGCAAGCTGCCCGAAGGCACCAACCTGCACGTCTCGCCGCCGCCTTCCGGGCCACCTACGACAGAAGCCGCGCTGTTGCATGCCACCCCTGAAGGACGCGCGCTTGGGCCGCGCGACGGGCACCCTTAAGTAAGTGAGTAACTCCTTCTTTTTTGAAAAAAGAAGCGAAAAACTTTGGTCTTCTCGCATTTGGAGCGCGTCCGGTGCCTGCGCAGGCACCCGGCGCGCTGCAGATGCGGGGAACTGCTTGCCTCGCGTGACAGTCAGATGACGTACGCCCCCCACATGCGTTATGGGGCCTCGCGTCGTGGAGAGTGCGAATGACCCCGAGTCTCAGCCTGCCTGACCCCGCCACGGAGGACGACGACACGCTGCACGAGGAGTGCGGCGTCTTCGGCGTCTGGAACATCGTCGATGCGGCCGCTGTTACCGCGCTCGGCCTACACGCGCTGCAGCACCGCGGCCAGGAAGCCACGGGCATCGTCAGCTATGACGGCCGCCGCTTCCACCAGCAGCGCGGCCTCGGTCTCGTCGGTGACAATTTCGGCGACGCCCGCGTTATCGCCTCGCTCCCCGGTGCCAGCGCCATCGGCCACAACCGCTATGCCACCACAGGCGAGACCATCCTGCGCAACGTGCAGCCGCTCTACGCCGATTTCGAGTTCGGCGGCTTCGCGGTCGGCCACAACGGCAACCTCACCAATGCCGTCTCGCTGCGCAAATCGCTCGTCCGCCGTGGCTGCCTGTTCCAGAGCACCACCGACAGCGAGGTCTTCGTCCACCTCATCGCCATCAGCCTGTATTCCACCGTGGTGGACCGCCTGATCGACGCGCTGAAGCAGGTGGTGGGCGCCTACTCCCTCGTCGCCCTCTCAAACGAGGCGCTGATCGGCGTGCGCGATCCCCTGGGCGTCCGCCCGCTCATCCTCGGCCGCATCCCGCAGACGCCCGGCACTGCGTACGCGGCCGGCGGCGGCTGGGTCCTGGCCAGCGAGACCTGCGCGCTGGACATCGTCGGCGCCGAGTTCGTGCGCGACGTGGAACCTGGCGAGATCGTGGTGATCAACGATGCCGGCGTGCGCAGCGTACGCCCGTTCGGCCCCAGCCGCGCGCGGTTCTGCGTGTTTGAATACGTCTACTTCGCCCGCCCCGACTCCGTGATGGAAGGCATGCCCGTCTATGACGCGCGCAAGCGCATCGGCGCCGAACTCGCCCGCGAAAGCCACGTGCAAGCCGACGTGGTGGTGCCGGTGCCTGATTCCGGCGTGCCATCCGCCATGGGCTACGCGGCGGAGAGCGGCGTGCCGTTCGAGCTCGGCATCATACGCAACCACTATGTCGGCCGCACCTTCATCGA
>CAXTCL010000189.1:0-7485 GCA_964242035.1 uncultured Acetobacteraceae bacterium | reverse complement strand
GGGGGAACAAAAGTTTTTTGCTTCTTTTTTTCAAAAAAGAAGGCCTTACTTCCTTGCTTATCCACCTCACCGCACCTGGCACGTAGCACACCAATATAATTGTCGCCCGCCCAGCGCCTCTGCCAGGACCGGCTGCCCGCAGACATGGCACGGCAGCCCGGCCCGATGCGCCACATAGGTCGCATCGCCACGCCGTGGCGCACCTTTGCGGCGAACGCGATCCTGCGGCTGCGTCGTCACGATACGCCCGGTTTTCACACCGTCGCGCAGCAAGGCAGCCAAATCGTCCCACATCGCTTGCCATACCGGCTCGGTGAGTGCGCGTCCTGGTTGGTGCGGTTCCAGCCGCGCGCGGAACAGGATTTCCGCACGGTAGATGTTGCCTATGCCGGCCACGATGTCCTGGCGCATCAGCAGCAAGGCGAGCGCGCTGCGGGAGGCATGCAACTTGCTGAACGCTTTTGCGGGATCTGCATCGTCGCGAAGCGGGTCCTCGCCCAGGCGAGCCATCGCCACCGCCTTTTCGGGCGTGGAGATCACCTCGCAGGCCGTGGGGCCGCTCAGATCAGCCACATGCGTGCCTGCCAGCAACCGTAGCCGCACCAGGCCGCGCGGCTCCGGCGGACCCGCGCTGTCCTCAACATGTCTGCCGCGTCTGCGCCCGATCCCTTCCAGCCCGGCGCCGGCGAACCGCCACATGCCGTACAGGCCGAGATGCACGCGCAGCCAGTGATCGTCGGAAAACTGCAGGAACATCTGCTTGCCGTGCGCTTCCGCGGATAGCAGCATGCGGCCGTCTAGCAGGGCCGCGCCGTCTTTGAAGCGGCCTTGCGGCGAGCTTGCATCCACCTGTTTTCCGGCAAACTGCGCCTGAAAGGCTTGCGCCAGGCGGTGAACTGTGTGGCCTTCTGGCATTTTAAGAAAGCAAGGCCTTCTTTTTTGAAAAAAAGAAGCAAAAAACTTTTGACTCCGCTGTCGCGGACCTCTCCCGTGAGTCGCCGACAGGGACCAAAAGTTTTTTGCTTCTTTTTTTCAAAAAAGAAGGTCTTGCTTCCTTCACTCCGCCGCCCGCGCCACGCCCGCCACCCGCGTGCGCGTACGCAATGTCACCCACTCCTCAGCCGACGTCGGATGAATCCCGATCGTCCGGTCGAAATCCCCCTTCGTCGCACCCGCCGTCATCGCCACGCCGATCGACTGCATCATCTCCGCCGCATCGTCGCCGATCATGTGCGCGCCGATAACGCGCTGGCTCGCCTGGTCCACCACCAGCTTCATTAGCGTACGCCGGCGGCGTCCGCTCATTGCATGGCGCATCGGCGTGAACTGCGCGATGTAGATGTCGGCAGGGCCACACTCAGCCGCCTGCTCCTCGGACAATCCGCAGGTGCCGATCGGCGGCATGGAAAACACCGCGGTCGGTATCGCCTCGAACGACCAGCTTCGCACCTGCTTACCAAACAGACGATCCGCCAGATGGTGTCCCTCGGCAATCGCCACCGGCGTCAGGTTCATCTTGTTTGACACGTCACCAATCGCAAACACGTTCGCCTGGCTCGTCACGTTCTGCGCGTCCACAACAACCGCGCCATTTGCCGCGGTCGCAATCCCGGCCTTCTCCAAACCGAGATTCTTCGTGTTCGGCACACGGCCCACGGCAAAGAATACCAGGTCGCTGTCGAAGTGCCGGCCATCGGTCAGATGCAGCCGCTTGCACCCGTCCTCCAGCAGCTCCAGCCTGTGCAGCATCACGCTCGGATGCAGCCTGATCCCCTGCGCTTCCAGGGCTTCCACCAACGCCTCGCGTATGTCGTGGTCAAATCCGCGCAACGGCATGCGCTGGCGGTACAGCAGATCCACCTCCGCCCCCAGTCCGCGGAAGATGCCCGCAAACTCCACCCCGATATAGCCGCCGCCGACCAGCGTCACGCGCTTCGGACGCTCGGGCAGGAAGAACGCTTGGTCAGAAACGATCCCGTGCTCCGCACCCTCTATCTCCGGCCAGCTCGGATGCCCGCCAACAGCGATCACGATGCGCTCCGCCGTGATTACCCGGCCGCCAACCTGCATGCTGTGCGCATCGATGAACGTGGCACGCTCGAAAAACCAGTCGACACCGGCGTTTTCCAGCAGCTTCACGTAGATGCCGTTCAGCCGGTGTATTTCCGCATCTTTCGCCGCCATCAGCGCCGCCCAGTCATGCGTGCCCGGCTGCGTGTTCCAACCGAAGCCGTGGCTGTCTTCGGCCCAGGCGCCATACTCCGCCGCCTGCACCATCATCTTCTTCGGCACACATCCGACGTTCACGCAGGTGCCGCCCCAGTGGCGTTCCTCGGCGATGGCCACGCGCGCGCCATGGCTGGCCGCGATGCGGGCGCAGCGTACGCCGCCGGAGCCGCCGCCTATGACGAAGAGGTCGTAGTCCATGTCTGACACCTACAAGAAAGCAAGCAGTTCTTTTTTGAAAAAAAGAACCAAAAAACTTTCATCCCCGACGCTGCCGATGCAGCCGCGCCGGTTCACCATACGCCACGCGCGTGTCCGCCAGCGACAGGAGCAAAAGTTTTTTGGTTTTTTTTGCAAAAAAGAACTGCTTCCTTACCCTACTGAAACTCCGCCACAAACCGTCCAATACGCGCCAAAGCCTCCTCCAGCACAGCCTCGCTTGCCGCGGTGCTGATACGCACATAAGGGCTGGCCCCGAACGCGCCACCATGCACCGTCGCCACGCCCTCTTCCATGAGCAGCGCCTCGCAGAACGCGCGGTCGTCGGACACAAGCGCGCCGCCGCGTGTCCTGCGCCCGAGCAGGCCCGCCACGCCGGGATAGGCGTAGAACGCCCCGCCCGGCTGGTGACACGTGACCCCTGGCATCGCGCGCAGGGCCGTCACCACGTGCGCGCTGCGCGCCGCATAGGCCGCACGCATCACGTCCACCTGGTCTTGCGGACCTTCCAGCGCCGCCACTGCCGCAGCCTGCGCTATCGGCGAGACCCCGCCCGTCGACTGTCCCTGCACGTTCGCCATGGCGGAGATCAGCCTGGCCGGCCCGCCGGCAAACCCCACGCGCCACCCCGTCATCGCGTAGGTCTTGGACACGCCCGTCAACGTTAGCACGCGATGGGCAAGGTCCGGCGCCACCGCCGCCAGCGTCGGGTTTAGCGTGCCGTCATGCACCAGGTGCTCGTACATGTCGTCCGACATCACCCACACCCACGGCGCGCGCCGCAGCACTTCGGCCAGCGCCAGCAACGCCGGCTTGTCCAGCACGGCGCCAGTCGGATTGTTGGGGTAGTTCAGCACCACCCATTTCGTGCGCGGGGTAATCGTCCGCGCCAGCGCCTCCGGCGCAGGCCGGAACCCGTCCGCCTCCTCGCACGCCAGATAGACAGACTCCGCGCCGGCCATGCGCGCGATCAGCGGATAGGCGTTCCAGTAAGGCGCCGGCACCACGACCTCGTCGCCCGGGTCCAGCGTCGCCGTCAGAGCATCGTAGATGATCTGCCGCCCACCGTGCCCTACAAGTATCTGGTCGCCCTCGAACGACAGGCCCGAATCCCGCAGGAACTTCGCCGCGATCGCTCCCTTCAACGCCGACGTGCCGGTCAGCGGCGGGTATTTCGTCTCGCCGCGCAGCGCTGCCGCGTGCGCCGCTTCCACCACATGCGCGGGCGTCGGAAAATCCGGCTCGCCCAGGGTCAGGGAGATGATGTCCCGCCCGGCCGCGCGTAGCGCACGCGCGCGCTCCGCGGCTGCCATCGTGGCGGCGCGGGGGATCTGCGCGAGCCTGGCGGCTAGTGCTGGTCCGGCAGTCTCAGGCAAGCAAGCAGTCCTTTTTTAAAAAAAAGGACCAAAAAACTTTTGCTCCTTGTCGGCGGCTGGTGGAAAGTTCCGCAACAGCGGGTCCAAAAGTTTTTTGCTTCTTTTTTTCAAAAAAGAAGGCCTTGCCTTCCTTCACCGCATCGCCGCGCAAAACGCGGCAATACGCGAGCAAGCCTCCCGCAAGCTCTCGGTATCGGTCGCATAGCTCACCCGGAAATGCCCGGGATACATGAACGCGCTGCCGTGCACGGCCGCCACGCCATGCTCGTCGAGCAGCGCCAGCGCGAACGCCTCGTCGTCGGCGATCTTCACGCCGCCTTCTGTCGTCTTACCGATGCAGCCATGCATCCCGGGAAACACGTAAAACGCGCCTTCAGGACGGTGGCAGCTCAAACCGGGTACCGCGTTCAGCGCGTCCACCACCAGGTCCCGGCGGGCGCGATAGACCTCGCACATCTCGCCAATCGCATCCTGCGGCCCTTCGAGCGCTTCAACCGCGGCCGCCTGGCTTACCGAACTGGTGTTTGACGTCGACTGGCTCTGCAGCTTGTCCATCGCGCGTATCAGCGAGACGGGCGCGCCGGCATAGCCGATGCGCCAGCCGGTCATCGCGTAAGCCTTGCTGCAGCCGTTCATCGTCACCGTGCGGTCGCGCAGGCGCGGCTCCACCTCGACCATTGTCGCCGGCCGGAAGCCGTCATAGGTCAGCTTCTCGTAGATGTCGTCGGTAAAGACCCAGACATCCGGATGGCGCAGCAGCACGTTGCAGATCGGCCGCAACTCGTCAGCCGAGTATGCCGCTCCCGTCGGATTGCAGGGCGAGTTCAGGAAAAACCATTTGGTGCGCGGCGTGATGGCGGCTTCCAAATCCTCCGCCCGCAGCTTGAAGCCGTTGTTCTGCCCGCACGGCACGATCACCGGCGTGCCTTCCGCCAGGGCCACGATGTCCGGATAGCTCACCCAGCAAGGGCTCGGAATGATCGCCTCGTCGCCTGCGTTCAGCGTGGCCACCATTGCGTTGTAGATGACCTGCTTGCCGCCGGTGGAGACGATGATCTCGTCGGGCGCATAATCGAGCCCGCTGTCGCGCTTGAACTTCGCCGATATCGCACGGCGCAACGACAGGGTGCCGGACACGTCGGTGTATTTCGTCTCGCCACGCTCGATCGCGCGTATCGCCGCCTGCTTGATATGGTCGGGCGTGTCGAAATCCGGCTCGCCTGCCGACAGGCTTATCACGTCGCGGCCGGCCGCCTTCATCGCTCGCGCCTTGGACGATATGGCTATCGTCTGACTTGGGCTGATCTTGGACAGGCGGTCGGCGATGAACATCGGGTCCTCCGAAAAGACGGCGGAACCTACGGGAGGGGGAGACGGAAAGGAAGCGGTCCTTTTTAAAAGAAGGACTAGAAACTTTAGACCTTAGCAGGCGAGACGCCGCGTCATCGCAAGACGACGCGGCGTCCCCGATTGCTTACTGCGGCGAGTTTCCGCTGGTGCTGCCCGTCGAGCTGGACGTGCCGCCGCTGGTGCCCATGCCCGTGCCACCCTGCGCGCCAGCAGCGCCGCTGCCGGTCGAGGTGGAGCCGGTGCCGGTCGTCCCGGTGTTGCTGCCCATGCCGCCGCCCATGTTGCCGCTCTGGGTGCTGGACCCGCCGCTGCTGCTCGGGGCGGAGCTGCCCGTGCCCATGCCGCTGCTGCCCGTGCCCATCCCGCCGCTCATGCCGCCGGTGCTGCCGGCGCCGGCCCCACCTGCGGCACCTGCGCCACCGGCCGAACCGGCACCGCCGGCCGCACCGCCACCGCCAGCCCCGCCGGCGGCTTGCGCCAGTGCCGTGCCGCCGGTCAGCGCCACCACACAGGCGGCGATCGCGATGTTCCTGATTGTACGCATGATTTTCGTCCCTCGTTCTTGTTGTCGGCGGGATGCAGCGCATCATCGCCCAGGCCACTCAAACGCCTGCCCCACCGCCAGTTTCCCGCACGCTGGCGTGTGCGCCGGTCGGCCCTACCGGCAGCGCCTGCCCGGCAGGAATTGCCGACTTGCGGTCCCACCGCCCGTCGCTGCCTGGGCTTTTTCGTGGCACGCGGCTTGCGACACCCCTGGCAGAGCACAGCAGCCGGGATTGCCGACCAATGGACAACATCACCAACATCGCGCTCTCCCGCCTCGCCGCCCAGACGCGCGCGATGGATGTGGTGGCCAACAACCTGGCCAACGCCTCCACCCCCGGCTACCGCGCCGAGCGCACGGTGTTCGCCGACTGGCTGGTGCGCGAGCCCGCCGGCGCCGAACCGCAGGGCGGCCGCACCGTGGCCTTCACCCAGACGCGCGCCACCTACCGCGAGCAGACCGAAGGCACGCTGAGCCAGACGGGCAACCCGCTGGATTTGGCACTGTCCGGCAACGGCTGGTTCAGCGTGCAGACCGATGCCGGCACCCGCCTGACACGCGCCGGCCGCTTCACCCTGCAGAAGGACGGCAGCATCACCGATGAGGCCGGCCACAACCTGCTCGACACCCAGGGGCAGAAGTTCACCCTCTCGCCAGCCGACACGGACCTGACGGTCAAGGCGGACGGCTCGCTGCGCAGCCAGAACGGCCCGCTCGGCCAGATCGGCATCGTGGTGCCTAACGATCCGAACCGCCTCACCGCGGAAGGCGGCCGCCTGTTCCGCGCCGACGTGGCCACCACGCCCGTCACCCGGCCGAAGATACTGCAGGGCGCGGTGGAGGACAGCAACGTCCAGCCGATCGCCGAGATCACCCGCATGATGACCACGGAGCGGGACTTCCAGTTCGTCACACAGATGGTGGAGGCCGAAGGCACGCGCCGTCAGTCCGCAATCGACAAGATCGCAGCCCCCGCCAGCTAAATCGCCCGCCTAGCTCAATCGCCCGCCAGGAGAGACCAGCACATGCGTTCCCTAGACATCGCCGGCACAGGCATGCAGGCCCAGCAGACAAACGTCGAAGTCATATCCAACAACATCGCCAACATGAGCACCACCGGCTTCAAGCGCCGCCGCGCCGAGTTCCAGGACCTGATCTACCAGAACATGCGCGTGGTGGGCTCGAACAGTTCGGACAACGGCACTGTCGTGCCGTCCGGCGCGCAGATCGGCCTGGGCGTGAAGACCGCCGCCATCTACCGCATCACCGAGCAGGGCACGCTCGCGCAGACCGGCAACACGCTGGATCTCGCCATACAGGGCAACGGCTATTTCCAAGTGACGCTGCCGTCCGGCGAGGTCGCCTACACGCGTGACGGCACGCTGGCGCTGGCGCCGGACGGCACCATTGTGACCGCGGACGGCTACCCGGTAGTACCCGGTATCACGGTGCCCCCCAATGCCGTCAGCGTCACCGTCAACGGCTCCGGCCAGGTGCAGGCCACTATAAGCGGGCAGACGAACCCGCAGACGCTGGGCCAGATGCAGCTCGCCTCGTTTCCGAACGAGGCAGGGCTGGACGCGCAGGGCGACAACCTCTTCCTGCAGAGCGGCGCCAGCGGCGCGGCGGTCACCGGCACACCGGGTGCTCCCGGTTTCGGCAACATCCAGCAAGGTTACGTTGAGAACAGCAACGTCAACGTGGTGACCGAGATCACCAGCCTGATCACCGCCCAGCGCGCCTACGAGATGAACAGCAAGGTCATCACCG
>CAXTCL010000188.1:0-7545 GCA_964242035.1 uncultured Acetobacteraceae bacterium | reverse complement strand
GGAGACAAAAGTTTTTTGCTTCTTTTTTTCAAAAAAGAAGGCCTTCCTTCCTTCCTTCGCCTCCCCCGCGCTACCCCCTTCATTAACACCCCGATGGTAACCTTCCCGCGAGAACCTTGGAGTAGCTGGGTTGTTGCGCGGGACGGCACGCAAGAAGGACCTGTTCTGGCCGGTCGTGGTGCTGGCGTTCGCGGTCGTGGCCGGCGTGGCCTTCTCGGGGCTGATGCTTGCCGGCGAGTTCGACCGTGCAGCGGCCAAGCGCGAACAGAGCGTGGTGGCGAACGGCATTCGGGGCCGGATGGACGAGGTCTCGCACCTGACCGACTTCGAGGTCGTCTGGGACGATGCGGTGCGCCATCTCGACAACCACTTCGACGCCGACTGGGCGCAGGACAACATGGGGACGTTCCTGTGGCAGAACAGCAAGTTCGACGATACGTTCATACTTGCGGCGGACGATCGCCCGATGTTTGCGGTCAACCGGGGCAAGCCGGCCGCCTTGAGCCTTTACGCCCCGTTCGTGGGCAGCACGTCCTCGCTCGTTGCCGCGGTTCGCCGGGAGGAGGCCCGGCGCCGCACGCGGCCCGTGCAGCCGCTCGCGGGCGAACTCGTGACCGATCCAAACACTGCAAGCGGGCTGGCCAGGGTTGGCGACGCGGTCTTTATCCTTTCGGCCACGGCGGTCCAGTCGGATTTCGGCAAAGCGACGCTGCGCGGGCCGCGCGCGCCGGTGGTGGTAACCGCCATGACGCTGGACGATCGTTTCATCGAGAGTTTCGCCCGCCGGTTCCTGCTCGACGGCGTCCATCTCCAAACAGGCGGCGCGGCGACTGATCGGAGTTTGGCTTTTGTCGATTTCCGGAACGATCGCGGCGGCTACGTAGCCACGCTCGTCTGGGCGCCGCAAACGCCCGGCCGCATGCTGCTCCGACGGCTGGGCATGCCGGCGCTGGCCGTACTGCTCGGTCTGTCGGCCTGCATCTCGTGGCTCTATCGGCGGGCACGGCACGCCGCCCGTGAACTCGTCACCAGCGAGGCACGTGCCACGCACCTGGCCTATCATGACGCACTGACCGGATTGCCCAACCGCGCCCTGTTCGAGGACAGGCTGGGGCACGCGCTGAAGCAGATGCCGCGTACCGGCGGGTCGCTGGCGGTGTACTGCCTGGACCTGGACCGGTTCAAGGCGATCAACGACACCCACGGCCACCACGTCGGGGACGAGCTCATCCAGAAAGCGGGCCGCATCATGGCGGCGCAATGCGGCGCCGGGGACACCGTAGCCCGGCTGTCCGGCGACGAGTTTGCCATCATCCAGGGCACCGCGAGCGTCACGGCGGCGGCGAGGCTGGCAGGCCGGCTGAATGAGGCTCTGCGGGCGCCGATTGCGCTCCAGGTCGGCAGCGTGTTCATCGGATGTTCGGTGGGCGTCACGATCGTCAGCGACCCGGGCCTGCTTGCGGGCGACGTATTGCGGCAGGCAGACCTCGCCCTCTACTGCAGCAAGGAAGTGGCCCGGGGCCAGTTCTGCTTCTTCAAGCCGGACATGGACGTGGCGGTCCAAATGCGCCGCGCCTTGGAGGCTGACTTGCGGGCGGCCCTGGCCGAGGGGGCGCTGTGGATGGCGTATCAACCGCAGGTGCATGACCGGACCGGGCTGACCGGGGTGGAGGCGCTCATGCGCTGGCATCATCCCGAACGCGGCAACATCAGCCCGGCGGTCTTCGTGCCGGTGGCCGAGGAGTGCGGCCTTATCGTGGAGCTGGGCATGTATGCGCTGCGCCGCGCGTTCCAGGACAGCAAGCGCTGGAAAAGCCTGCGGGTCGCGGTCAACATCTCGGCCAAGCAGTTGCGCATGAAGAACTTCGTGAGCGAGGTGATGGACCTGGTCGCCGAACTGGGCGTCGATCCCAGCGGGTTCGAACTCGAGATCACCGAGGGCATATTGCTGGGGGACGATCCCGACACCCACGCCATGCTCTGCGCTTTGCGCGAGCACGGGTTCGAGCTTGCGTTCGACGATTTCGGGACCGGCTATTCCAGCTTGAGTTATTTGCGGCGCTACCCGATCAACAGGGTGAAGATCGACCAGTCGTTCACCGCGAATCTGGGCGTATCGGACGATGCGGAGGCGTTCATCGTGGCGATCGTTAAGCTGGCGCGGGCATTGGGGCTTTCCGTGATTGCCGAGGGGGTGGAGACGGTGGCGCAGCAGCAGCGCCTGTTGGCCGCCGGTTGCACGGACATGCAGGGATACCTGTTCAGCAGACCGGTGCCCGCGGCCGAGATCGACCGGCTTTGGGCGGAGCCTCGGCGGACGATTTTGGCGGCTTGAGTGCGGGGGTGAAGGAAGCAAGGCCTTCTTTTTTGAAAAAAAGAAGCAAAAAACTTTTGCTACCCGCCTGCACGCAGGTTTGGGCTGGTCTTGCAGATACGCGCATTGGCGGAAGCAGGCCCGGCGGTGGTGCAAGCGGGGGAGTAAAGGTTTTTTGCTTCTTAGTTTCAAAAAAGAAGGCTTTGCTCGCTTCCTTAAACGTTTAACCCATGATCCCGCGCCCAAGCCGCCATGGGCTCGCGCAGGCTGGAATGCGACGCGGCCGTCCGTTTCAGCGTTATCAGGAACTCCCGGAAAGCGCCGAGGTCCAGGGCGGTCAGCGCCTCCTTCACCGGCAGCAGGCTGCTGGCCGACATCGACAGGCAGTCCACGCCAAGGGCCAGAAGCACGGCGGCGTCCAGCGGGCGGGAGGCCGCCTCGCCGCACAGCGAGAGCGGTGTGCCGGCTTCCTGGGCGGCGTCGCTCACCTGGCGGAGCAGGCGCAGGATAGGGGCGGAGAGGAAGTCGTAGCGCTCGGCCAGGGCTGGCGTGCCGCGGTCGGCAGCGAAGACGAACTGCACCAGGTCATTGCTGCCTATGGAGACGAAGTCGGCCTCCGCCATCAGCTCTGGCAACTGCCACAGCAGGGCCGGGATTTCGAGCATGGTGCCGATGGAGAGCTTGGCGGGCGCGGGGCGCACGCGCGCGGCTTCGGCGTAGAGGAGCCCGCGCGCCTGGCGGAACTCGGTCAGCGTGGCCACCATGGGGAACATCACGCTGAGCGGGCGGCCGGCGGCGGCCAGCAGCATGGCGCGGAGCTGCCGGCGCAGGATCGCCGGGCGGTCCAGCCCCACGCGCAGGCTGCGCCAGCCCATCGCCGGGTTCTCCTCCTCGCCCTTGGGGCTGTCCGGCAGCAGCTTGTCGCTGCCCAAATCCAGCGTGCGGAAATACACCGGGCGGTCGCCAGCCACGTCCAGAACGCGGGCGTAGATGGCGGTCTGCTCGGCAATGTCGGGGATGCAGCCGCGCGCCATCATGGCGATTTCGGTGCGGAACAGGCCGATGCCGTCGGCGCCGGTAATGCGGAGCTGGTCCAGTTCGAGCGCCAGGCCGGCGTTCATCATCAGGCGGAACTTGTGGCCGTCCCTGGTGGCTGAGGGTGCGTCGCGCAGTTGCGCCCAGGTGGCGCTGCGTATCGCGCGCGCGCTGAGCGCCACGTCGTAGGCGGCGCGCACGCCCGGGTCGGGCCGCAGGATGAGCGTGCCTTCGTCGGCGTCCAGCACCGCCTCGTCGCCGGCCTCGGCCGCGTCCATCGCACCGCGCGCGCCGCCGGCGGCCGGCAGGCCCAGCGCGCGCGCCAGGATCGCGGCGTGGCCGCCGGGGCTGCCCTCCTCGATCACCACGCCGGCGATGCCGCGGGCGTGCCAGTCCAGCAACTGCGCAGGCCCCAGCCGGCGCACCAGCAGGATGGCGCCTGCCACGTCCGACCTGTCCTCGCCCGAGCCGTCCAGCGTGGCCAGCAGCCGGCCGGCCAGGTCTTCGAGGTCCGCCAGGCGCTCGCGCAGATACGGGTCGGCGATGCGGCGCATGCGGTCGCGGAAATCGTTCGCCACGCGGTGCACGGCGGCCTCCGCCGTCAGCCCGCCCTGCACGGCTTCCGTCACGCGGCGCAGCCAGCCGTCATCGGCGGCCACCGCGCGCGTGGCATCCAGTATGTCGCGCGGGGCCTGGCCGGCGCCGTCGCGCACGAGGGAGGGGAGCTGGGCCTCGATCAGCGTGTCCAGCCCCTGGCGCATCTCGCCCAGCGCCTGCTGGAGGCGGGCCAGCTCGGCGCCGGGGTCGTCGGCGAGCAGGCGGTTCGGCGCGATCGTGGCGCCGTGCAGCCTCACCTGGCCGAAGACGATACCGGGCGAGAGCATCGAAGCGTCGAACTGGCGCGGCAGGCTGCCGGCAAAGCCCTCCCGCGTGTCCGATCCGCCGGCGGCGAGCAGGTCCGTCAGCAGCATGGCCACCGTCTCGAGCACCTCGGTCTCGTAGTCGGTGTAGTGGCGCGGGGTGCGGTTCTGCACCACCAGCACACCCAGCGTGCGCCCGCCGCGTCGCACCGGGACGGCGAGCATGGAGGCGTACGGCTCCTCGCCGGTCTCCGCGCGATAGGCGAAGGCAGGATGGTTCTGCGCGTCCGCCAGGTTCAGCAGGGTGCCGGTGGCGGCGACCAGGCCCACGATGCCTTCACCCACGCGGAGCTTCGTGCGGCCGATGGCGGAGGCGTTCAGGCCGTGGGTGGCGCGGAGTTCGAGGATCTCGCCCGGGCGCAGGGCGTAGGCGGAGCAGACTTCGGCGATCAGCTCGCCGGCTATTATGGCCACGATGGCGTTCAGCTGGACGTTGCCGGCCTGCATGACGATGCGCAGGCGGCGCATCAGGCGGCGGCCTGGGGTCATGGGGGCTAGCAAGGAAGAAAGGCCTTCTTTTTCGAGAAAAAGAAGCAAGCTTTTGACTGCGCTGTCGCGGAACGCTGAGGCGTGCGCTTCAGCGATGCGTATCCGGCTTTGGCTGCCCGCGGCAAGGAAGGCTTTTGTCCGGCTGTCGCGGTTTTTCCCGGCAGGCGCGCGACAGCGGAGTCAAAAGTTTTTTGCTTCTTTTTTCCAAAAAAGAAGGCCTTGCTTCCTTCCTTACCCCCGCGCATCAATCGCCGCGACCGCCTGGCCTACGAGCTCCTCGATCACCTCGGCCACAGACTGCTCGGCCGTCACCATGCCGACGGACTGCCCGGCCATCACCGAGCCGCTCTCCACGTCCCCGTCGATCACCGCGCGGCGCAGCGCACCGGCCCAGAAATGCTCGATCTCGAGCTGGGCGGCTTCCTTGGTCAGTTCGCCGGACTGGAAGCGGGCCAGTGCGGTGGCCTGCGCCTCGGCGAAGCGGCGCGTGCCGTCATTGACCAGGCCGCGCACCGGGATGACGGGGAAGCGCGGGTCAAGCTGCACGCTGGGCAGGGCGTCGCGGGCGTTAGCGCGGAGGAAGGCGCGCTTGAAGTTGGGGTGGGCGATGCTGTCGGTGGCGGCGGCGAAGCGGGTGCCGAGCTGGGCGCCGGACGCGCCCATTTCCAGGTAGGACAGGATCGCCTCGCCGCGGCCGATGCCGCCTGCCACGAAGACGGGTATGTCGCGTATGTGGGGCAGGATTTCCTGCGCCAGAACGGTCAGCGAGACGGGGCCGATATGGCCGCCGGCCTCGCTGCCTTCGATGACCAGCGCGTCCGCGCCGGTCTTCACAAAGCGGCGGGCTAGCACGAGGGCGGGGGCAAAGCAGACGAGGCGGGCGCCGCCGTCCTTCACCGCGCGCACGGCGGGGCCGGACGGGATGCCGCCTGCGAGCACGATGTGGGTGACGCCGGCGCGCAGGCAGACGGCGATCAGTTCGTCCAGCTGCGGGTGCATGGTGATTAGATTGACGCCGAAGGGCAGGCCGGTGGCGGCCTGGGTGGCGGCGATCTCGGCTTCCAGCAGGGCCGGCCCCATGGAGCCGCAGGCGAGCACGCCGAAGCCGCCGGCGTTGCTGATGGCGGCAACCAGGGTGTGTTCGCTGACCCAGCTCATCGCCCCGCCCATGATGGCGGTGCGCGTGCCGAGGAACGCGCGGCCGCGCGCCCACAGGCGGTCCAGCCTTGCCTCTGCGGCGGCCAGGCTGGCGGCGGCCGGGCTCGGGGCCAGGCTCAGGGAGGTGTGGAGGATTGCTGTGTCAGGCATCGAGGCCATAGGCGGCATGAAGCGCACGCACCGCAAGCTCCGTGTATTCTTCGGCGATCAATACGCTCACCTTGATCTCGCTCGTGGAGATCACCTGGATGTTTATGCCGCGGTCCGCCAGGGTGCGGAACATGGTGTTGGCGATGCCGGTATGGCTGCGCATGCCCACGCCCACCACTGAAATCTTCGCCACGTTGGCGTCCGTCAGCAGGGCAGCGTAGCCGATGGCCTGGCACTCGCGCTCCAGGCAGGCCATGACGCGCGGCAGGTCCGTCCGCCCTATGGTGAACGTCATGTCCGTGCTGCCCTCGGCGGAGACGTTCTGCACGATCATGTCCACGTTGACATGCGCGTCCGACAGCGGGCCGAACACGCTGGTGGCCACGCCAGGCCGGTCCGGCACGTGGCGCAGGGTGACCTTCGCCTCGTCGCGCGAGTAGGCGATGCCGGTGACAATTTCCTTTTCCACGATCTCGTCCTCATCGACCAGGAGGGTGCCCTGGTTCTCTTGGCCCAGTTCCGCGAAGCTGGAGAGGACCTGGACCCGCACCCGCTCCTTCATCGCCAGTTCCACGCTGCGCGTCTGCAGCACCTTGGCGCCCACGGAGGCGAGCTCAAGCATCTCCTCGTAGGCGATCCTGTCGAGCTTGCGGGCGCGCGGCACCATGCGCGGGTCGGTGGTGTAGACGCCGTCCACGTCCGTGTAGATGTCGCAGCGGTCTGCTCTGAGGGCGGCGGCGAGGGCTACGGCAGAGGTGTCCGACCCGCCGCGGCCCAGCGTGGCGATGCGGTTGTCCGGTGCGATGCCCTGGAAGCCGGCGACGACGGCCACCTGGCCCGACTCCATGCGGGCTATCAAGTCGGCCGCGTCTATGCCGAGTATGCGGGCGGCGCCGTGGGCGTCATCCGTGCGCAGGGGTATCTGCCAGCCGGCCCAGGAACGGGCTTCTATCCCCTCGGCCTGCAGGGCGATCGCCAGCAGGCCGGTGGTCACCTGCTCGCCGGTAGCCACGACCGCATCGTATTCGCGCGCGTCATGCAGGGGGGAGAGCGCCTGGCACCAGGCCACGAGCTGGTTGGTGGCGCCGGCCATGGCGGAGACCACGACGGCCACCTGGTCGCCCTGCTCCACCTGGTGGCGAACGCGCTGGGCCACGTTGCGTATACGGTCCAGGTCAGCGACGGACGTGCCGCCGAACTTCATCACGATGCGGGCCATTGTGGGGGTGGTCTAGTGGGGGTGGGGTGGTTAGACAATGCGCGCGCGGTGGGGCCAGGGGTGCACGGCAAGCAAAGGCAAGGCCTTCTTTTTTGAAAAAAAGAAGCAAAAAACTTTTGCTCCCGACGCCTGCATCAAGGCGCGTGCTGTTTCTGCCAACACGCGTAGTGGCAGAACCGGTAGCGCCTTGATGCAGGCGTCGGGAGCAAAAGTTTTTTGCTTCTTTTTTCAAAAAAGAAGGCCTTGCTTTCTTCCTTAGG
>CAXTCL010000187.1:0-7587 GCA_964242035.1 uncultured Acetobacteraceae bacterium | reverse complement strand
AGGAAGCAAGGCCTTCTTTTTTGAAAGAAAGAAGCAAAAAACCTTTACTTCCTGCGCCGTTGCAAAGCTTCGGTATATTCAAAAGATACCTGGCTGGTGCAGATGCGGGGTAGTAAAAGTTTTTCGGTTCTTTTCAAAAAAGGACTGCTTGCTTTCTTACTGCATCCGCTTGAGTAACGAGTTCTCGCTTCGCCCTGGTGTCTTTGGCGTTCAGCTCCCCAGCACAGGGCTGCTTCTTATGTCAGGCGAGCCCTGCTGTCTGTGGGCCCAGATCCAGGCGAGTTGCATCACGTCAGCAAACATGCCGGTAGGCAGAGCGAACTGTCCTTGAAAACGGCTCCACAGCGTCGTGCCATCATCGGGCGCGTAACGGTCGATCGGATATCCCAGCTTGTTCTTGATGCTCCGCTTTATATCTCCCAGCGCCGTCCAGCTTGCGTCAGTCGCAAAACCGCCGAGCGCGTCTTCCACGCCGGCTCTCTCGATCAGGCGCTTCGCGTTCCGCACCTCGCTCTTGTTCGCGACCACGTCGTAGAGGTCCAGGCCGTAACGCACGTAGAGGTCGGCGCGCGTGCTGATGTCGTCCGGCCTGGACGCGTCGACCAGATGCCCCATGCCGCGGCTGTAGAGGACGGACGGGCTGGACAACACGCGATGCGCATAACTGTCGCCGAACGGATGCAGCCCCACCCCGAACGCAAGCGAGTCCAACGAGGCATTCGCCAGCACGTCTGTCCGGTACTTCGTCTCCTTGTCCGCATGGCCGCCGGTCAGGCAGTGCAGGCCTTCCTGGACCGTGTAGTCCGCATCCATCTGCCGGCTTTTCAGCGAGCCGGCGGTAACGGCCGGAACGACGACCAGCCGCCCGCCGGCGAACGTCGCATCGAATTCGCGCACCAGGTCCGGCATCTGCGCGTAGAAGGCCTGCCTGCCGGCAAGGTTTTTCTCCACGCCGACCGCCAGCATGACGAACAGCACGGTGTAGTAATGGCCGACCACTCCCCAAGCGCGCGGCACGCCGCCGCAATCGGCCAGCCGGCAGTCCGCCCTTGCGCCTTCCAGCATTGCGCGCGCGGCGCCATCCGCCTCCGCCTCCAGCGCGTCCGCCGATCCGGCGGCGCCCACGCCCACTTGCGCGCGCCGCCGCTGCACCACGTGGGCTGCCTCGTGGGCAAGAACCGCGAGGCGCAAAAGTGGGGGCAACCCGGGCGCCACGTACACCTCCTCGCCGGAGGAGGAGCCCAGCACCGGCCGCCAGCGTGGGAAATGCGGCTGCCGCACCAGGCGCACGCCACTGAGATCCTGGCCGAGGCAGCTCTCGAGCCGTCCCCTGTCCTCGCGGTGGAGCATGCTGGAGAATGGGCCTGTCATCATCTGGCTCCTCATGCCGTGCCGGCGTGTCGGGAACATGACGCTACCGCAGCAATTGAGCCAGGCCAAAGGGGCAGCATGCAGGGATCGAGCCGAAGTCGAACCGGATTACCGAGGTTTGCAGTCCCTTACTGAATGCTGGTTGTGTTCTTGCGGGAAAAGTCGTTGCTACCATGAGGTGCTTGTGAGACGGATACATACAAGGCGCCGAGAGGGGTTGGCGGGGCACCTCGATATTCTCATCAACGATGCTTGCGTGCGGTTCTCTTACTGCGCCCGCTTCTCTGGTGCCGAGCTCCTCCGCGCGCACGAAACCCTTACTGACGACCTGGTTGCGGGGGCGGTGCTTGAATCGGAGGGACTGAACCCGGAGGTCGAGAAGAATGCCTTGAAACGGCTGAAGCAGCTCTTTCGTGAGCGGTTCGGTCAGACCGTGTGAGAAGCGGCCTGTCCCTGCTCTCCCATTGAACCAAGCGCGTAATGCACTCGATCTTTATCAAGCCGTCTCGGGAACCAGCAACGTCCCTGTCCTGGCGCCGCACATGCCCAGGTCGGCATCCGTAAGCATCCGCCAGGACCCGCCGGCAAGTATCTCGCAAGGGCGGAAGCGTATCTTGTAGGCCATCTTGCGGCTCTCCGGCACCCAGTAGCCGAGATACACGTAAGGCAGGCCCTGCGCCCGCGCACGCTCCACCAGCCACAGGATGGCGTAGGTTCCCAGTGAGCGACTTGCCAGCTCCGGCGCGAAGAAACTGTAAACCGCGGAGAGCCCATCGCCCAGGCGATCCGCCAGGCAGGCGCCCACCAGTTTGTCGTCCTCGTCGCGGAACTCGACCACCACCGTCTCGATGGGCGTGTCCTCGACCATCGCGCGGTAGTCGTAGAAGCTCATCGTGGCCATGTCGCCGTCGCTGTGGCGGGCCTGCTGGTAGCGCTGGAACAAGGCGAACTGTTCGGCGGTGGCGCGGGCCGGCACCTCGAAGCCTTCGGTGCCCTCGTTGGCGCGGGCGACGCGGCGCAGGCCGCGGTCGGCTTCGAAGCGGCGCGTGTCTATGCGTATCGGCACGCAGGCGGAGCAGCTTGGGCAGACCGGCGCGTAGGCGATGTTGTGGCTGCGGCGGAAGCCGGCGCGGGACAGTCGGTCATGTAACGAGTCCGCGTCCGGTCCGGTGATCTCGGTCACCACCTTGCGCTCCGTCCGGCCCTGCACGTAGGGGCACGGCAGCGGCGCGGTGGTGTAGAAGAATTGCGGTCTGCGCGGCGGCTTGTAGGTCATCTGGACACAGTGTGCAGCGTGGCAGTCCTGTAGGGCAACAAGGAAGAAGGGGCGCCCCCCACGAAAAAAGGGCGCTCTATCCACCACCCCGCCGCCTCAACAGGCACCCCGACGGTGCAAATGCGAGGGAGCAAAAGTTTTTTGGTCCTTTTTTTCAAAAAAGGACTGCTTCCTTGCCTACGGCTCCAGCCGCAAAGTGCCGCTAATCTGCGCCGGAGCCGCCGGTATGGTGATCGACTCCCCCCGAGCCCACAGCGGCAGCATGTCAAAGGCATGCGCGCTCAGCAGGTTGCCGGACTGGCCTGGTGTGACGACGAACCGGCTGCGCTCCAGGTCCGCCACATCGTAGATGCCGCGGTAGGCCGCCCCATGGCGCGAGGTGAAGTCGCCCAGGTCCCCGCTGCCGCCGCGGAACAGCGTGCTGTCGTCGCCGTCCACGGCCACGCGGCGGCTGGCCAGCCCACCCACCACGGGCAGGGCGCCCAGCAGCGGGTGGGCGAACACCGCCTGGTGCGCCGTGCCCCAGCGCCAGGCTTTCGGATCGTCGCCGTATTTGGCGGCCAGCTGCGCCACCGAATCATGCAGCGCGGTGCTCATCATCGGACGGCAATCTCCGTTGCACCACGCAGCACCGGCGGGCGTGACTAGCCAGTCCAGGAAACCGCCCCAAGGGCCCATGTCGCCCTCTTCCACGTGGTTGGCGGCGATGGTTCGGGCGACGAACAACTGTACGGCCGCGTTGAAGATCAGCGGCTCCGGCCGATCCTTCGCCATCGTGCCGTCCCAGGCTGCGAGCAGTCCCTGCGCCACGCCGGTGGCGCCCTGCTGGCGCGGCAGGGCGGCCAGATAGGGCAGCACGTCATGCGCCAGCACGCTGACGTCGTCGCGCTGCATGGACGCGAAATCGTCCACCGAAAAGGTGGTCTTTGACGCCAGCCGTTCGTGGATGCGGCGCGCCCGTAGCGGCATCGGGAAATCGCGGCCGAGGAACGGCAGGAAGCTGGGCGGCTCGGTACGCTCGTTGGCGTTCTCCACCGAGCCGCTCGCGGGATTGACGAAATGGGGCAGGGACGCGCCGCCGGAGAAGCCCAGCCAGTCATGCGCGCCGTCATCGCCGGCCACCGGCGCGCTGCCGTCGCCGGCGCGGCGCACCGGCACTTGGCCGGTGGTGAACAGGGCGATGCCGTCCGGCCCCGCCACGGTCAGGTTCTGCATCGGCGCCGTCATCATCCCCGCCGCGCGGCCGGCCTCGGCCACACTGGCCGCGTGGTTCAGCGCGAACAGCCCGGGTGCCGGGCTGCCCAACTGGAACTGCGCCATCTCAACCGCCATCACCGGCTCGGATTTCGCACCCGCCGGGCCGTCATCGCTGATCACCGGGCCATGGCGCGTGCTGCGCACCGTGACGTGCACGTCCGCGGACCCGCGCACGTGTATCACCTCGTCGCGCGTGGTGAACGCCGCCGGCCCGTCCGGCGTGGCGTAGCGGCCATCCGGCAGCATGCGCTCGACGAAGACGTCCTGCGTGTCGATGCCGGTGGTGGTGAAGCTCCAGCCGACATGGGCGTTACGTCCGATCACCAGGAACGGCACGCCTGGTGCCGTGGCCCCCACCAGCACGCCGCCGGGTGTCTCGATGCGCGCCAGATACCAGAGCGAGGGGAAGCCCAGTTGCAAATGCGGATCGCCCGCCAACAGCGCGGCGCCCGTGGCAGAGCGCTTGCCATCCACCGCCCAGGCGTTCGATGCCTCATCGGGCATGGTAAAGGGCTGCGGAAACGCCGGCAGGCTCTCCAGCAACCCCTGCCTGACCGCTGCCGGTGCGTTCGGCGCCGCGGAACTGTCCGGCGCCGCCGTCCCGTCGGTGGGCGGCCACAGCTCACCCATGCGCGCCGCCGGCACGTGGCCGGCCATCGCCGCGCGCGCCAGCTCCGTGCGGTAGTTGTCCGCCAGCCAGAGCGAGACCGTCTCGCTCCACAACAGGCAATCCGACGGCTTCCACGGCTCCGGCGCGCCAAGTGCCAGGAACTCCGGCGCCGCCATACGGCCACGCTCGGCGATCCACGCGTTCACGCCTTGCGCATAGGCCACCAGAACCGCCTTCAGCTCAGGCGGCAGGCCGGCGTAGGATTGTTCCGCATGTAGTCGCTCGCCGAACACGCGCGCCATGCGGTCCACGCTTACGGCGCGTGCACCGGCGATCTCCGCGAGCCGGCCGGACGCCGCACGGCGCGTCAGCTCCATCTGGAACATCCTGTCCCTTGCATGCAGATAGCCCAGGGCGGCGGCGGCGTCCGGCTCGGTCCGGGCATGGATGCGCGGGATGCCCCAGCCGTCCAGCGTGATCTCTACGGGGGCGGACAGGCCGGCGATGTGCAGCCTGGCGTTTGCCGGCGGCAACGTTTGCCAAAGGGTGACGGCTACGGCGCAGACCAGCAGGATCAGGACCAGTGCTGCGGCTTTTAGGAACTTCATCTTGTGCCAGCCCAAGTTAGGAAAAAAGAAAGGTCTTCTTTTTTGAAAAAAAGAAGCAAAAAACTTTTACTTCCTCGACGCTGGGCGGGTTCGATTTATTCTGAAGTGGCCGGCTGGTATGGGGTCAGGCTGTCCAGGCCATCGTGATGGTGGGAAACTTCAGGTCTGCGCCGATGCTGACAGTGGTGCGCTCGACTGCCACGAAGCCCAGCGCGGCGTAGAACGGTTCGGCGCCCAGGCTCGAGAAGCACCTGAATTCACGGACAGCTTGCGCGCACGCTGCCTGCGTGCATTGCTCGAAGATATCGCGTCCCAAACCCCTCCTGATCCAATCGGCATGCGTCCCGAAATGACGGATATGCGCGACCCCGGGCTCGACCATGCCGGTGCCCGGCGCCTCGTGCGTCCAACCCCCGCAGGAGACGATCCGGTCCCCTGGTGTCACCTGAACATAATACGTGCCCGACGCGAGCAAGCCGGGGTTCGCACGAACCATCGCCGGCAGGACGGCAGCAAGCACCGCCGGATCGTAGTACGGCGCCATGAGCCCGGGATAGGCGCTCGCGAGGACGGCAGCGACGGCTTCAGCGTCGGCCGGGCGGGCAACCCTGAGTTCGAACGGATTTTCGCTCATCGGTCGCTTCTACACCGCCTGCGCCGATACCGCCCTGCCTTTCCACTTCCCCTCCCTGCCGCGTGCCTACGCCTTGCTGACCCAATAGCGCTGCCCGGGGTTGGTCTGCAGGAAGCTGTCTATGTTCTGTATCGAGGTGGGTTTGGCCTGCAGGCTGTCGTAGTTCATCCATTTGCCGTCCGGCCCGCGCAGCACGGTGATGAAGTGGGCGCGGTTCTTGAGAGCGATGAGTATCCTGGTGCCGTTCAGCCAGTCGCCCGGCTGCAGCGTGGCCTGGCCGTCCGCCTGGCCGGACAGCAGGCTGTCGACCACCGTAGGATCGTTGCCGTCTTTGGCCATGGCGGCGGCGTCTGCGCGGGACACCCCGATTGCCGTGTAGATGCCGATCGCCGCCTCCTCGAAGGTCGGCTGGGCCAGGGTGCCGAGAAAGTGGCGCGAGGCGAAGAACGCGCACAGGCTGGCGTCCGGCCCGCTGGTGGCCTGGTGATGGAAGGGCGGCAGCGGAAAGGGCATGCTGCAATTTACCGGGACGCTGGCGGGCCATCAAGCGATCGCGTGGAGAAGCGAAGCAGGCAAGGCCTGCTTTTTTAAAATAAGAATCAAAAAGTTTTTGCTCCCTGACGTTCGGCAGTTTCGGTGCGTCCTGAGGCATTCGGCTGGTGCAGATGCGTGCCCGCACTCTGGTGCCCGCCACCGGACTCGAACCGGTACACCCGAAGGCCGCAGATTTTAAGTCTGCTGCGTCTACCATTTCGCCAGGCGGGCCGCCGGCCGCAACCTGCCCCGGGCCGCGCCAGGAGACAAAACGTTTTTGCAGCCAGGCTGCACAGCTAACCGGGCGCCTCGAGGAAAAACCAAAGCCCCGTACCAGCGTCGGGACAAAAGTTTTTTGCTTCTTTTTTACAAAAAGAAGGCCTTCCTTCCTTACACCCATGTATCGCCCCCCAACCCTGATCCCCCAGGCGATCCACGCCCCACCTGCGCCACCCCGCGGCAGGCCACGCATCCCCTGGCGCGCCCTGCGCTGGGCGCTCATCGCCACCGTCTGGCTGACCCTTCTCGCCGCCCTCACGATCCTCTGGTTCGCCCGAGACCTGCCGCAGCCGCAGGACGCGCTGGACGCCGTGCGCCGCCCCAGCCTGGTCCTGCAGGACCGCAACGGCGCCACCATCGCCACCTATGGCGACGTGGTGGGCGAGGCGCTGCACCTGCCGGATCTGCCGCGCTACCTGCCGGAAGCCGCCGTCTCGGTGGAGGACCGCCGCTTCTGGGTCCATGGCGGCCTGGACTGGTGGGGCATGGCGCGCGCGCTGCTGGTGGATCTGCGCGCCGGCCACGTGGTGCAGGGCGGCTCCACCATCACCCAGCAGGTGGCCAAGACCCTGTTCCTGACCAATGCGCGCACAGCCCGGCGCAAGGTGCAGGAGGTGCTGCTGACGCTCTGGCTGGAGCGCCATTTCACCAAGACCGAGATACTCGAGATCTGGCTCAACCGCGTCTATCTCGGCTCCGGCGCCTGGGGCGTCGACGCCGCTTCGCACATCTATTTCGGCATCTCCGCACGCAAGCTGCAGCTCTGGCAGGCGGCCGTCATCGCCGGGCTGCCGCGCGCGCCCTCCCGCTTCAACCCGCGCACCGACGCCCGCGCCGCCGCCGCCCGCGGGCGCGAGGTGCTGGCCGCGATGGTGGCGAACGGCGTGCTCACCGACGACCAGGGGGCCGCCGCCGCCGCGCAGACGCCCTTCGCCCACGCGGAGGGCGGCGGCTGGGTCGCCGACTGGGCGGGGGCGCCGGCGCAGCCGCTGGTGCCGCCCGGCGCTGACGCAATACT
>CAXTCL010000186.1:0-7591 GCA_964242035.1 uncultured Acetobacteraceae bacterium | reverse complement strand
ACGTTGCCCACCGGCAGGTCCACGGTGGTGGCCAGCACGGCCGTCTGCAGTGCCACGTTGACCACTTCCACGCCCACCAGCGCCACGGCACTCCACGCGGCGATGGCGGCCGTGCGCCGGACCACGGGGCCGAGATGGGCCGCGAACGGCCGCGCCAGCAGCACCAGGAACAGCACGCCGCCCAGCGCCATCGACTGGCTGACGATCACCAGGCCATGCAGCAGGATCCCCACATAGCCGATCAGGTCGACGAGGCGGCTCACCCTATCGGCTGCTCGTCACGGCAGCCGCATCCACGGTGAACGGCACCCGCCCGCGGGTGATATGGCCGTCTGTCGCCAGCACCTGCCAGGCAACCACGTAGTCGCCGGGTGTCAAATCCAGCGTGGCGCGCAGTACGTCCGGCGTGTCCCCGGCGGTCTGCGCCAGCCGTGTCTCGGCGCTGCCGTGCTGCAGAACCAGCTTGGAGCGGCCGGCATCCACCCGGCTGTTGTAGCGCAGCGTCAGTGCCAGGTGCCCGGCCGGCACGTGGCCGAGCGGCGCCGGCGAGCTGTCGATCAGTATGGCGTGGGCAGCGGCAGGGCGCGTGCCCAGCGCAGCCAGGCAGACGAGCAGGCAGGCGAACAGGCGCATTGGTCGGGTCCCATCGGCGAGGGGCGGGGTGTAGCCCAAGTGGTCCGCGACCGCCAATTGTCACAGTCCGTTTCGCATTTGCCCTGCTCCTGTCACAAGAGGGGCGTAGACGGCCCGCGTCAGACCGAAAGGATACATGCCATGCGTCGAGTATTTGCGACCCTTCTTCTGCTGAGTGCGGCGATGAGCGTCAGCGGCTGCGTTGCCGCCTGCCGCCCTGCTCACATCGGCCCTTACGGTGGCGTGCATCCCGGCGGCTGCGCGGTTTACTGAAGCTTTCGGAAAGGCTCCTTGGGCGGCCACCTGACCGCTCGAGGCGCCTGTTCGGGCCCGCACTTACTATGCTGCAACGCTTAGTCTATCGGGTCGTCCGGAGGCCATGGCGCGTGCGGCCGATGCGCTCCTTCCGTGAAACTTAGTTCGGTCGACGCGCCGACCACGTTTCAGAGAGACGCTCAGGCCGTAGGCTGACGCCAGCGGAGCACGAGCAGCAGGCCGGCGAGGCTGGCGCCGAACAGGTCAAGGCCGGCCGGCTTGGGGGCCGGTAACCAAGCCGTCACCTGCGTGGGTGTCCGCAACGAACAGAAGCGACTTGGCCATCGCGCACGGGATAGTAAGTGCAGGGGCTTTTCGTCCCAACAGCCTGGTGGTAGGGCAAAGCAGCAATGACGTCCTCCTCGCAGCGCTGGTCGATCTGCCGCATGAGCCTGGCTTGGCTGGCCGCGCTGATAATGCTGGCTGGCCAGCCCCAGGCGGATGCGACACCCAAGGCGGGCAGAGCGCTGTCCGCCCTGGAAGCAGCCACGGTATTCTGCCACGCCGGCCGGCAAGCCGATCACGGCACCCCGGTGCTTCCGCACCATGTGCACGAAGCGGCCGTTCCACAGGCTAGCCTGGCCGGTGTCCCCTACTTTGCGTTAGTGTCGGCAGCGCCGTCCCTGCCGCCACCGCGCGCGATGCCTTCCGCGCAGCCTGGTGTGCCGGAAGCGCGCGCGCCGCCCATGCGCCTCGTCGCATCCGCCTACGCCAGAGGCCCCCCACTCTTCGTCTGACTGCTGAGCCGCTCGTCCGCTGCCCCGCCCTTCACGCGTGGCTTGCGTCACATGACCAGACAGACAGGACAACCTTCATGCGCCGACTATCACCACTGGCAGCTCTTGCCTGTGCCGGCGGGATGCACGCGACCAGCGCGCTGGCCCACGCCGTGTGCGGCAGCCGCGTCTATCCCGTAACGCTCACGCTCGATGACCCAGGCGTCGCCGACGAGATCACCATACCGCAAGTGGTGTATACCCGCGCCGCGGCCGATGGCGGCCCCGGCCCTGGCCACGACACCTCCGTGCAGTTCGAATACGACAAGCGCCTGACGGACGAGTTCGGCTTCACGTTCAACGACAACTTCAACATCAACCAGACGAACAACGCTAAGATGGAAACCGGCTGGGACGACCTGGCAGTGACGGGCAAATGGGCCAAATGCCTGAGCCCTGACCACGATTTCATCCTGGCTTTCGGCATAATACGCGAGTTCGGCCACACCGGCACCACGCATACCGGCGCAGACGCCTACGGCAACACCGCGCCCACGGTATATTTCGGCAAGGATCTCGAGGAGATACCGATCCCGGCGCTACAGCCGATCGCCTTCACCGGCGAGTTCAGTTACGCGGTGGCAGACCGTGAGCTGAAGGATATGCAGGTGGCGGCCCCCGGACCGGTCGTGCCCTCCATGACCCCGCTGTCCACCCTGCAGTTCGGCACGGGCAACACGAACCAGGTGATCGGCGCGTTTTCTGTGCAGTACAGCATTCCTTTCCTGCAAGCCCAGATAAAGGATTACGACCTGCCGGAGCCGATTGCGCACCTAATACCTTTGGTGGAGGTCAGCGCCACGGCCGCGACCTCGCGGCCGCGCGACACGGTGAATACCTGGACCGTCGCTGCCGGCGCCATCTATCTGCGCACCTGGTACCAGGTGGGACTGGAAGCGCTCATCCCGGCCAACAAGGCCTCCGGCACGAATGTCGGCGTCATATTCCAGGTGCACGTGTTCTTGGACGACCTGTATCCGCACGGCATCGGTGCCCCGCTGCTGCGAGATTGAGGAAATGGAAACTTCGCAGAAAGCAGGCAGCCGTTTGTTGGCCTGGCAGGCCACCATGTGCGTCTGCCTTTTCACCGCCCCCGCGGCGCACGCCCACGCCTTCCTGGACTCGGCCGTGCCCAGGGTCGGCAGCACTGTACGATACGCGCCGCCCGAGGTGGTGCTCACCTTCACCCAAGGCGTGGAGCCCGCGTTTTCCAGATTGGAGGTGACTGACCAGGCTGGCACCCACCAGGAGACCGGTGCCGCGCACACGCAAGGCTCGGATTCCGCAAAGCTTGCCGTGGGCGTCGGCAAACTTGCGCCAGGCACGTACGTCGTCACCTGGCATGTGACGTCCGTGGACACTCACAAGACGCAGGGTCGGTTCCCCTTCACGGTGGCGCCTTAGGCGATGGTGCCGCCGTTCGACCTGCAGGGCGGGGCGTCGCTCGCCATTGCACGGGGCATCGCTGTGGCGGGCCTGCTCTCCGTGTTCGGCACGCTGGCTTTCCGCAACCTCGTGCTGCCGAAAGCCTTAGCGCGTGCGCGGGCGGAATTGGCGGCGGCCATCAAGCGCCGGCTCGTCCTGCTCGCGCAGGCCAGCGTGGCTGCCACCTTCGCGGCCACTCTGGCCTGGCTGGTGGTGGAGTCCGCCAACATGGCCGATGCGGACTCGCTCGCCGCGGCCTTTGCCGCCGTGCCCACCGTGCTGAAAGCGACGACTTTCGGCCATGTGGTGACCCTGCAATTGTTGGCGCTTGTGCTTCTGGCGGCCGTGATCGGCCGGCGCGACAGGTCTCTGCGCCAGGGTGTGGCATTCGGCGTGGCCACCGTGGCGCTCTGCCTGCAAGCTGGGCACAGCCACGCCGCCGCGATGGATGAAGGCCCGAGCGTCCTCCTTGGCATGGATTTGCTGCACCTTCTGGGCGCAGGCGGCTGGCTGGGCGGGCTGCTCCCTTTGCTCATCGTGGTCCGCCACGCCCCGCCCCAGATTGCCGCCACGACGGCGCGATGGTTCTCGCCGATGGGCAAGGCCTGTATCGGGTTGCTGGCCGTCTCGGCCCTGGTGCAGGGCTGGATCCTGGTTGGCAGCGTGCCGGGCCTGGTGGGCACGGCGTATGGCTGGATGGTGCTGGTGAAGCTGGGATTGTCCGCGGTCCTGCTGGCGTTTGCGGCCGCCAACCGCTACCGCCTGGCCCCTGCCCTCCTGCACACGGCAAATCCGCAATCCGCCAGGCGGATCCTGGTGCGGAGCATAATGCTTCAAACCGGCGCAGCGCTCGCCATCGTGACCGCCGCGATCGTGCTGAGCGGCCTGCCGCCGGCGATGCACCTGCAGCCGATCTGGCCGTTCACGCGCCGGATCGACCTCTCCGCCGTTCGGGAAGACCCGGACTTCCTGCGCGAGGCGGTACTCGCGGGCCTGTCGCTTGTCGCGGGATCGGTCATCCTTGCCGCAGCACTCCTGTGGCGCCGCTGGCGCCTGGCCGCAGCCGGGATTGCCGCACTCACCGCCTGGTTCGCCGTGCCGCATCTGGACGTGCTGCTTGCGGACGCCACCCCCACCCGCTTTTACCACTCGCCCACCGGCTTCTCGTCGGACACCATCGTGGAAGGTGCGGCGCTGTTCGGAAGCAATTGCGCCGTCTGCCACGGGGCGGGGGGCGCGGGTGACGGACCGCTCGCGAAGACCCTGCCGATGTCGCCAGCCAACCTGAACGCGAACCACGTGCTGGAGCACGCGGACGGCGAGATCTTCTGGTGGCTCTCCCAGGGCATACGCACGCCCGAAGGTGCCCAGGCGATGCCGGGCTTCGCCGCCCGGCTGAGCGAGGACGAGCGCTGGTCACTGATCGACTACATACGCGCTAACAATCTGGGCACCGCATACCGCCTGGCCGGCGAATGGTCGCAGCCCGCACGGGCACCCGGCTTCCAGGTACGCTGCGGCGATGCCATCATCGTGTCCTCGGATTTCAGGGCCAGCTTCGTGCGGCTGGTGATAGGCCCGGCGCCGGCCGGGCCGTCGCCGCCCGGACTGGTCGAGATCGGCACGCAGCCCGGCCCTCCCGGCGCATGCGTGGCGGCCGACGCGAAGGTGCCGGCCGCCTACGCCATCATCGCCGGTATCGCGCCGGCCGCATTGGCGGGCACACAGTTCCTGATCGACGGCGAAGGCTGGCTTCGCGCGCTGCAACGCCCGGGCGCGACGATGGGCTGGGATGATGCGCGCATGCTGTCGGCGGAACTGCAGGCCTTGCGTCAGCGCCCGGTTGCGTCCGCGCCTGCCGGGATGCACATGGATATGAAGATGTGAGGTCCGGCCCGATGACGACAAAAACAAACATCGCGCGCAAGGCCCACAGGCCAAACGCCGCCAGGCTGGCTGCCTGTTGCCTGGCCGTGCTGGCTTTCGCGGGGCTTTGGATCTGGCTGGAGCCGCCCGCCGGGCGCCAGGCGGAAGGCCGCGTCGGTGGTCCGTTCACGCTGGTGGCCGATGACGGCCGCGTCGTCACCGACCAGAGCTTCCCGGGCAAATACCTGATCGTCTATTTCGGCTACACTACCTGCCACGACGTGTGCCCCGCCACGCTGAACACGTTGGCGGCCGCCATGGGCAGACTTGGCGCCAAGGCGGCGCTCGTGCAGCCGCTGTTCATCACGCTCGATCCCGGCCGCGACAACCCGGCCGTACTGCACCGCTTCGTCAAGGCGTTCACGCCCACGCTGATCGGGCTGACCGGCTCGCCGGCCGAGCTGCACCGCACCGCGGACGAATACCGCGTGGTGAGCGTGCTGCACCAGGACGGCGCAGGCTATGCGTTGGATCACAGCTCCGTGCTGTTCCTGATGAGCCCGGACGGGCGGCTGGTGCGGCCGGTTCGGGCTGATGCCAGTGAGGTGGTCATGGCTCGGGCTATTGCGCGGGGGCTTTAGGCAAGCAAGGAAGGCCTTCTTTTTTGAAAGAAAGAAGAAAAAAACTTCTGCTCCTGCCTGCACCAACGCGCGTGTTGTTCCTGAAGCGCGCACGCCTGCCCCGGGCGGCGACAGCGGACCAAAAGTCTTTTGCTTCTTTTCTTCAGAAAAGAAGGCTTCCTTCCTTCGGAGGTCCCAGGATGAAACGCGCCGCGCTGTGCCTGCTGGCCGCCCTGCCATCCGCTGCGCGAGCGCACGCCACGCTGCAATGGGCGTCGCCGCCGCCTGGTGCCACCGTTCACGCAGCACCGCAGTCGCTGGTGCTTCTGTTCAGCGAGGCCGTCGAGGCGCGCTTCTGCCGGGTAGAGGTGCTTAACCAGGTGGGCGCCGCCGAAGTCGCCGGCTCATGGCACGCGGACCCGAAAGACGCCAGGCGGCTTCTCGTCCCTGTCATCCGGCTCGACCCCGGGGCCTACACGGTGCATTGGCGCGCGGTCTCGGTCGATACGCATAAATCGGAGGGGCGCTATCAATTCACCGTCGCACCCTGAGGCCGTCGTCCGGCTGTTCTTGCCTCGCCAATAGCTGACCCGTATTCACCGGCCACGATGGACATCACGCCAGAGGTCATCCACCAGCATGCCGGCTTCCCCGAAGGCCTGTTGCTGGATTGCGGGCAGATGCTGCCGGATTTCCGGCTCGCTTACCGCACCTACGGCGCGCTGAACGCGGCGCACTCAAATGCCATATTGCTGTGCCACGCGTTGACCGGCGACCAGTACGCGGCCGAGACCCAGCCCGTCACCAACAAGCCGGGCTGGTGGGAAAACCTGGTGGGCCCTGGCCTGCCGATCGACACCAACCGGTTCTTCGTCGTCTGCAGCAACGTGCTCGGCGGCTGCATGGGCAGCACCGGGCCACGCAGCACAAAACCGGACGGCGCGGTGTGGGGTACGGATTTTCCACCCGTCACCATGCGCGACATGGTGCGCGCGCAGCAGATGCTGATGGCCCGGCTGGGCGTGGAGCGGCTGTTCGCAGTGGTCGGCGGCTCGATGGGCGGCATGCAGGTGCTGCAATGGGCGGCGACGTTCCCCGAGCGCGTGTTCGCAGCGGTGCCGATCGCCACCGCCGCTTACCACTCGGCGCAGAACATCGCCTTCAACGAGGTGAGCCGCCAGGCGATCGCCGCCGACCCGGATTTCCTGGGCGGCCGCTACTGGGCGCAGGGCCGCACGCCGGCGCGCGGCCTGGCGGTGGCGCGGATGATGGCGCACATTACCTACCTGTCCGAAGTGGCGCTGACCCGCAAGTTCGGCCGCAAGACGCGGCGCGACGCGACGCCGGGCACCGCAGGGGCCGATGCCGTAAGCGAGGCCGCCGCCAATTTCTTCGGCGACGTGTTCGAGGTGGAAAGCTACCTGCGCCACCAGGGCAGCAGCTTCGTGCGTCGCTTCGACGCCAACTCCTACCTGACGGTCACGCGCGCGATGGACTGGTTCGACCTGGCCGCCGAACACGACGGCGACCTCTCCGCCGCGTTCGCCGGCACGAAGACGCGGTTCTGCCTTGTGTCGTTCACGTCGGACTGGCTGTTCCCGACCGCACAGTCACGCGCGGTGGCGCGCGCGCTGAACCGTGCGGCAGCGAACGTGAGTTTCGTGGAGATCGAGACGGATCGAGGGCACGACGCGTTTCTTTTGGACGAGCCGGATTTTCACCGAACGCTGGCGGGATTTTTGTCCGGATGCGCGGAGCATGCGGGGATTGCGTAAGGCAAGCAGTTCTTTTTTGGAAAAAAGAACCAAAAAACTTTTGTTCTCTTCGGGTATCGCAGGATGAAACATGTCGTTTCAGCCGTCCGCGACAGCGAGCGCAAAAGCTTTTTGCTTCTTTTTCTCGAAAAAGAAGGCCTTACTTCCTTTTGTTGCTCATGCGCGTAGACCTCAAACTCAT
>CAXTCL010000185.1:0-7750 GCA_964242035.1 uncultured Acetobacteraceae bacterium | reverse complement strand
GGGGAGGGGGGGAAGAGTTGTCTTATACATGCACCATATGTATGTATGTATGTATACGTCATCGAACACCTGCCGAACGACGTGCTCGTGGTGATGCGACGCATCGAGCTGGACTACCGCGCCGAACTCCACTGGCCCGCGGAGATCGACATCGGCTCCGTCCTGCTGCGCATCGGCAAATCCTCATTCACCATCGGCAACGGCCTGTTCCACGGCGATCTGTGCGCGGCGACATCGGTCACCACGCTGGTGGTGATAGGCCGCGAGACGCGCCGCGCCGCGCCCATACCGCAAGCCACCCGCGCCGGCATGGAGCGCTACGTCGTTTGACGCCGGCGGAGCTGGCCGCCAGGCATCCGTTTCTCTACCACCTGACACACAGGCAGAACCTCGCGGGCATACGCGCCTGCGGACTTCTGTCGGCATCCGCCCTGCTGACAAAATACGCGACGTCACCCGGCGAGCGGCAACCTATCGAGACAGAGCGGCGGCAGAAACCAGTGCGTCTCGATGACGCCGCCGGCAACTGCGCCATCATCAGTGACAACGCGCCGATCAGCATGAAAGCGCTGGCAAACTGTCTGGACCATGGCCTCACGCCGCAAGACTGGCTTCGCGCGTTGAACCGGCGCATTTTCTTTTGGGCAGATGAAGCGCGTTTGCAAAAGCTGATCCTCGCAAAGAACAACCGCGGCCAGCAGAAGTCGGTGCTGGTCTTGAAAACGCTGACCGTCGCCGAGGCGTACAGCCACAACATCGAGCTCTGCGCGATCAACTCCGGCGCCACGGTAAGGCGCGCAGCCCGTAGGGGAGCGGCAACGTTCACGCCGCTGGGCGCCTTCAGCTACCACGAGTGGCGTGCCCTGCGCGGCCGCCGCGACAGCATCTGTGAAGTGACGTTCAGCGATGCGATCCCCGACGTGCTTAGCCACGTGATCGAAGTGCGGGACGTACCGGCTATACGAGCCTGATTTCGGCGATAGCCCTTGGATAACCTCGTTTTGACTGACCTTGCGTAAAGTAAGCAAGGCCTTCTTTTTTGAAAAAAAGAAGCAAAAAACTTTTGTTCCGTTCGCTGTATCTGCGGCCTTGATCTATCCTGCAGCACCTGGTGCGTTCACCGTTGAAGCGCCCCCGTCAACGTTCGGCGACAGCGGGGTAAAAGCTTTTTGCTTCTTTTTCTCGAAAAAGAAGGCCTTGCTTTCTTACCTTGCGAGGCGCCGAGCATACCTGCGACCAAGAACTCCTTAACCAATCGCGCGCATGATCGACCGCATGTTCTCCCGACTGAGGCAACTCAGCTCGTGACAGGATGCCGGTCCATGACTCAGGTGGCTGCTGCCAACACAGACGGCGTCACAAACGCGCCCCGCCCACGGCCGCCCACGCCGCGCACCGGGTTTCACGTTCTCCTGGCCGAACTCAACCCGCTGCAATATGTGCCGGTGCTGGGCACCATCTATCGTGCGCTCACCGGAGATCGCATCCCGGAGGAGGCCCGCACCGTCGGCTCCCTGGTCGTGAGCGGCATCCTCGGCGGGCCGGCCGGTGTGGCAATCAGCGTGGCCGAAACGGCGGTGGAAAAGATGGCCGGCATCGACCCTGAGAAGCTGGGCACACGCATGTTGGCAAGCATCGGCATCGGCAGTGCCAAGCCGGACGTCTCGCCCGCAGCCGCGCCCGGGCGCTCGCCGCAGGAGCAGGCGCCGGACGCGCCGCCGGCGATCCGTACTGCGGCCTGGTCACCGGCGCAATTGGCCGCCTATGGCGTGACCTCCGCGCAAGACGGCGCCCTGAAGCAGGGGGATCTGCAGGACAGCGACGTGCTGAACAGCCTGGAAATCGCCCGGCTGGCGCGGTCCGACCCGCCGTCCCGCATCGCGCAGACTGTAACGGCCCGCGCCGCGCCTTCCGTGTGACCCAGCGCAAGCCGTATGGCGTCGCGGACTTACCTCGACGTCACTGGTATAGGACCTGATGTTCAGGTTGACCAGACGCGCTCTTTCGAACCAGAACGCTGTCGGCCGGTCACACGCCCTCCCTTATCCTGTCACGGTCCGCCGAAATTGGCGCCGCGTGCAGCACCCTGGCCCTGACGCACCACAAAGACGAATGCGCCAGGCAACGCGCGGGTCCGTGCAGCGTCAGCCCGCGCCGATGATCTCGCTCCACTCCACCTCGGTCACCACGCGCACGCCCAGCTCCGCCGCCCGCTTCGCCTTGCTCCCGGCATCCTTCCCCACCACCACGAAATCCGTCTTCCTGGAGACGGTGTCCGTCACCTTCGCGCCTGCCGCCTCCGCCCGTGCCTTGGCCTCCGGCCGCGTCATCGTCTCCAACGTTCCTGTGAAAACCACAACCTTCCCGCTTGCGGCGCTGTCCCCACCGCCCAGGACCACGGCGTCCTCGATGGTCAGCAACCCGGCCAGCTCGTCCACCACCGCCCTGTTGCGCGGCTCGGCAAAGAACTCCACCAGCTCCTCCGCCATCGCCTCGCCGACACGCAATATGCTCCCCAGCGCCAGTCGCGCATCGGACCCGATCTCGACCGCGGCTTCCATCTCCGCCCGCCAGTTCGCGTAGTTCCCGTAATGCCGCGCCAGCAGCTTTGCGTTCGTCTCGCCGATCCGCCGTATCCCGAGCGCAAAGATGAATCGCTCCAACCCGATCCGCCGGCGCACCGCGATCGCCGCCAGCAGGTTACGGGCCGACAACCCGCCCCAACCCTCCAGGGCTGCCAACTCCGCCTCGCGCGCCCCCAGCCGGAACACATCGGCCGGCCCGCCCAGCCAGCCGAGCGCGTGGAACGCCACCACCGTCTTCTCCCCCATCCCCTCGATGTCAAACGCCCGGCGCGAGCAGAAATGCACCAGCCGCTCCACTGCCTGCGCCGGACACACCAGCCCGCCCGTACAGCGCCGCACCACCTCGCCGGGCGGCCGCACGGCCAGGCTCCCGCAGGCCGGGCAATGCGCAAGCGGCACGTAAGCCGCAGCCCCTTCCGGCCGCTTCCCGATCACCACACTGACGATCTGCGGGATCACGTCGCCCGCCCGCTGCAGCACCACGGTATCGCCGACACGCACGTCCAGCCGCGCGATCTCGTCCTCGTTGTGCAGCGTCGCCCGCGTCACCAGCACGCCGCCCACGCCCACCGGCGCCAGCCACGCCACCGGCGTCAGCGCGCCCGTCCGCCCCACCTGCACCCGGATGTCCTGCAGCACGGTGGTGGCCCGCTCTGCGGGGAACTTCCACGCCACCGCCCAGCGCGGCTCCCGCCCGGCAAACCCCAACCGGCGCTGCAGCGCCAGATCGTCAACCTTGAAGACCACGCCATCGATGTCGTAATCCAGCCCGGCCCTTGCCGCCTCCACGCGGGCGAAGAACGCGGCGGCGTCCGCCACCCCGCCCAGATGCTCGCTAAGCGGGTTGACCGAAAACCCCCAGCCAAGAAGCCGCGCCAGATACGCCCAATGCGTCTCCGCCACCGGCTCGGAGACCTCGCCGGCGGCGTAGGCAAAGAACGCCAGCGGCCGGCCCGCGGTGACGCTCACGTCCAGTTGCCGCAGGCTTCCCGCCGCCGCATTGCGCGGATTGGCGAACAGCCGTAGCCCCGCCGCTTCCTGCGCTGCGTTCAGCGCCAGGAAATCCGCCTTTCCCAGGAACACCTCGCCGCGAACCTCGATGAGATCCGGCGCCGCCTTTGCCAATTTCGCCGGGATGCTTGCCAACGTGCGCAGATTCGCCGTAACGTCCTCGCCCTCCGCCCCGTCGCCCCGCGTGGCGCCATGGACAAGAATGCCGCCCTCATACGTCAGCGAAATGGACAGGCCGTCGATCTTCGGCTCGCCTACCAGCGCGACCTGCGCACCGGCATCCAGCCCAAGAAATCGCCTGATACGCGCATCGAACTCGAGAAACGCCGTCTCGCCGAACGCGTTGTCCAGCGACAGCATCGGGATACGGTGGCGTATCTTCCCGAACGCCGCGGACGGCGCGCTGCCGACCCGCCTGGAGGGCGAGTGGTCGGAGACCAGCTCCGGATGACTGGCCTCGAGTTCCGCGTTGCGCCGCCGCAGCGCGTCATACGCCGCATCGGTGATTTCCGGCGCATCCAGGCCGTGATACGCGCGATCATGGTGTGCGATCGCCTCCTGCAGCGCTGCCAGCTCTTCTTCCGGAGAGGTGGGTGGGTTTTCGGCGCTGTCCGGCATCATGTTGCGCTACGGTCTCCGACAGTAAGAAAGCAAGGCCTTCTTTTTTGAAAAAAAGAAGCAAAAAACTTTTGTTTCCCCGACGTTGCAACGGGCGCGCTCGCCAGGGACAGCCAACTGGTGCAAATGCGACAGGGACAAAAGTTTTTCGCTTCTTTTCAAAAAAGAAGGCCTTGCTTCCTTACTTGCTCGTCTGCCTCGCCAACCCACCCGCGGCCGCCTGCACGCTGAACGCCGCAGCAATCATCCCCACCTTGTTCTTCGCCGGCCACTACATCCTGGCCGCCGACATCAACGGCAAGCGTGCCAACCTCATAGCCGATACCGGCGCCACCACGACGAACCTCGAGACATCCTCCGCGCCCCGTCTCGGCGTGTTGCTCAACCGCCGCAACCGCGACAACCAGGGCATAGGCGGCAGCGAGCCCGTCTATAGCGGCTTCACCGACACCCTGCGCATCTCCCAACTCATCCTGCACGGCCGGTTCGTCGGCGGCACCGACGCGCCGGCGGACCCGCAGATTGACGGCCTGCTGGGTATGGATCTGCTGACTTCCTACGACATCGATCTCGACTTCATCGGACAGCACATAATCCTCTTCGATCCTTCTGGCGCCTGCTACACGCCGACGGTCGCCCTGGCCCGCCCGCTCTACAGCGCCCCGCTGGCCTATATCAGGAACGACGCGCTGGCCGAGGTGGACGTCCTCATCGACGGCAAACGCATACGCGCCCTCATCGACAGCGGCTCACCGACCTCCGTTCTGTTCCGCCAGGCAGCCAGGCACCTCCGCCTTGACCTGGCCCGGTTCAACGGCCCGGACCATCACGAAAGCCGGGGCGTGGGACCAAAAAGGATCAGATCCTTCACGCAGGTGTTCCCCAGCATCGCCATCGGCAACTTCGCCCTGCAGGGCCTGGCCGTGGAAGTCCTCGATCAGCCTGGCTTTGCGATCAACCGCGTTCACACCGGGTATCTTCTGGCCGACGACGATGACGGCCAGGTGGGCGCGGAACAGATGATCCTCGGCGTGGATTTCCTAGACAAGGTGCATGTCTGGATATCGCATTCCTCCCATCGGCTGATCATGCAGTATCCGGCGCGGGCTTCGGATTTGCCGAAGTAAGGAAGCAAGCAGTCCTTTTTTGAAAAAAAGGACCAAAAAACTTTTGCTCCCTGTCGGCGAACGTTTCAGCATCTGCCGACAGGGAGCAAAAGTTTTTTGCTTCTTTTTTTCAAAAAAGAAGGCCTTCCTTCCTTCCTAACAGCGCCCCAGCCGCAGCCCGAGCCGCCGGCGTAATCACCTCCCCGGCCAGCATCCTAGCGATCTCCTCCCGCCGCTCCTCGCTCCCCAGCACCTCCACCCGCGTCTCCGTCCGCCCCAGGCTCACCGCCTTGCTCACTCGCAGATGCGCCGTCCCACGGGCCGCAACCTGTGGCGAGTGCGTCACCACCAGCACCTGCACGCCCTCCGCCACACGCGCCACGCGCTCGCCCACGGCGGCCGCCGTCGCCCCGCCTATGCCGCTATCCACCTCGTCGAACACCAGCGTGCTGACCGCGGACCCGCTCACCAGCACCACCTTCAGCGCCAGCATCAGCCGCGACAACTCGCCGCCAGACGCCACCCGCCCCAACGGCCCAGGCGGCTGACCGGGATTGGTGGCGATCAGGAAGCGCACCGTGTCCGCACCCGCCGCCCCCCAAGCCTCCTCTTCCAGCCGCGTCACCGCCGCGAAGAACCGCGCCCGCTCCAGACGCAAGGGCGGCAACTCCGCGTTCGCCGCCGCCTCCAGCCCCGCCGCGGCCGCCACCCGCGCCGCACTCAGCTTCTCGGCCGCTTCCACGTAACGCGCCCGCGAAGCCGCCGCCTCGCGCGTCAGCCCGGCCACCGCCGCGTCACCGCTATCCAGCGCCGCCAGCCGCGCCCGGAACCCGGCCAGCAACCCGGGCAACTCCACCACCGCCACCGAATACTTTCGCGCGGCACCACGCAGCGCGAACAGCCGCTCTTCGGCCTGCTCCAGCGCCCTGGGATCGGCATCCGCCTCGGCCGCCAGCCGGCTCAGCAGGCTCTCGCCCTCCGCCAGCGCCTCCTCCGCGCGTTCCAGCGCCGCCAACGCCGCGTTGGCCGGGTTCTCTGCCTCTCCGCCCGCCGGCAGGAGACGCTGCAACGCCCGTGCCGCCGCGCGCAAGGCGGCCGCCGGCCCGTCCTTGCGGCGGTCCCGCGGCGTCAGCTCGCTCAACGCCGACGCGATCGCCTCCGCCCGCTTCTCGCCCTGCTGCAGGCGGTGCCGCACGGCCGCCAGCTCATCCTCCTCGCCCTCGCGCGGCGACAGTTTCGCAAGCTCCGCGCTGGCATGGCGCAGGAACTCCTCCTCCCGCTTGGCCTCCACGATCCCCGCCTGCGCCGCCGCCAGCCGCTCCACCGCCGCGCGCCAGGCCCGATGCCGCGCCGCCACTTCGGCGCGCAGATCCGGCGAGATCCCGTAGGCATCCAGCAGCTTCAAATGCGAGGCCGGATCGGCCAGCCCCATCTGGTCGTGCTGCCCCTGCACCTCCACCAGCAGCGCGCCCACGCGCTTCAGCGTCGCGGCGCCCACGGGCGCGTCGTTCACCCAGGCGCGAGACCGTCCGTCGCGCGCTACAGCCCGGCGCAGCACCACGTCCTCGTCGGACGGCAGACCCAGCTCCTCCAGCGCCGCGAACACCGGATGGCCAGTACCGGGCGAAAACCCGGCTGACACGCTGGCCTGCTCGGCGCCAGCGCGCACCAGCCCGGCATCCGAGCGGGCGCCCAGTGCCAGGCCCAGGCTGTCCAGCAATATGGACTTGCCTGCGCCTGTCTCGCCGGTGAGCACGGACAGGCCGGGGCCGAACGCCAGGTCAAGGCGCTCGATAAGGACCACGTCGCGTATGGAGAGCGAGGTCAGCAAGGAAGGAAGGCCTTCTTTTTTGAAAAAAAGAAGCAAAAAACTTTTGCTACCTGACGCTCAGCCGCTTCGGTGTGTCCTGGGGCACCCGTCTGGTGCAGATGCGGGGTAGTAAAAGTTTTTTGGTCCTTTTCTTCAAAAAAGGACTGCTTGCTTCCTTCCTTCAACCGCGCCCTCAGAAAATCCAGCCAAGCGTGCGCGTGAAGAACCCGGGACTGTCCGGCGCCGCGTTCGAGGCGACCGGTCCTTGCACGGCGCCCGCCTGGCGCAGATCGTTCCAACTGTTCTCATACCAGCTGCTGCCAGGATAGTTGTAGGCCAGCACCGAGGCCGTGCGCTTCGCCTCGCCCACCATCCCGAGCTTCAGGTAGATCTCCGTCAGGCGGGACAGCGCCTCGGCCACGTGGTTCGTGGTCTGGAAATCGTCCACCACGCGCTGGTAGCGCCCGATCGCCGCGGCATAGAAATGCTGCTTCTCGTAATACCGGCCGATGTCCATCTCCTTGCCCGCAAGATGGTCGCGGCAAAGATCGATCTTCAGGCGCGCATCACGGGCATACGCGCTGTCCGGGAAACGGTTGACCACCTCCTGCAGCGCACTC
>CAXTCL010000184.1:0-7818 GCA_964242035.1 uncultured Acetobacteraceae bacterium | reverse complement strand
AAGGCCTTCTTTTTTGAAAAAAAGAAGCAAAAAACTTTTGCTCCCCCGCCTGCACCACGGCGCGCGCCGGCTCTGCCAACATGCGCGCCTGCAGGATCAGGCAAGGTCGTAGTGCAGGCGCAGGAACAAACGTTTTTTGCTTCTTTTTCTCAAAAAAGAAGGTCTTCCTTCTCATGAAAGTCGGCCGCCTCTTCCGCCGGGACGCAGCGGTCGCCGAGACCGTCTTCCTGGATCAGGCCGACGGCGTGGCCGTGCTGGATTCCGACGGACAGGTGCTACGGTCCAACCCCCGTTTCACCGTGCTGACGGGTGCGGCAGAGGGCGAGGCCGCCTGGGCCACGCTGCCCAAACAGGCCAGCGTGCTGCAGACCAAGCTGCGGGACGGCCGCCAGGAGCAGATCACCGTCTCGCGCACCGCGGACGGGGTGCGCCGCTCCCTGCGGCTGTCCCTGCTGCCCGTGCCGCCCTCCGGCGCGCTGCTGCGGGTGACGGACATCACGCGCGAATGCGACATGGAAGAGCAGCTCGGCCAGGCGCAGCGGTTGCAGGCGGTGGGCGAACTCGCCGGCGGTATTGCGCATGATTTCAACAACCTGCTGACCGCCATAATCGGCGCCACCGAGGATCTGCAGTCGCGCGCCGGCGACGCGGCCGAGGATGTCGCGGACCTGCGCATGGTGCGCGAGAGTGCGGACCGCGGTGCGGCGCTGGTGCGGCAATTGCTGGCGTTCAGCCGGCAGCAGACGCTGCAGCCGCGCGTGCTGGCGCTGAATGACGCGATACGCAACGTCGCCAGCCTCCTGGAGCGCCTGCTCGGCGCCGACGTGAGGCTGGAACTGGCGCTGGAAGAGCCGGGCCGTCAGGTGAAGATGGACCCCACGCAGCTTGACCAGGTGCTGACGAACCTGGCGGTGAACGCGCGTCACGCCATGCCGGGCGGCGGCCAACTGCGCATCACCACCGGGCACGAGCTGAAGCTGAGCCCGGAGAGCCTGGGCGGGGAGACCCTGCCGCCCGGCCGCTACGCGCTGCTGAGCGTGGCCGATACCGGCACCGGCATCCCGCCGGACGTGCTGCCGCGCATTTTCGAGCCGTTCTTCACCACGCGGCGCGAAGCCGGTGGCACGGGGCTGGGCCTGTCCACCGTGCATGGCATCGTGCGCCAGTCCGGCGGCTACATGAAGGTGCACAGCGTGCCAGGCGAAGGCACGCGTTTTGATATTCTGTTTCCACGCCACGAGGATACGGCGATCTGGCAGCCGGCGCCGGCGGTCTGGGCGCCACCCTCGCCCGCGCCGCGGCTCAGCCGCACGCTTCTGCTGGTGGACGACGAAGCGCCGGTCCGCCGCCTCGCCGAGCGTGTGCTGCAACGCGCCGGCTGGCAGGTGGTGGCCGCTGCCTGCGCGGAGGATGCACTGGAGCTGGTGGAGGCCGGAGGCCTGCGCAATGCGCTGGCCTGCGTGATCTCGGACGTGGTGATGCCGGGGCTGGACGGGCCGGCGCTGGTGCGCGCGCTGCGCGAGGGCCAGGCGGGGCTGCCGGCGATCCTGATGTCGGGTTATGCGGATGCCTCGTTGCGTCGGGATTTGCAGGCGGCGGACATCCGGTTCTTGCCCAAGCCGTTCGGGATGGGGGATCTTACGGGGGCGTTGCGGGAGTTGCTGGCGGCGTAAGGAAGGAAGGCCAGGGGCTCTGCCCCTGGACCCCGCTAAGGACAGTCGTCCTTAGAACCTATTAATTAGCTTCTTAAACAGGTGGGGGTCTGGGGCCTCAAGGCCCCAGCGGGGTTTGGGGCAGAGCCCCATGCTTTCTGACACACGTCTACCTCAGGATGATCTCCACCCGCCTGTTCTGCGGCTCGCGCACGCCCTTTGCCGTCTGCACCAGCGGATTGCTCTCGCCGAACCCGTGTATGCTGATCTCGCTACGGTTGACGCCATCACGCACGAGTTCGGCTTCCACGCTCTGCGCACGCCGCACCGACAAATGCTGGTTGTAGGCCGCGGTGCCGGACAGGTCCGTATAGCCGTTCACCGCGATCTGCGTCGTCTGCACATGCGTGGACGCCTGCGCCGCTTCGGCCACGATCTGACGTGCGCGCGCGGTCAGGTCCGCGCGGTCCCAATCGAAGAACACGAGGTAGGTGCGGGAAGGTTCGGGCGCGGGTGCTGCGGCTTGCGCGGCGGCGGCTTGCGACTGCACAGCCGGAGCCGGCGGCCGGCCGAACGCGTAGCGCAGCCCGATCAGCGCCTGGTGGCTGAAGATGTTGTTGAAGGTGCCGCGATACGGGTACACGACGCCGTCGGCCTGCGTCTCGGTCCGGCTGTTGCGGTTAAACGGTTGGGGCTCGATCACGCCAACGAAACGGTATTCCGCTGTTAACGACAGACCCGGAATGAACAACGGCAGACTGGCGCCTGCAATTGCCTGATAGGCGAATTGCGTTTTGGTCTCCTCCCCATTGGAGTTCACGATGACGCCATAACGGCTCGAGTTCAGGCGATATAGCTCTACCGCTTGGGCGCCCGCGCCGGCACCGAGATACGGGGTGACAGGAAGACCCAAATTGAAGTCGTAGATGGCGTCGAGGAAGCCACCATACTGCTCCTCGGTTCCGCCGGTGCGTAGAGGCACTGCTGCCTTCACACCATGCAAGTGGTTGTATGTGTAGTCGCCGTTCAGCTCTAGCCGGAGCCCGTTGCCGAGGCCGTAACCCGCGCCCGCCTGGCCGGCGATGCCCTGGTTGAACGTGAAGTCGCGTGATGCAGGACCGAAGTTCTCGTAAGGCGTCTCTTTCTGGTTCTGCAGGAAGTTGCCGCCACCGCCGATGTCCACATACGGGCCGGAGATCGGCTGGGCCACGGCCGCGGTAGGCAGGAGTGCAAACGTGGCGAGGAGGGTGTGACGGAGTTTCATGGCTTCTTCTGGCTGCTTGTTGGTGCGCCTATGTCCTCCAAAATGGACCGTTCCGGGAGTGCTTGCGTGCAACACCGGTGCTTCTAAGTATCACTGTGGCTGGCGGGCAACATAGGACGCAAGGCCTTCTTTTTTAAAAAACAAGCAACAACATTCATTCCCCGCGCCTGCCCGAAGGCCCGCGCCGCTCCTGCCAACGCGCGTATCGGCAGAACCAGAAACCGCGCCAGTAATAAAAGTCTTTTGCTTCTTTCTTCAGAAAAGAAGGCCTTCCTCGCTTGCCTATCCCGGCAACTGCTCCCGCAAAACCTTGGGCGGCACCTCGGCCACCTCCCCACGCTCCAAATTCCCCAACTGAAACGGCCCATAAGCGATCCGTATCAGCCGCGTAACGCTTAAATCCAGGTGTCCCATCACCCGCCGTATCTCCCGGTTCCGTCCCTCCCGCAACGAAACGGTCAACCAGGCATTCGTCCCCTTGCGGCTGTCCAGCCCCGCCTCGATCCCCGCGTAGCGTGTCCCGTCGATCACCAGCCCGCGCGCCAGGTCCGCCAGGCGCTGCGGCTCGATGTCGCCGTGCACGCGCACGCGATAGCGGCGTATCCACCCGTTGCCCGGCAGCTCGAGCTGGCGCGCCAGCGCCCCGTCATTGGTCAGCAGCAGCAGCCCCTCGCTGTTCAGGTCCAATCGGCCGACGCTCACCACGCGCGGCATCGAGGCCGGCATCTTCTGGAACACGGTCGGCCGGCCCTCGGGGTCCTTGTGCGTCGTCATCACGCCGTCCGGCTTGTGGTAGCGCCACAGCCGCGCCCGCGCCGGCGCCTCCACCACCACGCCGCCCACCTGCACGATGTCGCCGGCCGCCACGAACGTCGCCGGATGCGTTACCGCCGCGCCGTTCAGCGACACGCGGCCATCGGCTATAAGCTTTTCCGCATCCCGCCGGCTTGCCACGCCGGCGCGCGCCAGCCACTTGGCGATCCTGTCGCCCTCACGCCCAGGGGCCGCCTCTTCCGTCTCGCTCACGAAGCGGCCGCCTGCACCAGGGCTGCGAAGATCAGCGCGTCGCCGCCGTCGATCAGGAACTCCGGATGCCACTGCACGCCCAGGCAGAAGCGCCGCCCAGGGTCCTCCACGCCTTCCACCACACCGTCCGCCGCCCGCGCGTTCACCACGCCGCGCGGCCCGGCCGAAAGCACCGCCTGGTGGTGCGACGAGTTCACCGCCATCTCGCCGCGTCCCACGATCCGGTGCAGCAGCGTGCCCGGCGTCACCGCCACGCTGTGGCCCGCCTGGTCGCGCGGGTTCGGCTGCTCGTGGGCCAGCGCGTCCGCCACGCTGTCCGGTATGTGCTGTATCAGCGTGCCGCCCAGCGCCACCGCCAGCAATTGCTCGCCGCCGCAGATGCCGAGCACCGGCATGTCGCGCGCCAGCGCGCCGTCCAGCAGCGCCCGCTCCGCCAGCGTGCGGCCGGATTTCAGCGTGACGGTGGCGTGCGTGTCCGCCGCGCCGTAGAGCGCCGGGTCCACATCGAACGCTCCGCCGGTGACGACGAGGGCGTCCACCGCGTCCAGCATGTCGGCGGCAAGTTCGGCGTGGTGGGGCAGGGCGACGGGCACGCCGCCGGCGGACGCGATAGCGGCGGCGTAGTTGGTGCGCAGGGCGTACCAGGGATAGACGGAGTAGCCGCCTGGTTGCTCGGAATCGAGGGTGATGCCGATGCGCGGCTTGCGGGGGGAGGTCATGCAGGAAGAAAGGCCTTCTTTTTTGAAAAAAAGAAGCAAAAAACTTTTACTGCCGCGACGCTGGAGCGCTTCGGTGTTTCCGGCGGCACCCGGCTGGTGCAGATGCGGGGTAGGAAAAGTTTTTTGGTCCTTTTTTGCAAAAAAGGACTGCTTGCCTTGCCGTCCCTGATGCAACGCGCCCTCGCCCAGGCCAGCGCCGCGGCCGCGCGCGACGAAGTGCCCGTGGGCGCCCTGGTCGTGGCCCCGGACGGCACCGTGCTGGCCGAAGCCGGCAACGCCACCGAAGCCACGCACGACGCCACCGCCCATGCCGAGCTGCTGGCGATGCGCGCGGCCGCCGCCAGCTTGGGCAGTACGCGCCTTGCCGGCTGTGACCTGTGGGTCACGCTCGAGCCCTGCGCCATGTGCGCCGCCGCTGCCGTGCATTTCCGCATTCGCCGCGTGGTGTTCGGTGCCTACGACCCGAAAGGCGGCGGCGTGGAGCACGGCGCCCGCGTGTTCGCAGCGCCGGGGTGCCTGCACGTGCCGGAGGTGACGGGCGGCGTGCGCGAGGCCGAGTGCGGCGCGTTGCTGCGCGCGTTTTTTGCGGGGCTGCGGTAAGGAAGCAAGCAGTCCTTTTTGGAAATAAGGACCAAAAAACTTTTGGTCCCTGTCGGCGGCTGTTTCACCGCGCGCCGATAGGGAGCAAAAGTTTTTTGCTTCTTTTTTTCAAAAAAGAAGGCCTTTCTTCCTTCATGAGCGAGCCCGCAAACACGCCGATGACGGCGCCATCACGCTCGATCCGCCAGGACTTGATCTCCTGGGCTTGTTCGATGGCTGAGAAGCTGCCCGTCCGGCTCTCCCGCACAAGTCTCGCTCTGCTGGCCGCGATCTGCTGCGGCCCACGTCACCCGGCGCTCGCAGACCCGGCGGCGTCCGCATCGCCCAGCGACGCTTCCGTGTGCAAGCCGATCTCCTGGCCGGCCGACGGTGGACCGTTCTCCTGGCCGGTAGTCGTGTTCTTCGACGCCCATAGCGACGCGCTGACAGCACGGGGGCGGCTCATGCTCGACGCCTTCGCGCGCAAGGCGACCGAGCTGCATGTCGGCAAGATAAACATGGAGGGGCATGTCGATGCTGCCGAGAATGATGCAGATGACCGCTCCCTCGACGCCAGGCGTGTGAAAGCCATAACCACATATCTCGCCAACAAGAGCCTGCGTGTCGCTACGGCCGTCGCCTTGGTCGGCAATCGCCTTCCGTTGATACCCGACACGCGCGGGGCACCCGAGGCGCAGAACCGCTTCGTCATGGTCACCGTCCGCGGCAGCTACGACGACTACACGCACCAGGCCGACCGCATCCTGCTCTGCCGCCGCTGGACGCTGGCCAATTGCATCGGCCAGGCCAACCCCGCGCCCGCCGAGCAATGCCGCAGCGCCATAGACTTCCTGGTGCGTGGCGACCACACCGCGCGCCGGCTCGACGCGCCATAGGCAAGGCTCCCTCAAATGGCAGGGCAACGCCTTCCGCCAGCCCGCCACCCTCCCTATCTTCGCCCGATGACCACCACCCCAACCATCCTGGACACCAACCGACCGGACGTGCCCGACATCGTCGTCACCAGCGGCATCACCCCGTTCCACCTGCCCAGCCGCCCGGTGCGCGGCCGCCTGGTCCGCCTCGGCGCGCTGGCCGAAGCCCTGCTTGGCCGCCACCACAACGCGCCGGCCGTCACGCGCCTTGCCGGCGAGGCCCTGGCGCTCGCCGCGGGCCTGTCCAGCGCGCTGAAATACCGCGGCAGCTTCTCGCTGCAGGCAAAAGGCGACGGTCCGGTGCCCATGCTGCTGTCGGACTGCACCCAGGCCGGCGCGCTGCGCGGCTACGCCCGGGCCGATGACGACCGCCTGGCCGCCCTGCTGGCAGAGACCCCTGAGCCCACCGCCGCCCAGCTCCTGGGCGCCGGCTACCTCGCCTTCACCGTGGACCAGGGTGCCGACACCGAGCGCTACCAGGGCATCGTCTCGCTCGAGGGCGAGACCCTGTCCGACATGGCGCTGCACTACTTCCGCACCAGCGAGCAGCTGCAATACGACGTGCACCTGGCCGCAGGGCAGACGCCGGACGGCTGGCGCGCGGCTGGCCTGATCCTGGAGCGCGTGGCGGGCGAGGGCGGCCTGGATCCCGCGCTGGACCAGGCCGCCCAGGACGAAGCCTGGCACACCGCCACCACGTTGGCCGCCACGCTGACGCACGCCGAACTGCTGGACGACGCGATCGCGCCGGACGAGCTGGTGTGGCGCCTGTTCGGCACTGAGGGCGTGGAGATCGACCTGCCGCGCGCGCTCGCTTATGGCTGCCGCTGCTCACGCGCGAAACTGGCGGGCATCCTGGGCAGTTTCCCGGAGGCGGACCTCGACGACATGGTTGTGGATGGAAACATCGTCATGACGTGCGAATTCTGTAAGTATGATTTCCGCTTTCCCCGACATGACGTTAGCAGCCAGGCGGCAGAATGAGCCAAGGAAGCAAGGCCTTCTTTTTTGAAAAAAAGAAGCAAAAAACTTTTACTCCGCTGTCGCGCGCCTTTCCACCAAGACCCGACAGGGGAGAAAAAGTTTTTTGGTCCTTTTTTTCAAAAAAGGACTGCTTGCTTCCTGTCTTCCTTGCCTTCCTGGTCACCGCCTGCGCCGACGACACCCCTCCCCCGCAAACCTTCGCCCCCCTGCAATACAGCTACCTGACCAAGCTCCGCCTGAACGTGGGCAGCATACAGGTGCAGGATCGCAGCCTTCCGGTGAGCCCGGAGGACATCGCCAGCTCCTCGCCCGTGATCCCCGCGCAGGCGCTGCAGCAGATGGCGCATGACAGGCTATTCGCCGCCGGCACGCAGGGCCAGGCCAACTTCGTCATCGACCAGGCGAGCATCATACGCGGCCCGGGCGGCGGGCTGAGCGGCCGTCTGGCCGTCCATCTTGACCTGATCGACGATCGCGGCACCCGCAGCGGGTTCGCCGAGGCCCAGGTCTCCCGCCAATACGTCCCCGGATCGGACCCCGAATCAGGCACGGCTGCGCTTTATGATCTCACCAGGCAGATGATGGATGCGATGAACGTGGAGCTGGAGTTCCAGATGCGCCGTAGCCTGGGCGCCTGGCTGGTGACGCCCGGCAGCGCG
>CAXTCL010000183.1:0-7858 GCA_964242035.1 uncultured Acetobacteraceae bacterium | reverse complement strand
GACAAGGACCAAAAGTTTTTGCTTCTTTTTTCAAAAAAGAAGGCCTTGCTTCCTTCCTCCGGAGCCCAAATGCCACCCCCCCCAACACACAGGGCGATGAACCCCCAGGAAGGCGCGCTCCTCGTCGGGCTCTCCGCCATCTGGGGCAGCTCGTTCTTCTTCTACAAAATCCTCGGCGCCACCCTGCCGCCGTTCACCATCGTGCTCGGCCGAATCGCCCTCGCCGCCGTGGTTATGAACCTGGTGCTCGCCTGGCGCGGCGAGGGGCTCGGCCTGCGCGCGCCCTGGGGCAGGCTGGCCCTGCTCGGCGTGCTGAACACCGTCATCCCGTTCAGCCTGTTCGCCTGGGCGGAGACGCACGTCACCAGCGGCATGGCGGCGATGCTGAACGCGACTACGCCGCTGTTCGCCGTAGTGCTCGCCCATTTCCTGACCACCGAGCGTCTCACCTGGAGCCGCGTGGCCGGCATAGCGCTCGGCCTGTGCGGCGTGGCCGTGCTGGTAGGACCGTCGACGCTGCGCGGCGCCAGCGCCAACCTCCTGGGCGACGCCGCCTGCGTGCTCGCCTCCTTCATCTACGCGCTCGCCGGCCAATACAGCCGCCGTCTGCACGGGCTAGGCTTCCTGCGCCTGGCAACCGGCCAGGTGACCGCCGGCGCCGTGGTGCTGCTGCCAATAGCCGCACTGGTGGACCAGTTCTGGCGATTGCCCGAGCCAAGCCTGCAGACCTGGTCCGCCCTGGCCGGCATAGCACTGCTCTGCACCGCCATCGCCTACGCCCTGTTCTTCCGCCTGATGGCCACCGCCGGCACCACGAACGCCATGCTCGTGACACTCCTGCAGCCGATCAGCACCCTGCTGCTGGGCTGGCTCTTCCTGGGCGAAGCCGTCCCGCTACGCGCCTGTGGCGGCATGCTGCTGATCGCCGCCGGCCTGGCCGCGATCGACGGCCGGCTTCTTGCGAAGCGGCCCAAACGGGTGCCTGTCGCTTAGACGGGTGCAAGAGAGTAGCAAGCAAGGCCTTCTTTTTTGAAAAAAAGAAGCAAAAAACTTTTGTTCCCCCGCATTTGTGTCGCCCGGGTGCCTGTGCACAAACACGCGCGCTGACATTGCGGGGAAGGATGCCAACGCACAGCGAGCAAAACTTCGACTCTGCTGTCGCGCGGCTGTGGAAAATTCCGCGACAGCAATACCAAAAGTTTTTTGCTTCTTTTTTTCAAAAAAGAAGACCTTGCTTACTTCGAAACGATCGACGTCTCGGCCGGTTGGTTGTTGATCGGCGGGTCGCCCAAAAGTTCCTGTCTCGCAGGCGCCGGCCGTTCGCCGAACACGCCCTCCGGCTTGGCGTCAGCTCTTTCCGCCACACAAGCACACGGGCTGGTAAAGAAAGCCTTGCCCGCTTCCACGCCTGTCGCCCCTCACTGCGCCATCGCCTGAGACAGCCGCCCCCCCACCCGCACCGGCTCGATACGCAAAGCCAGCCCGGTCGCGTCCGAAGTCTCCACGAACACCCCGCAGATCGTCGCCTCGCCTGCCCCGGGCGACAGCCGCTCCCCAGGCACCCGCCGCCAAAACCGCGCCGCGGCCACCCCCTTGTCCATGCCGATCACGCTGTCGTAGTCGCCGCACATCCCGGCGTCCGACTGGTACGCCGTGCCGCCAGGCAGAACCTGATGGTCCGCCGTAGGGCAATGCGTGTGCGTGCCGATCACCAGCGACACGCGCCCGTCGAAACTGTGCCCGTAGGCCATCTTCTCCGACGTCGCCTCGCCATGCAGGTCCGCCACGATCGCGTGCACGGTGGCGCCCAGCCGATACCGCCCCAGCAGCTCGGCGGTCGAGCGGAACGGGTCGTCGTTCGGCTCCATGAACAGCCGGCCCATCACCTGCAGCACCAAAGCGCGCCGCCCGTCCGCCAGCTCCACCAGCACGGAGCCCTGTCCGGGCGTGCCAGGCGGGAAGTTCAGCGGCCGTATCAGGCGGCGCTCCGTCTCGATGTAGCCGAGCAGCTCCTTGCGGTCCCACGCGTGATTGCCCAGCGTCAGCACGTCCGCACCGGCGGCAAACAGCGCCTGCGCCATGTCCGGCGAGCAGCCGAAGCCGTGGCTGGCGTTCTCCACGTTGACGATGGCCAGGTCCAGGCGGAGCGACTCCCGCAGGCGGGGCAGGGCGGCGTTGACGGCGTCGCGGCCTGAGCGGCCGACGATGTCGCCGAGGAAAAGTATGCGCATTGGGGTCCGAAGAAATGAGGAAGAAAGCAAGTAGTCCTTTTTTGAAAAAAAGGACCAAAAAACTTTTACTTCCCCGCTCCTCAACAGCTTCGGTCAAGCCGAATTAAACCCGCTTGCTTCAAATGCGGGGGAGCAAAATTTTTTTGCTTCTTTTTTTCAAAAAAGAAGGCCTTCCTTCCTTGGCGCAACTACCAAACCACCCCGCACGTTTAGAATACTACCCGAGAGGAACCATACATGAAGCGGCTAAGCAGCGCAGGCGCAGCGATGGTGTTGGTGGCATGCGCTACGGGCGCCGCACAGGCCCAGAACGCGACGCTGCCGCCGATCGTCGATCCGGCCAGCCAGGAGCACCATCCCGGCAAGGTCATCTTCGTGCAGCTGACCACCACGGACATGGCCAGCGCCAAGCAGTTCTACAGCGGCCTCTTCGGCTGGAGCTTCCGTGACGTGCCGGGCACGCGCGTGCCGTTCAGCCTGGCCTATGTCGGCAGCGAGCAGGTGGCGGCCATCGCCGAGCGGCCAGCGCCGGCCGGCGCCCGCGCGCAGCCGACGTGGCTGAGCTTTTTCTCCACGCCTGACGTGGATGGCGCAGCGAAGCTTGCCGCCGGCCAGGGCGCCCGCGTGCTGAGCGCCCCGCGTGACGTGCCCGGCCTCGGCCGGGAAGCCGTCATGGCCGATCCGCAGGGTGCCGTCTTCGGTGTCCTGGCAAGCAGCAGCGGCGATCCCGCGGACGCGCTCAAGCCGGATGGTGTCTGGATATGGCGCTCGCTGATGACCCCCGATCCCACCAAGGATGCCGGGTTCTACGACTCGCTCTTCGGCTTCACGACCTACGCGTTCCCCTCGCCCGCCGGGCAGCAGCATCTTCTGCTGCAGTCCGAAAACTACGCGCGAGCCTCGGTCAACACGCCGCCCGGCACGAACCCCGGGATGCATCCGCATTGGCTGAACTACGTGCGCGTGGACAACGCGGCGCAGACGGTGGCTCGCGCCGCGCAACTCGGTGGGCGCGTGCTGGTGCAGCCGCATACCGACCGGCACGGCGGCATGGTCGCCGTGGTGGCCGACCCGCAGGGGGCGCCCGTGGGGCTGCTCGAATGGGGCGACAGTGAGACGAAGGCGGTGAGCAAGTGACGGGCGCAAGACGCTGGCTGGCGGCCAGCCTGATACTTCTGCCGGCCGTGGCGTTTACTGCCGGCTGCGTAGGGCCGGGCTACGGGCCAGGCGTGGGCGTTGACGTCGGCGGCGGCTACTACGACGGGGGCGGCTACGATTACGGTGGTTTCGGCGACGGCTACGAAGTCGGGCCGTATCGCGAGGGCTACGGTCGCGGCGGCGGGTTCGATCGCGGCCACGGCGGCGGCGGCTTCAACCATGGCGGCCCGGCCGGCATCCCGGGCGGTGGTGGCTTCCATGGCGGTGGAGGCGGCTTTCATGGCGGCGGCGGTGGTGGTGGCTTCCATGGCGGCGGCGGCGGCGGCTTCCACCACTGACGGCTTGACCTCCCAACCGCATAAAGTGTTATATAACACCTTATGCGGTTGGGAGGGCTAACTGGATATCCTCAAGGAAAACGGCGCATTGTTCCTCGGCAGCCGGCTCAAGCGGCTAGCCGAGCGGATGCAAGGCGACGTACTACAAACCGTCGAAGCGGCCGGCTTGCCGATACAGCCCAGCCAATACCCCCTGCTTGCTGCGTTGGACCGGTTCGGGCCGATGACGGTGGGCGGCATGGTGGACGCCACAGGCGTGAGCCAGCCTGCAGTCACGCGCAGTCTTGGCCGGCTCGTGGAACTCGGGCTGGTCGCGCTCGCCCGAGGCCAGGGTGACCAGCGCCACAAGACCATCACCCTGACGCAAGAGGGGGAACGCGCCGTCGCACGCTCGAAAGCCGAAATCTGGCCCTACGTCACCAGTGCCGTGCAGGACCTGTGCGCCGGCCTGGACGGCCCCCTGCTGCACCAGATCGACGCCCTGGAAGCCGCCCTCGCAACCGAACCGCTCGGCGCCCGCATGGCCCGCGCGCGCGCCACCGGCCTCTCCATACGCGGCTTCTCGGACGACCTGGCGGCCGCCTTCCACGACATCAACGCGCAGTGGATCACCGCCATGTTCGCCCTCGAGGACACCGATCGCGAGGTCCTGGAGAATCCGCGCGCGCGCATCATCGAGCCGGGCGGCGACATCCTGTTCGTCCACGCCGAAGGCCTCGGTATCGTCGGCACCTGCGCGCTGCAGAAAACCGGCGAGCGTCAGTTCGAGCTGACCAAAATGGGCGTGCTGGAAAGCGCACGCGGCCGCAAGGCCGGCGAGTTCCTGCTGCGCGCCACGATACGCCGCGCCGAGGCGTTGCAGGCGGACACGCTCTATTTGCTGACCAACCACGCCTGCGCGCCGGCAATCCATCTCTACGAGAAGCTTGGGTTCGTGCACGATGCGGACATCATGCAGCGGTTCGGCGTGCGCTACCGGCGGTGCACGGTGGCTATGCGGTTAAGCAAGCAAGCAGTCCTTTTTTGAAAGAAGGACCAAAAACTTTGACTACCGCGCATCTGCAGCGACCGTGTGCCGCAGGAAACACCAAAGCGACTGAACCGCAGGTAGCAAAAGTTTTTTGCTTCTTTTTTTCAAAAAAGAAGGCCTTCCTTACCCGGCCAAATCACCTCGCATTCCGTAACGATAGCATCCAACCCAACATCATGCGGCTCCACCGGCACCGCCTCCACCTGCTGCGCCGCATACCCGAAACCGATGCGCGGCCGGCCGGGCAGGGCCGCCAGCGTCCGGTCATAATACCCGCCTCCATACCCCAGGCGACGTCCGCCGCGGTCAAACGCCAGCAGCGGCACCAACAGCATGTCGGGCTCGGCCGGTGCCCCGTCCGGCCGGAACGTCCCGAAGCGCTCGCGCACCATCGCCGCCCCGGGCGTCCACACCCGGAAAAGCAGCGCCTCACCGAGCGGCGGCGTGTGCGGCAGAACAATCCGGTGCCCGCGTGCGTGCAACGCGTGCAGCAGCGGACGCAGATCCATCTCGCCCGGCAGCGGCCATACGCCGGCGATCGTGCCGGTGAAGCTCAGGCTCGCCAACGCCACGCGGGCCAGTGCGGCTGCGGCTTCGGGGTCCGGCGGGGCGCGATTTGCCAACAGGCGTTGGCGGAGTTCGGGCTTCGCGTTTAGCAAGGAAGCAAGGCCTTCTTTTTTGCAAAAAAGAAGCAAAAAACTTTTCCTCCCGCGCCTGCACGAAGGCGCGCGCAGGTCCTGCAAATACGCGCGCCTGCAGAACTTGCGCGCGCCGCACTGCAGGCGGGAGACAAAAGTTTTTTGGTTCTTTTTTTCAAAAAAGAACTGCTTCCTTCCTCCGCGCCGCCAGCACCAACCCCACAGGCAGCCAGAAGATAAACCACATAGGCCCAGGCCCCTTCGTGATCTGCCCCAGGTCCGTCAGCCCCGCGATCAGCACGCTCCCCCAGATCGCCACCATCCACAGCCACTCCGGCGTCCACCCGCGCCGCAGGCCCCAAAGTGCCCACCACACCCACAGCACCAGCCCGGCAAACAGCACCCCGCCCACCGCCCCGCTATAGAACAGCACCGACAGATACAGGTCGTGCGGGAACGTGATTCCCGGCAGGTCCAAATTCGCCGCCAGCCCGTGCCCGAAAAACGGCCGCTCGCGTATCAATTGCAGCGTACGCTCCCATATCTCGAACCGGTGGGAGGAGCCGCGCGCCACCAGCATGTCCGCCTGGTGATGCCGCACCCAGCCCGGCAGCAACCGCCACGCTACCAGCAACGCCGCCAGTCCCCCCAGCGCCCGCCACCGCCACGGCCCCGCCACGCACAGGAACAACGTGGCGGCACTGGCCGCCAGCCAGGGCCCGCGGCTTTCCGTCAGCACCAGGAACACGGCCATCACGCTGGCCGCCGCCAGGTGCCCCGGCCACCAGCGCCGCTCGCTCAGCGCCCGGCACAAGGCCGCCAGATACGCCAGGATCATCACCGAGGCGCCCAGGATCGGATGGCTCGTCGCGCCCCAGCCATGCAGCCGGTCGCCTTGCTGCGGCAGCACCACGGACAGCGCCACGGACAGCACGGCATTGGCCGCCCCCGCCCAGATCAGCACGCCCATCAGACGGCGCCGCATCGCAGGATCGCGGAACCCGTCCGCCAGCGCCGCCACAAAGACGAACGTCATCGCCGTGTCGGCCGCAAACCGCAACGACCGGTGCCCGTCATCATGCCCCCAGACCAGCGTCAGCCCGGACCACACGATCAGCCCCGCCGCCAGCCCCCACCCGAGCTCCGCCCGCATCGCCCCGCGCCAAGCTCTGAGCACAGCCAGCGGCAGCACACCCACATAGAACACCAGCGAATACGAAGGCCCGCTCGGCAGCAGGAACGCGGAAGCCACGAACACGAGCAGCAACACGGGCAACGCCCCGGACATCGCATCCGGCCGCGCCAGGAGCAGGGCAGGGCCCATCAGCCCCCGCGCGCGCGCCATCATGCGCCGATCAACGTCGGCCATTCATACCGCAAAGCATCATGCGTCCCGAACGCCACATCCACCACGTACCCCGCAACCACCGTCTCGTTGAACAGCGCGTGGTAGCGCGCCCGGCCCGCCTGGGCCACCGCCGCCCGCCACGCAGGCTCCGCCCGCACGCGCCGCACCAGCGCAGCCAGCTCCTCCATCGAGGCGAAAAACCCCATCTCGCCGGCGCCGAACAGCCCCTCATACCCGGTCGCCCGGTCCATCAGGATCATCTGCCCGTTGCCGATCATGTGCGCCACCCGGTCGCTGGTATAGAGCAGCGCGTCCTGCCGCCGGCTCGCGTTCAATCCCGCCGCGCACTGCCCCAGCGCATCCTGATACGCCGCCCCTGCCAGATGCGCCGCGCCCGACAGCCCCGCCAGCCTCATCCTCGCCCCTGGCGCCAGGTGCCGCAATTCGGCGACGAAAGCCTCCATGTCCCACTCACGCCCAAACAGCGCGCGCCTCGGCCGGGACGGATGTCCGCAGGCGAAAAACAGGTCGAACGGCAAATCCTCCACCAAATCCGCCCGCCCGCTTTCCACCGCAAAATCCACCGGATTGGGCAGGAACCCCAGCGCCATGCCCCGCCTGCGCAACGGCGCCAGCGCCTCACCCGCCGTGGAGACCAGCGTCGCATCCACCACGTCGGTCTTGCCCAGCAGCCGCGCCACGTTGTCCGGCTCGAACATCGGGTCCACGTTCCATTGCAGCACCCGCATCCGCGGCATCGCCCGCCGCAGATCCGCCACCGTCTCCGCCCGTATCGTGTCCGCATGGCCCAGCACCAGAAGCTCCGGCCGCATGTCGCCCGCCAGCCGCGCCAACGCCCGGTTCGCCTGGCGCCCGCCGAACTTGCGCGAGCCCAGCAACGTGCCCGCCCTCGCCGCATCACGGTCGGCAAAATCCACCACCTGATGGCCAAGCTTCACCAGCCCGCGGCTGATCTTCGGCGCTACCGAGTGCAAGAACGCACCCTTTGCCCGGGAGCCAAAATTGCCGACGTGTAGGATTCGCATCGGGCCTCTGAAGTAAGAAAGAAAGGCCTTCTTTTTTGAAAAAAAGAAGCAAAAAACTTTTGACTCCGC
>CAXTCL010000182.1:0-7885 GCA_964242035.1 uncultured Acetobacteraceae bacterium | reverse complement strand
TACCTGCTGGCCAAGAAGATGATCGAGGCCGGCGCCTGCGCGCTGCAGATCGAGAACCAGGTGTCCGACGAGAAGCAGTGCGGCCACCAGGACGGCAAGGTCACCGTGCCGCATGAGGACTTCATCGCCAAGGTACGCGCCGTGCGCTACGCGTTCCTGGAGCTCGGCGTAGATGACGGCATCATCGTCACCCGCACGGACTCGCTGGGCGCGGGCCTGACCAAGCAGATCGCCGTCAGCCACACGCCTGGCGATCTTGGCGACCAATACAACAGCTTCCTCGATTGCGAGGAAGTCACCGCGGACGCGGCACATAATGGCGACGTCATCATCAACCGCGATGGCAAGCTGCTCCGCCCGAAGCGGCTGCCCAGCAACCTCTACCAGTTCCGCGCCGGCACTGGCGAGGACCGCTGCGTGCTGGACAGCATCACGTCCTTGCAAAATGGCGCAGACCTGTTGTGGATCGAGACCGAGAAGCCGCACGTGTCTCAGATCGCCGGCATGATGGATCGCGTGCGCGCGGTGATCCCGAACGCCAAGCTCGCCTACAACAACTCGCCCAGCTTCAACTGGACGCTGAACTTCCGCCAGCAGGTGTATGACGCGATGGTTGCCGACGGCCAGGACGTCAGCACGTATGACCGCGCGAAGCTGATGAGCGTGGACTACGACGAGACCGAGCTGGGCCGCCAGGCCGACGAGCGTATCCGCACCTTCCAGGCGGACGCGGCCAAGCGCGCCGGCATCTTCCACCACCTGATCACGCTGCCGACGTATCACACGGCGGCGCTCTCGACCGACAACCTGTCCAAGACGTATTTCGGCGACATGGGCATGCTGGGCTACGTGCTTGGCGTGCAGCGCCAGGAACTGCGCCAGGGCATCGCGTGTGTGAAGCACCAGAACATGGCTGGTTCGGATATGGGCGACGATCATAAGGAGTATTTCGCCGGCGAGGCCGCGCTGAAGGCGGGCGGGGCGCATAATACTATGAACCAGTTTGGGTGATGGTTGAGTAAGGAAGGCCTTCTTTTCTGAAGAAAAGAAGCAAAAGACTTTTGCTCTCTGTCGGCGCGTTTGCCGGCAGGGAGTTTTTGTCCGGTTGTTGGGGCTGGGAGTGGCGAGGTTTATTTATGGATTGCAGCAATCCCTGGATGGCTACGTTGACCATCAGGAATTGCCGCCAGGTCCCGCGCTGACATCATGCGCTACTAGGACGAAGACCTGCCCGAGTGGAACGCGGAAGAGCGCGATTTCGCGACATTATGGCGGAGCCGGCCGAAATGGGTCTTTGCGCACTCCTTGCCGACAGTCGGTCCCAATGCCACGCTGATCCGTGATGATCTCGCGACCGTGCTACGCGCCCTCAAGGCCCGGGCCGCGGGGGAGATCGACGTTGCCGGACCAGAGCTGGCGCGATGCCTGACCGGCCTTGGTCTTGTCGATGAATACCGACTCTATTTCCGGCCGTTCGTGCTCGGCCATGGCACGCCGTTCTTCGCCGGGCCCCGGCCACCCCTCCGCCTTGTGGCCAACGATCCGATTGGCGAGGACACTATCCGGTTGACTTACGTCCCAGCCTAATCGTGCGACACGCGCGGCCGTACGCACCGCCATTTCACGCCCCGTTTCGGCGTGAAACCTGTCCCTTCTGACAGCCGGGAAAACAGGACGCAGGGTGGGCTTCAGTCCACCAGCCCCAGCGAGTGGTGGGCTGAAGCCCACCCTACTATCGGACCAAGTCCACAGGATCGCTGGATAACAAAGGCTGCGTTGTGATTGACTTACGGAAGGAAGAAAGCAGTCCTTTTAAAAAAAGGACCAAAAAACTTTTACTTCCCCGCAGTCGCAGCCTTCAGTTTTTCTGGAAAGACACGTGTATTGAAGATGCGGAGGAGCAAAAGTTGTTTGCTTCTTTTTTTCAAAAAGAAGGCCTTGCTTGCTTCCCTACGCCCGCTCCTCCAGCACAAACCGCACCGGCCGATCCGGCTGCGTCGTCACGATCCCCCGCGGCACAACCGTCCCCGCACCAGACAACAAAATCCGGAACCGCTTCATCAGCCGCGCAAGCACCAGCGTGGCCTCCGTCAGCGCAAACTGCGCGCCCACGCATATCCGCGGCCCGGCGCCGAACGGCATGTAGGCGTAACGCTCCGGTGGCGTGGCCCCAGGCAGGAACCGTCCCGGATCGAACGCGTCCGGCGCATGCCAGCGCGCGCGGTGCCGGTGCAGCACCCACGGCGAGATCGTGATCGTCGTTCCCGGCGTCACCTTGTGGCCCATGATCTCGTCGGCTGCCTGCGCCTGGCGCACGAGCAGGAACGCCGGCGGATACAGGCGCAGCGCCTCGTCCACATGCGCGCGTATCTGCGGCATGCGGGCCAGCGCCGCGGCCGCGTGCGGCGCTTCCAGATCGACGCCCGCCACCTCGGCGGCCAGCAAATCCTGTTGCTCGGGATACAACGCCGCCAGATACACGGACCAGAACAACGTCACCGCCGTCGTCTCGTGCCCCGCCAGGATCATCGTGGAGACCTCGTCGCGCAGCTGCGCGTGGTCGAACCCGGCACCCGTCTCCGGATCGCGCGCCGTGGACAGCAAGTCGAACAGGTCGCGCGGCCGGTCGTCAGCCGGTGCAAATCCGCTGCGCACCGCGATCAGCCGGTCCAGGAACGCCAGCCACTCCGTCCGGAACGCCGCCCGCCCACGATCCACCAGCGACGGCACCTGCTCCGGCAGCATCAGGTCTAGTATGCCGGGCTGCGCATACCGCGCGCCGTAGCTCATCAGCAGTCGGCGCAGCTCGCCGGCAAACCCGCTCATCTCCAGCGAGAACATCGACTGCCCGGCAATCGCCAGCGCCAGGTGCTGCAGGTGCCCCAGCAGCTCCACCGGCCGGTGCGTAAGCCCCGCCAGCTCGGCCTCCTTGGCCGCACTCGCCGCCACCACATGATGCGCCAGGATCGGCATCGTGCGCGGCGCCAGTGCCGGCGCGATGGTGCGGCGCTGGTGGCGCCACGCCTCGCCCTCGGCCAGGAACAGGCCCTCGCCCAAAACAGGCTGCAGCACCCGCTTTGTCGCCGGGTTGCGCCGGTAGTTGTCCGCGTTGCCCACCAGCACGTGCCGTATCGCCTCCGGCGCGTTCAGCATCAGCTGCTCGCGACCCAGGAAACGGCCGGGCAGAATGTCCATTTCGTAGGCCAGCTCGCCCCACAGCTCCAGCGGGTTGCGCCGCAGCACCAGGAACGCTTCCAGCTGCGTGCGCAGGCGGGTGGGGACGGGCGGGCGGGGCGGTAGAATCTGCAGCATCTCTCCTAGGTGGGGAGGCCCGCCGCCAGGCAAGCGACGGCCCTTGAAAAAACCCGGCAGGCGCCGTCGCCGTTCCAGGCGGTTTCAGCAGGAGACACGCCATGCCCGGCACCATCGTCGACTTCAAGCGCCCGCCCGCCCCGCCGTCCGCCGAAGCCTTGCGTCTCGCCCAGGGCCTCGGCTGGTTCTCCATCGGCCTGGGTGCGGCGGAACTGCTGATGCCCCGCGTGCTCACCAAGCTGCTCGGGCTGCGCGGACAGGAGAACCTGGTGCGCAGCTACGGCCTGCGCGAACTCGGCACAGGCATCGGCATCCTGCGCTCGCAGGACCCGACCGCCTGGATCTGGGGCCGCGTCGGCGGGGACGTGCTGGATATCGCAACCGTGGCCATGGGCCTGCGCGGCCCGCGGCGTGGCAATGCGGCCCTGGCGCTGGTCTCGCTGGCCGGCGTCACTGCGGTGGATGCGGTCGTCGGCGGCATGCTCTCCGGCAAGCCCGGCCTGGGGCGCCCCCGCAATCGGGCTCAGCGCGCATCGTGAAAGATGATGCCCAGCGTGTGCCGGCGGCCTGAGCGAAGCCGGCTCACGCCGTGGCGCATCCGCACGCGGTACGTCCCGCGCGCGCCCGCCACCGGCCGCTCGTTGACGGCGAAGATCACCCCTTCGCCCTGGCCCAGCCGCACCACCTCCGCGCGCGACTGCATACGCGGCCGCTGCTCGGTCAGCACGAAGTCGCCGCCGGTGAAATCCTGCTCCGGCCTGTCGAGCAGGAACGCCACCTGCAGCGGAAAATGCATCTCGCCGTAAAGGTCCTGGTGCAGGCAGTTGAAATCGCCAGGCCCGTAGCGCAGCAGCAGCGGCGTGGGCCTGAGCTGACCCTGCGCGTGGCACTGTGCGAGATACGCCGCGTGCGTATCAGGAAACACCGCGCCGCGCCCCAGCCGCTCCGCCCAGTCATTTGCCACCGGTGCCAGCCGTGCATACAGCGCGCACCGTAACGCCTGCACCATGTCAGGCAGCTTGTAGGCAAAGTACTTGTACTCGCCTCGGCCGAACCCGTGTTGCGCCATCACGATGCGGCTACGGAACAGGGCGGGGCACTCGTAGTCCGCGGCCAGGTTCGCGCACATGTCGGGTGTGAGCATAGGCCCTGTCGTGGCACAGCCGTAAGCATCCAGCTCTTCGCGTATGCGTACCCAGTCGAGGGCGGCAATTATTCTCATGAGCATTGGATGATCCTAAGAAAGCAAGCAGTTCTTTTTTGAAAAAAAGAACCAAAAAACTTTTGCTTCCCCCGCATTTGCAACAGCTTGGTGTATTCGACATTTACCGAAGCGGCGGACATAGCGACGGGAGCAACAGTTTTTTGGTTCTTTTTTAGTGTCTGTTCGAAAAGGTGGCGTGGCGAGTTAGCTGGCGTGCTTTTCCGAGCACCGGAGCACAGGGAAAGCGCGTCAGATGACCGTCAGGGCGCCTTTTCGGACAGACACTTCTCTTCCTTCCCCAGCAACGCCCGCTTCCGCTGCAATCCCCACCGATACCCGGCCAAGGTCCCGTCCGACGCCACCACGCGATGGCACGGCACCACCACGGCCAGCTTGTTCGCCGCACACGCGCCGGCCACCGCGCGCACCGAAGCCGGGCTGCCCAGCCTTGCCGCCACCTGCGCGTAGCTAAGCGTCTCGCCGGCGGGAATGCCGCGCAGAACCTCCCACACGCGCTGCTGAAACGCCGTGCCCCTGATGTCCAGCGGCAGCCCGTGCGCCTCGCCTGGCCGATCCACGGCCGCCACCACGCGACCGACAATTTCCGCAAACCCAGGCTCCGCCTCCGTCACGCACGCCGCCGGGAAACGCGCCCGCAGGTCGGCCAGCAACACCGCCGCGTCGTCGCCCAGCAGGATGGCGCAGATGCCCCGGCCGGACCCTGCCACCAGCGCCAGCCCAAGCGTGCTCGCCCCGAACGCGTAGCCGATCGTCTCGCCACGGCCACCTGCCCGAAACGCGCCGGGCGTCATGCCCAGCATGGCAGGCGCCGCCTCGTAGAACCGGCCGGACGAATTGAACCCGCCATCATAGAGGGCCTGCGTCACGCTGGCACCCTCGGACAGATGCTGCCGCACTTGTGCCGCGCGGTGCGCCCGGGCGTAGGCCGCCGGCGTCACACCGGCCACGCGGCGGAACAGCCGGTGGAAATGCTGGGCGCTCAGCCCCGCCCGCGTCGCCAGCGCGGCCAGGCTTGGCATCTCCTCGGCGGCCTCGATGGTCCGGCACGCGGCCGCTACCAGCGTTGCCTCCCGCTCGCCGCGTGGCGCCAGGTCCGGCCGGCAGCGCTTGCATGGGCGGAAGCCCGCACGTTCGGCGTCCGCGCGGCTCGCGTGGAACGCCATGTTCTGCCGCAGCGCCGGCCGCGCCTTGCAGGACGGGTGGCAGTACACGCCGGTGGTGGCGACAGAGTAGTAGAACTGACCATCCTGCGTCGCGTCGCGCTGGCGTACGGCTTGCAGGCAAGTTTCGGTGTCTTGCATCTATCGTCTCCAAAGCAAGCAAGCAGTTCTTTTTTGAAAAAAGAACCAAAAAACTTTTGCTACCTCGCATTTGCAGCAGCCCGGTGCGCCAGGAAGCACCGAAGCGTCTGAGCCGCAGGTAGCAAAAGTTTTTTGCTTCTTTTTTTCAAAAAAGAAGGCCTTCCTTCCTTGCCTGAAACCACCACGCGTTCGCACTCCGCCACCAGCCCCGCTATTCCCCCGCGCATGCAAGCCCCCGCCAAGATCAACCTGACCCTCCACGTCACCGGGCGCCGCCCGGACGGCTATCACCTGCTCGACAGCCTGGTCGCCTTTGCCGGCGCGCATGATGTGGTCACCGCCACGCCAGCCGACACGCTCTGCCTCACCGTCGCCGGCCCGTTCGCGCCGGCTCTGGCGGACGATCCGGATAACCTCGTGCTGCGCGCCGCCCGCGCCTTGGCCGAGGCGGCCGGCGTGCTCCCCCGCGCGGCCCTGCACCTGGACAAGCGCCTGCCGGTGGCCTCGGGCATAGGCGGCGGCTCGGCGGATGCGGCGGCCACGCTGCGCGCGCTGTCCCGCCTGTGGGGCCTGGCGACACCCCTTCGGGAGATGCACGCGATCGCCGCGCGCCTGGGCGCCGACGTGCCGGTGTGCGTCGCCAGCCGGGCGTGCCGCATGTCCGGCATAGGCGAGATCCTGTCGCCCGTGCCGAAGCTGCCGGCATGCGGCCTCCTTCTCGCCAACCCGGGCGTGGCACTCGCCACGCAGGCCGTCTTCCGCGCCCGCAGCGGTGCGTTTTCGCCGCCGCTTGTGCTGCCGGACGCCTGGCCGGACGCCGCCGCCCTGGCCGCCACGCTGGCACTGGCCGGCAATGACCTGCAGCCGCCGGCGATCGCCCTGTGCCCGGCCATAGGCGCGCTGCTGGCGGCGCTGGCCGCCCACCCCGGCGCGCTGCTGGCCCGCATGAGTGGCTCCGGAGCCACCTGCTTCGCCCTGTTCGCCACCCCCGCCGAGGCCGAGGCTGCGGCGGCCGCGCTGGCGCAGCCCGGCCGCTGGTGCTGGGGCGGCCCACTTTACGATGTGGACGCCAACACCTTATAGCGGGGCACGGATGGGGCGTCGCCAAGCGGTAAGGCAGCGGATTTTGATTCCGCCATGCGGAGGTTCGAATCCTCCCGCCCCAGCCAGTCGACCCACAGTTGTGAGCACAAAGTTCAAGCCTGTCGGCTCCTACAGAATAACGGAGCGATGTCAGCAGGTTAACGGCCGTTCGCTTTGCGACGCGACATAAGAGACGTTTTCTGGTGCTCAAATTGCCCGAACCAAGGGCCAGCGTCTCGCGTGGCCTTTTCGGCACTCCGTGATGCGGTTTTCGGCCGGATTGTTTGGGAGCAGCGTTGGCGCAAAAATCGGCCGCTACCGGGGTCGCTGAACCACTTTTGGGCTAGCTTCCGGAAGGGTCAGAAGTTCAGAGCCGTTCTCTGCCTGCTCCAGAGTAGATCCAGGCGTGTATCGGCCAGCAGTTTCGTGGCAGTAAGGCCGACAGGCTGCTGCCCGTTAGCGATCGCCGTCAGGATGTCGGGCGACAAGAAGCCGAGGCGCAGCACGCGTGTGTAGTGCGATCCGGACATGCCCGCCTTGGCTGCCAACTCAGCAATGCCCAGTCCGTTGGCCGCCAGCAGCTGGTTACCTAATGCGACCGCCTGGCAGACCAGCTTGGCCAAGGTCGCGTCCGCGCTGGTCGCTGGCCTTGGTCCGGCGATCACCAGGCGCATCTCCTGCCCGGCTCGCCTCAGCACAGCTGGGACAATGATGGTGTGGCAGCAGGTGTGATTCGGCACGCAAAAAGGGCTCTGACTCACTTTCGGTGCAGGCCGGGTAAGTTCGTTGGCACGATTCGGGAGCGCTGCCATGCGACGAGGTTCATTCGGGGCGATCTCGCCTGCCGGTCTTCTGGTTAAGGCTGTCACCACCGAGCCTGACCGTCTGCTGATCATGGCCAGGCCAATCGCTGCCGATGCAGCCTGCCCAGAGTGCGGCAAACGGTCGTCGCAGGTCCATAGTC
>CAXTCL010000181.1:0-7973 GCA_964242035.1 uncultured Acetobacteraceae bacterium | reverse complement strand
GCTTCGTCGGCCATGATTTTCGTGCGGCCGTTGTCCAGCAGGACCAGGTGGAATTCCTGCGGGCCGTCGGCTTCGCGCACGCCTGTCCATAGGGAGGTGTAGGGGTTCATGCGCTCGCCTGTGGCGGAGCGTGGGAGGAGTTGCAGGAAGACCTGCAAATCCTCGAAGCGGGGCAGGACTTTCTCGATGCCCATGAGCGAGATGAGGACGCGCGGGAGGGTCAGGCACATGCGGCCGTTGCCTTCGCTTTCCACCACGCAGACGCTGCCGGTCTCGGCGATCGCAAAGTTGGCGCCGGAGATGGCGACCGGGGTGTTCAGGAATTTGTCGCGGAGATAGAGCCGGGCGGCGGCGGTGAGGTCGGTGGGTTTGTCGGTGAGTTTGCCCTGGCCGAATTTTTCCTCGAACAGGGCCTGGATTTCTGCGCGGTTGCGGTGGATGGCGGGGACCAGGATGTGGCTCGGCGTGTCGTCCATGAGCTGGACGATCATGTCGGCGAGGTCGGTTTCGATCGGGTCTATGCCGGCGGCTTGCATGGCCGGGTTGAGGTCGATCTCGTCGGTGGTCATCGACTTGATCTTTATCGCGCGGGTGGCGCCGTGGCGGCGGGTGATGCCGATGATGATCTCGCGCGCTTCTTCCGCGTCGCGCGCCCAGTGGACGGTGCCGCCGGCGGCGGTGACGCGTTCTTCAAGTTGCAGGAGATGGCGGTCGAGGTCTCGCAGGGTGGCCTGCTTTATGGCCTGGCCGGCGTCGCGCAGTTGTTCCCAGTCGGGCAGTTCGGCGGTTACGCGCGCGGTTCTGGCGCGTATTGTGGTTGTGGCCTTGCGTATATTTCGGCGAAGCTGGGTATTGCGCAGTTCAGTATGCGCGATCTCGGCGAACGTTTTCGTCATGAAGGAAGCAAGCAGTTCTTGTTTGAAACAAAGAACCAAAAAACTTTACCTACTGACGCCGTTGCCAGCGCGCGCGTTATTCCAGGAGTCCGCGACAGCGGAGTCAAAAGTTTTTTCCCTCTTTTTTTCAAAAAAGAAGGCCTTTCTTCCTTGCCTAGGTGCATGCCAAGATCTCCGCAATGTGCATCGCCCGCACACCAGCCTGCAGACGCGAGAGCCCGCCCGCGATATGCATCAGGCAGGAATTATCCCCGGCCGTGACCACCTCCGCGCCGGTTGCCAGCACGGCGCGCATCTTGTCGGTCAGCATGGCCGTAGACACTTCCGCGTTTTTCACAGCGAACGTGCCGCCGAAGCCGCAGCATTGCTCGATGTCTGGCAAGTCGACGAAATCCATGCCGCGTACGGCGGCAAGAAGCGCGCGTGGGGCGGTGCCGAGTTTCAGGGCGCGTAGCGAGTTGCAGGAGGCGTGATAGGTGACGCGGTGGGGGTAGTAGGCGCCCACGTCTTCGACGTGGAGCACGCGTGTCAGAAATTCGGTGAATTCGTGCACGCGGGGGATTATTGTGTCCAGTTCCGCCAGTAGCGTGAGGTCTTCTGCGGCCAGGCGCGGGTATTGGGCGCGAATGGTGCTGGTGCAGGACGTTGATGGCACCACGATCATCGGCGCGTCACGATAGGTCTCCACGAAGCGGCGGACCAGCGTGAGCGCTTCGCGCGGGTAGCCGGAATTGCTGTGCATCTGGCCGCAGCAGGTTTGCGACGGGCGGAACTCCACCTCGTGGCCGAGGCGTTCCAGCACGGCGACGGCGGCCTGACCGGTTTGCGGGAACAGCGTGTCGTTGAAGCAGGTGATGAACAGGGAAACGCGCATCAGGCGGCGGCCTGGGCCTGGCCGTAGGCGAGGCTGGCGAGTTCCATGTCCGTGGTTACCGCCTGTATCAGCGGCTCGCGGGTGACGATCTCGGCGGCGACCAGCGCCGTGCGGTCGGATTTGTGCACGATGCGCCACTCCGCGGCTTCGGCCAGCAGGGCGGCCTGGGTCACGCGCGCCATGCCGTTCGCCAGGCGCCGTCCGTCTCGCTCGTCCGGCTCCAGGACCATGGGGCGCAGCGTCTCCAGGGCGGCCGCGATGCGCGGTGTCACGCAGACGACTTCCGGGTGGGTGATGTGTGCCAGGCGGCCTGCCAAATCCTCCAGCCATTCCAGGCCAAGGTCGCGCGAGCGCAGCGCGCGCAAAACGTCGTGCGAGAGCACCGAGGTAGTGCCTTCCCAAATCGCGTGCACGTGCGCGTTGCGGAAGATGCGCGGCAGGCCGGTGTCTTCCACGTAGCCGGCGCCGCCGAAGCTTTCGATCAGTTCGCTGGTGCCCCAGATCCCCTGGCGTGCACAGGACAATTTGGTGAGCGGCGCGAGCAGGCGCGCCATCTGGCCGTTGCCGCCTGCCTCCGCGCGGCCCACCGCGGCGGCGGCCTCGAAGCATAGTGCCAGCATGGCCTCGTATTCCGCGGCGATGCGCGCGAGCCAGGCGGTGTGCATCGGCTGGTCGGCCAAAGGTGCTCCGAACACGCGCCGCACCCGCGCGTAGTCGCGCGCCAGGCCCAGCAGGTGGCCCACGCCGGCCGGCCCGGCATACGCTGCCCAGACGCGGGCGATGTTGAGCAGCGAAGCGACCTTGGCCACGCCGCGGCCCAGCCCGCCCACCGGCACGGCGCGAGCGCCTGACAGGTCCAGCTCGGCGGTGGGCAGCGCGCGGGTGCCCATCTTCTCCTTCAGGCGGCGCACTGTCAGGCCGTTCCAGCTGCCGTCCGGGTGGCGCAGCTCCAAAAGGAACAGCGACAGGCCTATACTGCCGGGTGCCGCATCGGCCGGCCGCGCCAGCACCATGGCGATGTCCGCCGAGGTCGCCGACGTGAACCACTTGGTGCCGTGCAGGCTGAACGTGCCGTCCTCATTCGCGTGCGCCACCGTGCCTGTCTGGCTGACGTCCGAGCCGCCTTCCTTCTCCGTCATCCATTGGCCGCTGGTGATTCCGCCGTGGCGCGCCGTCAGTCTCGCGCCATACTGCGCCCACAGAGCCGGATCGTGCTGCCGCAGCAGCCAGGCCGCGCCGTCCGTCATCACCAGCGGGCAGGTGGCGACCGCGCTGACGGGATCGAACAGGTTCGATAGGCCTGCCTGCACCACTCGGCCATAGGCGCCGTAGCCGCTGTCATACGGCGTGGCCACCAAGCCCTCTTCCTGGCCGATGCGCACCAGCGCGTCGAACGCAGGGTCCATCTCGATCCGGTCCACCCGGTTGCCCCAGGCATCGTAGGGCACGTGGCGGGGCGGGGTGCGCTCGGCGGCGTCGGCCAGCGCGGGCAGTTCGGCTACCGCGCGCTCGCCCAGGCGGTCGAGTTTCGGGGCGGCGTCGGCAAAGATGTCGGGCGGGAGATGGCGCTCCAAGGCGTAGCGCAAGGTTGCGTCGTGGCGGAAACGGTTACGGCCGACCGGGGCGGTTTGGGTGAAGTCAGGCATGGAGCGGAAGCAAGGAAGCTTGAGCGCGGCCACGTTGGGTAAGGAAGGCCTTCTTTTTCGAGAAAAAGAAGCAAAAAGCTTTTGTCTGCGCTGTCGCGGACACTTCCACCCGGCGCGACAGCGGAGTCAGAAGTTTTTTGGTTCTTTTTTTCAAAAAAGAACTGCTTGCTTGCTTAGACAGCGCGACGCACCAAAGACCCGGTCGGCAGCTCCACGTTGAAGCAGCGCTGGTAATACTCGGCCACGGTCGAGCGCTCCGCCTCGTCGCACTTGTTGAGGAACGTCATCCGGAACGCAAACGCTACGTCGCCGAAGATCTTCGTGTTTTCCGCCCAGGTGATGACCGTGCGCGGGGACATGACGGTGGAGATGTCGCCGTTGATGAAGCCGGCGCGCGACAGGTCGGCGAGTGCCACCATGCTTTCTATCTGCTTGCGGGCCGGCGTGTCCTTGGCGTCCACGCCCATCTTGGCCAGCACGATTGCCGTCTCCTGCGCGTGCGGCAGGTAGTTCAGTGTGGCTACGATGTTCCAGCGGTCCATCTGGCCCTGATTGATCTGTTGGGTGCCGTGATACAGGCCGGTGGTGTCGCCCAGGCCCACCGTGTTGGCGGTGGCGAACAGGCGGAAGCTAGGGTGCGGGCGGATGACGCGGTTCTGGTCCAGCAGGGTCAGCCGGCCTTCCACCTCGAGCACGCGCTGGATGACGAACATCACGTCCGGGCGGCCGGCATCATACTCGTCGAACACCAGGGCGCAGGCGTTCTGCAGCGCCCAGGGCAGTATGCCCTCGCGGAACTCAGTGATCTGCTTGCCGTCCTTAAGGACAATAGCGTCCTTGCCGATCAGGTCTATGCGGCTGATGTGGCTATCCAAGTTGACGCGTATGCAGGGCCAGTTGAGGCGGGCGGCGACCTGCTCGATATGGGTGCTTTTGCCGGTGCCGTGGTAGCCCTGGATCATTACGCGGCGGTTGAAGGCGAAGCCGGCGAGTATCGCCAGCGTGGTCTCGCGGTCGAACTTGTAGGTGGGGTCCAGGTCGGGGACCTGCTCGCTGCGGTGGCTGAAGGCGGGGACCACAATATCCGTCTCGATGCCGAACACCTCGCGGGCGTTCACGGTGGTGTCGGGACGTCCGTTCGCTGCGTTTCCCGGCACGCTCGGTTGGGCATCGGATGGCTGCAGGGCGGCGATCTTGTTCATCGGGTAGTCGGTCCTTGGCTGTGCTGCCGGTGCACGCCCCGTGTAGCGCGTGCAAGGGCGGGCGGGAAAGTCACGCCCGCGTTCTCGTGGTGGCGGCAGGCGCCCGGGGTCATGCGCCGGCGTGTTCGGGGGAGAGGTGCGAGCGCACCTGGGCGTAGGCCAGGTTTATCACCTTGAAGCGTTCCTCGGATTTGCGGTCGCCGCCGTTGGCATCCGGGTGGTGCGTCTTGGCCAGCGCCTTGTAGCGGGTCTTCACCTCGTCCAGCGACACGGGCCAGTGCAGGCCGAGCGTATCGAGCGGCTGGCGGAGGTCGGCCGGCGCACCCTGGGCGGCGGCCTGGCCGCGCTGGCGGCCCTGGCGCATGCCGGCGGCGCCCAGGATGTCCAGCCTGTCGTGCACCAGGTCTTCCTCCGGCATGCCGCCGCCCAGCCGGCCGAGCGGCCAGGTGGGGCGCTGCCAGCCGGTATCGTCGCGCATGTGCGCCTCAATCTGGCTGGGCGTCATGCCTTTGTAGAAGTCCCAGCTGGCGTTGTAGGCGCGCACGTGGTCCAGGCAGAACCAGAAATAGTCGCGCAGCGAGTCACGCGATTTCGGCGCGCGGTAGCCGCCTTCATTCAGGCAGCCCGGCACGTCGCAGCACCGGCCAGGGGCGGCCGGGTCCGGGTCATAGGATTTGGCGCGGGTGGGGCGCGTACGCTCGGTCATTACCCGTTATGTGCGCTGGGGTCGGGCGGCGGCAAGCCCGCTCATGCACGGGCAAAGCCGCCTTGTGCGATCGGCGAACCTGCAGGCGTTTGCCGGCGCGGCCGCAAGTGCGATGACTGCCCCGCAACAGACTGGAAGGCGTGCGGCCATGGATCGGCGAGCAAGGATGACGGCCATACTCGAGCAGAATTTCGCACCGGTGCGTATGACGGTCGAGGATGAGAGCGCCCGCCATGCCGGTCATGCCGGGGCGAGCTCTGCTGGCGAGACGCATTACAACGTGACGCTTGTCTCGGAAAGGTTCACTGCTCTCAGCAGGGTGGAGCGGTCTCGCATCGTGCATAACGTGCTCAAAGGCGAGTTCGAGCAGGGTCTACACGCGCTATCGTTGAGTTTGCGCTCGCCAAATGAAAAGTAATCTCGAAAACAGCACAAATTGGTGAGGAAGCGTTTCGTTTGAGCGGTGATTGGAGTAGCTGGAGGCTCGCAATAATTGCTGGAGGCGGCACGTGGGCGGCAGCAGGCTAGTAAATCGCAACATCACCGCCGGGACTGGGCGCACGAGCATGCGCCTGGAGCCGGAGGTCTGGGACGCGTTACGGGAAGTATGCCTGCGCGAAGGCATCGAGCTGCGTGACCTCATCCGTTCGGTAGAGCGGACGGCGCCCGCCGGCGGGCGTACCAGCGCGGTGCGCGTGCATGTGCTGGAATATTTCCGGGCCGCGGCCACGCCGGAGGGTCATGAGTTGGTGGGGCATGGCAGCTCCACGGCGACCGGCATGCCGCTGGGCATCCTCAGCGAGATCGAGGTTGAGAGCCAGATGCAGCTGGAAGGCTGAACTGCGTCACTGGGTTTAGACCTGCCTGTCCAGGCCAGGCAGTCCGAGCCAGGCGACTAGGGTGGCTCCTGCCAGCTCCGCTGCCTACGGACCAGGGCTCAGTTTGAGACAGATGGGTCCTCTGGCCAGGAATGCCTGGGGTAGCGCCCGCGCATGTCCCTTCGCACGTCGGCCCAGGCACCGCGCCAGAAGCCTTCGAGATCCGCGGTGATCGCCACCGGCCGGCCGGCCGGCGAGAGCAGGGCCATTTGCAGACCGATGCGGCCGCCGGCGAGCTTCGGCGTGCGCGTCAGCCCATAGAAGGCCTGGGCACGGGCGGAGACGGCCGGCACCGGCGTGTCGTAGTCGATGCTGGCACGGCCGCCTGGCAGGTCCAGATGCGTCGGCAACTCGCGGTCCAGGCGGGTGGCGGCCTCCCAGCCGAGCAGGCTGCGGAGCAGGGTGGTCATGTCGAGGTGGGCCGTGTCGGCGAGGCGGGTGAAGCCTTGCAGATGTGGGGCCAGCCAGGTCTGCGCCGTGCTGGCGAGGGCGGGGTCCGAGATGTCCGGGAAGCCAGGATCGAGCCCATGCAGCAGGGCGGCGCGCGCCTGCAGTTGCCGCGCCGGCGGGGTCCAGGGCAGCCCGTCCAGCCTGGCGGCCAGCACGCCTGCCAGGGTGGCGGCAGTGGCTTCCGGGTCGGCGGGCACCATGCGGTCTTCCAGCACCAGCGCGCCGTAGCGGCGACGGCGGCGGGAGAACACCGCGCCGGTGGCCTGGTCGAAGCCGCTCTCCACTGACGCAGTGGTGAGTGCCGCGATGGCCGGGGGCAGGCTGGCGGGGTCCAGCTCGGCGGCCAGCCTGATCTGGGCGGAGGTTTTCTGTTCCAGGCTGGCGACCACCAGGAGCCTGGCCTGGGAGAGCTTGTCGGCCTGGGAGAGGCGTGCGCCGCCGCCACCGGAGAGTCTGAAGGAGCCTGGCTCGCCGCGGCGCTGGGCGATGCGGTCCGGAAAGGCGGCGGCGAGCAGCGCGCCCGGGTCGCCGTCCGCGGTGGCGCGGGTGCCGAGGCGGCGGCGATACTGCGCGGCGGCCTGGCGTATGCGGGCGAGCGTGCCGCGATCGGCCTCGGCGGCGCCGTGGGCGATGGCGGAGAGGCGGGTGGCGACGTCGGCGCTGGCGGTGGCGCGCAGGGGGTCGCGTTCTTCCAGCAGGGCGGCGAGGTCTGCGGCCAGCGCGGCGGATTCCGGATCGGGTGCCGCGAGCATCATGGCGGCCAGACGGGGGTGGGCGCCGAGCTTGGCCATGCGGCGGCCGAGGGAGGTGATGCGGCGGTCCTGATCCAGCGCGCCCAGCATCTGCAGCAGGCTGCCGGCTGCGGCCAGCGCGCCGGCGGGCGGCGGGTCCGGGAAGGGCAGGTCGGCAGGCGCCGCACCCCAGGCGGCGCAGTCCAGGGCCAGGCCGGCGAGCTCGGCTTCGAAGATCTGCGGACGGTCGAAGGGCGCCAAACCGCGGTGCAGGGCGGTGGTCCATAGGCGTATCGCCACGCCCGGTGCCTCGCGGCCGGCGCGGCCGGCGCGCTGGTCGGCCGCCGCCCGGCTAATGCGCACGGTCTCCAGGCGCGTGAGGCCGGTGGCGGGGTCCAGGCGCGGGGTGCGGCGCCAGCCGCCGTCTATGACGATGCGCACGCCTGGGACGGTAAGCGAGGTCTCGGCGATCGAGGTGGCCAGGACGATGCGGCGGCCGGCGGCCGGGGTGAGCGCGCGGTCCTGGTCGGCGGGCGGAAGGTCGCCGTGGAGGGGAAGGACCAGGGCGCCGCAGCCGTACAGGGCCTGCT
>CAXTCL010000180.1:0-8020 GCA_964242035.1 uncultured Acetobacteraceae bacterium | reverse complement strand
AGGCGGAGAGACAAAAGTTTTTTGCTTCTTTTTTTCAAAAAAGAAGGCCTTGCTTCCTTACTTCAAGGCCGCAGAAAAACCTCAACCCGCCGGTTTTTCTGCCGCCCGTCCTCCGCACTGTTATCCGCGATCGGCAGGTCGGACCCGAACGCCACCACCTGCCCAGGCGGCAGCCCGCGCCTGGTAAACACCTCGGCCACCGCGTGCGCACGTTGCAGGGACAGAGAGAGGTTCTTCTCCGCCGTGCCCTGGTTGTCGGCGAACCCGATCAGGATCAGGTGGTCCGGCGGCGTGTGGTCGGATTGCATGAAGTTCCACACGCGATCCACTTCGCGCGCGCTGCGCAGGTCCAGCTTGTTCGAGTTCGGCTCGAAATGCAGATCCGCCGCCAGGCGCGTGGCACCTGAAACGAGCTTCTTGTAGCGCTCCTTTGGCGTGAGCGGTGCTGCCGGCGCGGCTTGCACCACGTTGAGGGGAACCAGGCCGGCTTGCGCGAGGGCCGCCTGGCCTTCCTGAGACAGCACGAAGCTGATGAAGCGCTGGGCAAACAGGTTCGCGCCGTTTGCCGGCGCATAGAGATAGAGCTTGCGGGCGAGCGGGTAGGAATCGGTGGCGATCGCGGCCGGTGTGGGCAGCGCAGGTGCGGCGCCCAAAGACGAGATGGCCACAGTCTTGGCTTGCCCAACCTGGGAGATCGGTACGACCGCAAGTGCCAAAGGGTCGTCGAGGACGGCGCGGGCGGCGTCGCGCACGGGATGCAGGGTCGGCGGATGGTCGGGCGCGCCGGCCAGGATGCCTGCCACGCCGCGTCCTCCCGGCTCGCCCACCAAATGGATCGTCCCGCTGCCACCGAGGCTGGACCAGGCGGTGATGCTGCCGGCCAGCACGCCGCGCAATTGCTGAAGGCTGAGACCTGCTACCGGATTGCGCGGGTTGACGATGACGGCTTCGCCTTCGGAGCCGACCAGGTGTTCGCTGGAGGGTGTGGCGAAATCGCCCGCAGCGCGCAGGCGGTCGAGCTCGGGCTGTGTCACCCGCCGGCTGGCAAGCGCCACGTCGGCAGTGCCGGCGCCGAGCGCGGTCAGCCCGCCGGCATCGCCCGTCTCGCCTGGCTGCGAGATGATGGAGATGGCTTCCGGGCGGCCCAGGCGCTCTCCGCTGACGATCGTCTGCCCGAGCGAGCGGCCTGGCTGGGCGGCGATGCCGGTGTCGCCGAGATAGGACAGATAGGCGGCCGCAAGACGTGGCGCGGCCGTGTCCGCCAGGATGGACGACCCGGCCAGGCGCAGCAGCGTCACCTGCTCCGGGCGGGCAGATATCGCAGGCGGCACAGGCGCGGGTGCGGGCGCGGCAAGTGCCACCTTCGGCGGAGGTGCGGCGACCGGCGCGGTGGAAGCGGGTGCGGCAGCGGGAGGCAGGGTCGTGGCGCCGACCTGCACCGGCGTGTTCTTGGACAGCCGGTAGCCGGCATAGACGCCGCCGCCGATCAGCAGCAGCCCGACTACGCCGCCGGCAATGGCCACATTGAGCCCGCCCGAGGCCTCGCGTGTCGGCGGCGTACGCAGCGGCTTGGCGCATTCAGGGCAGATGAAGTCTTCGCCGATCTTGACCTCGATGTCGCGTTTTGCGGCGGCGAGGGAGCAGTAATCGACGTTTGTGCAGCGTCCGCGCGTAGAAGCCATGGTGTCCTGTCAAAGGTGATTACGTCGTCTACGGCCCGGGCCAAACCTGCGCCGCGCCCCCAGGCCGTGGCGATCGCAATGTTGTGACGATACGAATACGATCAGCGCTGGGCAAGCCGCAATCCAGGGCAGGCGGCCTTTCAGGCGCGCGCACGGAAACATGTGGCGAAATGGTCATCAACCACGCCCACCGCCTGCAGGTAGGCGTAGATGATCGTGCTGCCGACGAAGCTGAAGCCGCGTCGGCGCAGATCGCTGCTGACGGTGTCAGAAAGCTCCGTGCGCGCCGGCAGTCGCTCACCGTTGGCGCGCCGGGTGACGACCTGCCGGCCGCCGGTGAACGCCCACAGGTAATCGGCGAACGCGCCATGGCTGGACTGGACGGCCACGAAGGCCTGCGCGTTCGTGCGGACGGAAGCGATCTTGCCGCGGTGACGCACGATGGCGGGATCGGCGGCCAGGCTGTCCAGACGGGCATCGGTGAAGTCCGCGACAGCCTGCGGATCGAAGCCGGCGAAGGCGGCGCGGTAGCCGTCTCGCTTGCGCAGGATGGTCTCCCAGCTCAGCCCGGCTTGCGCGCCCTCCAGCGTCAGCATCTCGAACAGCATGCGGTCGTCGGTCTGCCTCACGCCCCATTCGGTGTCGTGGTAGGCGATGGAGGGTTCGCGCGTGGCCCAGGGGCAGCGGGTGAGCGTCATGCGGGTGACGTTGAGCACCAAGGAAAAAAGCAAGCAGCCCTTTTTTGAAGAGGACCAAAAAACGTTTGCTCCCTGTCACGCGCAAGCGTGCTCTCGCACGACCGACGAATGTTTCAGCAGCCGCCGACAGGGAGCAAAAGTTTTTTGCTTCTTTTTTTCAAAAAAGAAGGCCTTTCTTCCTGCCATGCTCCTGCTCTCAGCCATAGCGATACTAGGCATAGCCGTCACCGCAGGCGGCTGGCTCGGCGCCAAGGTGCTGATGCTGGATGAGCCGCAGCCGTCCGGCGTGAACTGGCGCGGCCTGGCGCATGGCAGCACGGCGCTCGCAGGCTTCGTGGTCCTGGTGCTGGCGCTGCGCTACGGGGCGCCGACGGCCAGGGCCATACGCATGGGGGCGGGTCCGTTCGGCATCGTCTCCGGCGCGCTGGTCGCCGGCGCCGCCCTGGCCGGCCTGACGATGCTGCTGTTTCAGATACGCCGGCGCCCGATCCCGCTGGCGCTTGTTGCGGGACACGGTCTGCTGGGCATCACCGGCTACACGCTGCTGGTGACCTATTTGACCATGCTCTACTGAGCGGCTGGCGTGACCGGCATTCCCACCTTCGCCACGCCGCCCGGCTTCCTGGGGCTGACGCGCCAGCGTGCCGACGCGCACTTCCACATCGCCGGCATCCCGCTGGACATCGGCACCACCAACCGCAGCGGCGCCAGGTTCGGGCCGCATGCGATACGCCACGCCAGCCGCATGCTGGTGGATGGCGCGCATCCCGGCACCTGGCGCGATCCGGTGACGCTGCCGGTGGCCGACATCGGCGATTTCGAGATCGCGCTGGGCGACATCCAGGCGAGCCTGGCGCTGGTCCAGCGCCAGGCGGCCGAAAGCACGCACCTGATCGCGCTGGGCGGCGAGCACGGCATCACGCTGCCGCTGCTGCGCGCGCTCGCGAACAGGCGCGGCACCCCGTTAGCGCTGGTGCATTTCGACGCTCATGTGGACACCTGGCCGGACAGCTTCGGCCAGGCGTTCGGCCACGGGTCGCCGTTCTACCACGCGATACGCGAAGGAATCGTCGATCCCCGGCGCATGATCCAGCTCGGCATACGCTCGCCGGTGCAGCGCGAGGTGTGGGACTGGACGCTGGCCCAGGGTGTGACGATCCTGACCGCGCAGGACATCCACGAGATGGGCGCCGCTCCTGCGGCAGCGCGCGTGTCGGAGGTGGTGGGCGCGCACGCCGCCTATCTCACCTTCGACATAGATGCGCTGGACCCGGCCTTCGCGCCCGGCACCGGCACGCCGGAGATCGGCGGGCTGGCCTCCTGGCAGATCCAGGCCATCCTGCGCCGGCTGGGCGGCATCGCCTGGGCTGGCATGGACGTCGTCGAAGTGGCGCCCGCCTATGACAGCGCGGAGATCACCGCCTTGGCGGCCGCGACCATCATCTGGGAGTATCTCGCACTTGTCGGCGACAGCCACGCGCGCGCCGCATAGCTCCTCTTCTCATTGGTCACGCAGTGCGTGAGCGCACGGCCTTATAAGCCGCCTCCCGGCCGCACATTTCGTGTCACCGCCGACGCAATCCGCACGTGCCGCGAGCTCCTCGTTCCGGGGGCACAAGCAACGACGTAACGCGTCCTTTGTCGCAGAGCCGGCCGAAGAGCCGGACGCTTTGAGGGATACGGGTATGTTTGCTTTCAGTCACGTTGCCAGCTGCCTCATCAGGCACACCGCGCAGGACATCCAGAGTCTGTAGGCCGGGCGCTCCCCGGCCGTAACGACTTCAAACTTGTCCGTCTGGCTGCCCGGCTTTGCCGCGGCGGCTGCGCCCTGCCGCCCACAAACCGGGTGGCGATACCTGCCTGAAGGTTTCTTTGCCATGAGCGAACTCCGCGCCCGCCTTGCCGCCGCCCCCTTGTCCGCGCCTATGGCACCTGCCGCACGTGCCGCGCTGCCCTGCGTGGACGACCTTGTCACCACCCTGCGCCCCGAAGAGCCGCTGACCTGCCTGCGCGAGGCGGCCCTGCGCGCCAACGCGGCCGAGTTCACCGCCGGCTTCCCGGGCGTCACCATGTACGCCGTCAAGTGCAACCCCGACCCTGCGGTGCTGCAGGCGCTATGGGACGGCGGCGTGCGCCATTTCGACTGCGCCTCCCTGCCCGAGGTGGAGTGCGTAGCCCGCCTCTTTCCGCTGGCAGAGATCCACTTCATGCACCCGGTGAAGTCCCGCCGCGCCATCGCACAGTCCTACAGGCTGCACGGCGTGAAGAACTTCGTGATCGACAGCGCCACGGAGCTCGCCAAGGTTCTCGAGGAGACCGGCGCGCCTGCCGATCTGGGCCTGGTGATACGCCTGGCCTTGCCGGCCGGCCCCGCCAAATCCGACCTGTCCGGCAAGTTCGGCGCCTGGCCGGTGGAAGCCGCCGCCCTGCTGCGCCAGGCGCGTCCGCACGCAAGCACGCTTGGCATCAGCTTCCATGTCGGCTCGCAATGCCTGGAGCCGCTGGCCTGGCGCCGTGCCATACAGCTCGCCGGCGAGACGATATGCGCCGCCGGCGTGCACGTGGACGTGCTGGACGTGGGCGGCGGCTTCCCCGTCGCCTACCCGGACCAGGCTCCGCCCTCGCTGGGCGCCATCTTTGCCGAGATCGAGGCGAGCGTGGACGCGCTGGACATGCCAGGCCTGGCGCTGTGGGGCGAACCCGGCCGCGCGCTGGTGGCGAACGGCACGTCCGTGGTGGTGCAGGTGCAGCTCCGCCGCGGTTGTACGCTGTATATAAACGACGGCGTGTTCGGCAGCCTGTCGGACGCCGGCCCGCCTGGCTTCCGCTACCCGACGCGCCTGCTGCGCGCTAGCGAGGCGGAAGAGCAGGGCTTCACGTTCTTCGGCCCGACCTGCGACAGCAATGACGTGATGGCGGGGCCGTTCGTGCTGCCTGATGACGTGGGCGAGGGTGATTGGGTGGAGATTGGGCAGCTCGGCGCTTACGGGGCGGCTTTGCGGACGGCGTTCAATGGGTTTGGCGAGGGACGTTCGGTCTCGGTAAGGTAAACAAGGCCTTCTTTTCTGAAGAAAAGAAGCAAAAGACTTTGACTCGGCTATCGCGGACTCCTTCCCGAAGTCCGCGACAGCCAGGTCAAAAGTTTTTTGCTTCTATTTTTCAAAAAAGAAGGCCTTGCTTTCTTCCTGACGGAATTACCCGCATCACCGACCCAGTCCCCCTCTGCCAGGCCCTCCTCCGCCACGCCTCCGTCACCCCAGCGGATGCCGGCGCCCAGGCCACGCTCGCCGCCTACCTGGAAGACCTCGGCTTCTCCGTCACGCACCTGCCGTTCGGGCAGACGCTCAACCTGTTCGCCCGCATCGGCACAGCCGGCCCGCATCTCTGCTTCGCCGGCCACACGGACGTGGTGCCGCCCGGTGAAAGCTGGCGCCACCCGCCGTTTGGCGCGCACATGGAAGAAGCCCGCCTCTACGGCCGCGGCGCCGTGGACATGAAGGGCGCCATCGCCGCCTTTGCCGCCGCCGCCGCCAGGCACCTGGCCGCCGGCCCGCCGCGCGGCTCCATCAGCCTGCTCATCACCGGTGACGAGGAAGGTCCGGCGACCGATGGTACGGTGCGCGTCCTGGAATGGATGGCAGCAAACGGCCACATCCCGGATGCCTGCCTGGTCGGCGAACCCACAAACCCCACGGTCCTCGGCGAGACGATAAAGATCGGCCGGCGCGGCAGCCTGAACGCCACGATCACCGCGCGCGGCACCCAGGGCCACGTCGCTTACCCGCACCGTGCCGACAACCCCATCCATCCGCTGGTGGCCGCCCTGGCCGAGCTGACGGCGCACAGGCTGGACCACGGCACCGCTTCGTTCGAACCGTCCTCGCTGCAGCTCACGTCGTTCGACGTCGGCAACACAGCCTCCAACGTCATCCCGGCCCAGGCCACCGCGCGCCTCAACATACGCTTCAATGACGGCCACACAGGCGCCAGCCTGGCCGCCTGGCTTGAGGAGACCGTCGCCCGCCACTGCCCGGAGGCGACCGTGGCCAGCACGATCAGCGGCGAGGCGTTCCTCACCACCGGTCCGCTTGGCGAGCGCCTGACCGGGATCGTCGAACGCACGCTCGGCCGCCGGCCGGCGCTCGATACCGGCGGCGGCACGTCGGACGCCCGCTTCATCGCGCGCTACTGCCCGGTGGCGGAGTTCGGCCTGGTGGGTGCCACGATGCACAAGACGGACGAGCACGTTGCTTTGGCGGATCTGCTCGCGCTGACGGATGTCTATGCGGCGGTGCTGGGAGATTTTCTGCCGTAAGGGAGCGGTGTCGTGACCGGAGAGATCGCTGCCCGGGTTGCGTTGCGCTTCCGGTAATCGCGCAGGCAAGTAAGCAAGCAAGAGGTGATCACCAAGAGCACCAATTAGGAAGATGACAAGTCCTTTCTTGCTTTTTGAAAGCTCTTGGTGGCTTTGCCCTCATTGTTCCTGAGTCCTTCAGGAACGGTCTTGCAAGCCGGCAGGATCGTTCCGAGCAAATCGAACGTGTGACGTCAAAAGGCGCACGCATCCCGCCCGCCTCCGACGCCGATCCCGCCAGCGCGGGCGCTCGCAGAACCAGACGGCGCCCGGCGTGCAGGCGGGGGAGCAAAAGTTTTTTGCTTCTTTTTTTCAAAAAAGAAGTGCTTTCTTCCTCCCTCCCCATGACCGATCCCCAACCAACCAAGAAGCCGCGCCCCAACGGCCGCCTGGCGCTCGGCCTTTTGCTCATCGGCACCGGCCGTCCCGCCGGCTTCGCCCAGTTCGGCGGCAGCGCGGAGGCCTACCTGGCCAGCCTGGCGCCGTGGCTTGGCCTACTGATCGTGCTCTCCGGCGTGCTAGCCTGGTCCGGCCATCCCAGGCCCGCCGTCGCGTTTTTCCTGCTTGCCGTCTGTAACCTGCTCGCACCCGTCATCATCGCGGATGTCTTCTGCCGCCTGTGGGACCGCCGCCGGCAATGGGCGCTCTACGCGAACGTGTTAAACTGCGCGCAATGGCTGATGCTCGCGGCGATCCTGCTGCTGCTGCCGTTTGCGAGCGCCAGCGTGCTGTTCGGCCTGTCGCAGGACGATGCCGCCCACCTGCTGCTCGGCGCCCTGGCAGTCTACACGCTGTGGTTCCACTGGTTCGCGGCGCGCCATGCGTTGCAGGTGTCCGCTGGCCGCGCCGCAATGGTCATGCTGTGCGTCGTCTTCGGCACCGGCCTGATCCTGCAGGTGCCACTGCTGCTCGCCGGCCGCGCCCACCTCGATCCCTTTGCCCCGGGGTCCGGCCAGGCGATCGCGCCCGCGCCGTAGCGGCCGGCGATCCGTCAAGGTGCGGCACTGCAAATTTGAAACGGCAACCGCGGCGCGGCAGACCGCTTTGCGCCACTGACACGCCGCCCGGCGTGGCCATTTGAAGCAGGAGCCGCAACAATGCCGCAGTTTGACGCGACCATTAAGCACATCAAGGACGGCGTGAAGAGCATGACCGTCAGCGCCGCCGTGAAGAACATCGAAGGCTGGGAAGCCACCCTCGAGAAGCTGGAAGTGCCTGCCGCCAAGGCGATCATCAAGGACCTCGAGAACCTCAAGAAGCACCTGCATGCCAAGGAGCTGGACGGC
>CAXTCL010000179.1:0-8030 GCA_964242035.1 uncultured Acetobacteraceae bacterium | reverse complement strand
CAAGCAGATCGAGAGAGGCTTAATCACGCAAGGCGGGTCAGGCCGGACGCATACGGAGCCCGTCTTGCCGTCGTTCGAGTAGCGCAAGCCGGCGGTGAGCTTCAGGCGCGGCACGATCTCGTAATCCGCCTGGCCGAACGCCGCGTAGGATTGCGTCACCAGGGTGCCGGTGCCGGCGTAGAAGTCCCGGTCCGGGTTAGCCGCGGCGGCGGCACCGGTGGCCGGGTTCTCCGGGTGCAGCAGGGCGCGGCTGAGGTCGTCGGTGGCGGCACCCGCGACGTAGGCGGTGATCGGCTGGTAGAAGTCCTCGTGATACTGGTACAGGCGGGCGATGTCGTTCAGCCGCGCGTGCGCGTGGTTGGAGAACGTGACCTCGCTGCTCCAGTTCTGCTTGTCCTCGACGTATTTGAAAGTGCTGCGTGCGGGCGACGCCGCCGCGCTTGCGCCTTGGCTGGCGGACGCCAGTGCAAGTTTGTTCGCGTCATTCGGCAAAAGCATCAGAACCGACCTGGACGCGGTGAGATCCGCGCTCACCGAGCCGTGGTCCAACGGACAAACCGAGGGTCAGATCACCAAGCTGAAGCTGGCCAAACGCCAGATTTATGGACGCGAAAAGCTTGACCTGCTGCGCGCAAGGCTGGTGACCGCACCATGAACGAACTGCACCGAGTTTGAGTCAGAGCCCTTTTCCATGCCGAATCACATCCCCTGTGCGCGGCACCGTGCAGCTGACCCGACGTCGGCCAACACAAAGAACTTGCGACGCGCGTGCGCCCAACACCCTGCTCCAGAATCGGGCCTGGACTTCGGCCGGCTTCGTAGAGCTTGCCGTAACCTCCATAAGCGTCCGCCTGCAGGATGCCGGCATATCCCGCCAAATGGCTTTGCGGATATTCGCCCCCGGGGTCGCGCGAGTAGTAGCATTGGGCAGCCGGGGGTGCTTCTCCGCCGAACGGCCGATCATCACGCACATACATCGGCCAGGCTGTTCCCTCATCGGCAGGCAGCAGCTGAGGCCGCCCTCAAAGCAGTGTCCCGCCCCAGCGCCTAAAATCCTGCAAGCACCAGGGACTGGATTGCGGTGCCTAGACCGCCGCTGATCGATGGGCGACCTGGCCCCGCTCGTGCCCGCAGTCGGTAAACGATAAATCGGCCTGACAGGAAGCCTCTAACCACCTGCTACAACGAGTCGACAAATCTGCGATCCCACCTGATCGAGTCTAGGCGAGGTGACCACGCGGTCGCGGCCTTGCTGCTTAGCCAAGTAGAGCGAGGCGTCTGCTGAAGTTAGCAACTCCCCCGCGCGTTTTACCGTCTCCGGAGTGTTTGATATGCCGATCGAGGCTGAGACGGGTGGTAGCAGTCCATTTTGAGATATGGCTGCGACACCCATTCTGATCTGTTCCGCCTTTGCTACCGCCTGTTCCAGATTGCAGTCGGGCATCAGAATTGCCAGTTCCTCACCACCATAGCGGCAAGCTACGTCGGTGCTCCTAAGCGATGCTGTGATAGTGTTGGCCACCGCGCGCAGCACGGCATCGCCGGTCGCATGGCCGAACTGGTCATTCAACGCCTTGAAGTGGTCCAGGTCGAGCATTGCCACGGACAGCGGCACGTGCCGGCTTTCGGCATCCTTACTCATTCGGTCCAGCATCTCTTCCATGAAGCGTCGATTGTAGAGGCCAGTCAGTGGGTCCCTCAACGCCTGGTTACGCAGCTTCTCCCGCAGCGACAAGTTGGAGAGTGCAAGCGACATAGCATCTGCCATCGCGCTGGCAATCGCTTTCACGCTCTGCAGATGTTCTTCGGCCGAGTTGCCGGTGGCACGCAGTTCCAGCAGCCCGTACAGTTCTCCACGAGCCGACATCGGTAATTCCAGGCTGATCTGATTCGGAGATAAATGGGCACAGCGTAGTGCGCCGTCCGTGCAATGGTTCTGATGTGGCTTCCCACGCTTCAGCGCCCAGCAACTGGCCGGACTGATATGGTCCACCTGGCCGGCCGCTCCGCTTCCCGCGTCGCCCCACATCGTGGCGAGGTCAAGACGGTCGCGGGAGTTGTTGAAGACGTACAATGCTCCGAAGATGCCGGGAAGGAGCTGCTTCGCACTCGCGCGCAGCACCTCGTTGGCATCGTCGCGGTCGGTAGCGCTTTGCAGCATATCCGTCATGGCAAACAGCCGTTCGATTTGGCTGCGAGCTTGGCCGTTTGCCAACACAGCACGTTCTCGCCGTGCCGCGTCACGAACCGATCGATCGAAGGCATAGACCAGCGCCGCGATCGTCACCGCGCTACCGAGAAGGGTGAGGGCGAGGTTCAGTTCCTGCTCAATACTGATTCGCGCTTCGGCCGGCCCAGCGCGCATCTCGAGATCACGCAGTCGGGCAGCAATCGCCCGTCGCAACGCATCCATTTTGGCCTTACCATGCTCGGCTTCCAAAAGGCGCGCAGCATCTGCCTGGCGGCCCTGTCCGGTCTCGGCGACCGCCTCGTCCCACAGATCAAGCAGTTCCTGCAATTTTTGCGAGTAGATTGTTGGCCTAGCTTGCGACACGCTGTCCGAGGCTGCCCCGGCTAGTTCCGCAATTACAGACGGCGAGGTCTCCTGCAGACCGCGTATGCCGCTGTGGAACGGCTCCAGGTAGTCGGGCTTTCCAGTTAGAACATAGCCGCGTACCCCGGTTTCAGAGTCAATCAGCGCTACGAGAAGCGATTTGATGTCCCGACGCAGCGGCTCCAAGCGCGCCCACGCTCGTGTAAGCTGGCCAACCGCCACGAGCAGGACCTGCTGCTGCGACGCGCTGCAGGCTGTTGAGCCGAGTGCATCGGGCAGGGCAGCCGGCGTAGCGATCAGGTCGCGCAAAGCCTGGGTAACCAGGGCATCCAACCCGCCAGCGGGCAGCCGGAGACCATCGACAACACTGCCCCTGCTTCCCTTCAGCAGACGAGCGGACACGTAGTAGCGGTAGCGCTTAGCTCCCCTCCTGGCATGCGAGGTGTCAGACGCCGGCCATCACCGTCGAACACCAGCCCGGTCAGCAAAGCCGGATGATCGACGCTGCTGCCGTTCGACCGGGCGGTTCGGCGACTGAATAGCCCGCCCTGCACCCTGTCCCAGAGCGCTTCGTCGATGATCGCCTTGTGCTCGCCGGGATGGACCCGGCCCTTGTGGGCCACCTCACCCCCATACAGCCGGTTCTGCAGCATGCCGTAAAGGTTGCCGCGCTGGAGTGACCGGCCGCCGCTAGGGCGGCCTGTGGTGCTCTGCCGCTGCTTCGAGGTGATGCCTTCGGCCGCAAGCCGATCCTGCAGCAGCCGCACCGATCCAAGCTCGACGTAAAGGCGGAAGATCTTCTGGACCTTCCCAGCCTCTTCCGTGTTGACGACCAGCTTGCGGTCCTGGACGTCGTAGCCCAAGGGCGGGCAGCCGCCCATCCACATACCCTTGCGTTTGGAAGCGGCTATCTTGTCGCGGATGCGCTCTCCGGTGACCTCGCGCTCGAACTGCGCAAACGAGAGCAGCATGTTGAGCGTCAGCCGGCCCATCGAGGTGGCCGTGTTGAACTGCTGGGTCACCGAGACGAACGAGACGTTGTGGGCATTGAACACGTCCACCAGCTTCGCGAAGTCGGCCAGTGACCGTGTAAGCCGGTCGACCTTGTAGATGACGATCAGGTCGATGCGCCTGGCGCGGATGTCGTCGAGCAGGCGCTGCAGGACGGGACGCTCTACGTTGCCGCCAGAGATGCCGCCGTCGTCGTAGGGTGCCGGCAGGGCGCGCCAGCCCTCATGGCGTTGGCTGAGGATGTAGGGCTGGCACGCCTCACGCTGCGCGTGAGGGGAGTGATGTCGGTAGCATCGAGTCCCACAAGGAGCGTCACGTCGACGAGGCGAGTGCCGATCCTCCAACTCTGACCATACTGAGCTGGATTGAATCTGGAGGCTAGAGTCGGAAACTACCTAGCCAGCGAAAAAGTCGTCGCTATCTGACTCAGCAAACGTCTTCGTTTTTGCAAGAAAAGCAAGAAGTCCTGGCCTTTCGCATTTGCATCAGCCTGCTTCTTCTGAAGCTGCGAGCCCGCTGAGCCGGCGCAAGGAGTAGTAGTTCTTTGCTTCTTTTCAAAAAAAGGATCTGCCTTGCCGATCACGACGACTCACTCGTCCAAGCTGGCAGTCTCTCCCGCTGCGAGCTCGATGACCTCTGCCGTGATCTCCTCCTGCCGCACGCGGCGTTCCGTTGCCTGCAACACGGACAATTGCCGTGAGACCTGGCTACGGGCGGCAGACATCGCCTGCATGCGAGCCTCGTTCTCCGCGGCGAAGGCGTGCAGCGCCGCGCGGCACAGCACGGCGTGCACGTAATCGGCGGTAAGCGCCTGAACCAGTTCGTCCGGTTCGAGATCAAGCAGCGGGATCATGCCGGCGCCAGGACGCGGGAAGGTGTCAGGATCGAACGGGAACAATCGGATGCGCTCGACCGTGCTCGGATGTCCGGGGTGCCACTGCGTGTAGATGACGTCGAGCTTATCCACGTGCAGACGCGCGACAGCGGCATAGACCGCATCCGCGATCCGGTCCGCGAGTTTCGGGACGCCAGGCGCATGCGCGGGCATCGGCGACGTCCAGCCTGCAACCACGCCCAGTTCGGCAGCCGACATGATGCCGCGTGTTCCGACAAGGAAGAGTTCGGATGTGCGCAGGTCCGCACCGGATGCCTGCAGCACGCGCTCGCTGAACGCCCCGGCAAATCCCTGTTCGGCGCAGAACAAGATCAAGGCAGGATGTGACGGCGGCCTGGCGCGCCCCGGCACCGCCGCAGGTGCCAGCGACACGGCGCGGCCGATCGCCGCGGCGATAGTGGCGGCATATGTGTCGGCCGCTTCCAAGGCCGTGCGGGCTTGCTGTGCCCGGGCAGCGGCGATGCCGCGCATGGCGTTGACCACGGCGCCGAGTTGGCGCACGCCACCGATGCGCGCGCCGATCTCGGCCAGCCGCTCCGTCATGCCGGAGCGGCCTGCTTCTCCGGTCCAGGCAGCAAGCTTTTAGCCAGCTGCTCCACCGCGCCGCGCAGGATCTTCTGGTTGGCGTCCGACAACGTGCCGGAGACGTCGATTTCCTGGACGGCATCGGACGCTGCCGCCGCGATACCGTCACGCAGGCGCGCCCGGAAAAGCCGGACATCCGGCACGGTCAGTTTGTCCAGAAACCCCGACTGCACGGCCAGCACGAGCGCCACCTGTTCCGCCAGGCGAAGCGGGGCGTGCTGCGCCTGGTTGAGTATGGCGCGTATGTGCACGCCGCGCGTCAGCTGCTGGCGCACGCGGGTGTCCGGCATGCCGCCGAAGCGCGTGAAGGATTCCAGCTCCAGGAATTGCGCGTAATCCAGCCGGAGCGTGTCTGCCACCCCGCGCAAGGCGGGCGCCATGGTCTTGCCGCCCACGCGGCTGACGCTTGTGCCAACGTCCACTGCGGGCTTCTGGCCCTGATAGAACAACGTCGCATCGAGAACGATCTGTCCGTCGGTGATCGAGATTAGGTTGGTGGGAATGTATGCGCTGAGGTTGCCGGCATCCGTCTCCGCAATCGGCAGTGCGGTCAGCGACCCGCCACCTTTTTCCTTCGACAGTTTCGAAGCGCGCTCCAGCAGGCGCGCGTGCACGTAGAACACGTCACCGGGATACGCCTCGCGTCCTGGTGACTGTCGTGTCAGCAGCGCGATCTCCCTGTGCGTGGCCGCATGTTTCGTGAGGTCGTCGATCACCACCAAGGCATGCTGTCCCCGATCGCGGAAGTATTCGGCAATCGTGAAACCGGCAAACGGCGCAATCCACTGCAACCCCGGCGGATCGGCCGCACCGGCCACCACAACGATGCAACGCTCCGGCGCGCCGCCAGCGAAGATCGCGTCCATCGCCCGGCGGACGCTGGACGTTTTCTGGCCGATGGCGATGTAGATGCTGATGATGTCGCTGGTCTTCTGGTTGATGATCGTGTCGATGCCAATCGTCGTCTTGCCGATCGCCCTGTCGCCGATGATCAGTTCGCGCTGGCCGCGCCCAAGCGCGAACAGCGCGTCCACCACGGCCAAGCCCGTCTGCACCGGCTGCACCACCAGGTCTCGGTCCACGATGGCGGGCGCCGGCCGCTCGATCGGCTCGTAGGACACCGCGGTAATCGGCCCCTTGCCGTCCAGCGGCCGGCCCAGCGCATCGACCACGCGGCCGAGCAGGCCTTCGCCCACCGGCACGCGCACCACATCGCCGCTTCCCCTGACACTGGCGCCTGCTGCCACATCGTCCACACCGTCCAGCAGCACGCAGCCGGCGCGGTCCTGCGAAAGCGACTGCACGAAGCCGGATTGGCCACCGCTGAACCGGACCAACTCGTCCAGGCGCACATGCGGCAGGCCGGAGACGAGCGCGATGCCGTCGCCAACTTCCTCGACGCGGCCTATCTCTTCTGCTTGCGCACCTAGCTTTGTGTTGTGCAGGCGCGATTGCGCCTGATGCAGCCAGGCTTCCGAGGTGTTCAAGGATGCAAGGCCTTCTTTTTCGAGGAAAAGAAGCAAAAAGCTTTTGTCTGCGCTGTCGCGGACCGTTCAACGCAGACGCGACAGCGGAGCAAAAGTGTTTTGGTTCTTTTCTTCAAAAAAGAACTGCTTTCTTTCTTCACTGCGCAGCCTGCACGCTGGCAAGGTCCGCCCGCCAACTATTGTTGACCACAAGGTGCGGCGCACGCAGCTCCAAGCCTGCAATCAGGGCGGGATCGACGTGGAAAGCGAGGTGGATGTTCTCACCGAAGGCTTTGCCGATCAGGGTGGTGGCCAGGGCCTGCTCCTCGCTGGTGAGTTCTGTCGCACTGACGGCTTCCACCGGGCCGGCGTGTCCTGTGGCAGCGTCCCGCTCGGCTTTCGGCATGGCGGCGATGGCGGCCACCAGCCAATCCAGGAAGGCGGCGTGCACCGCCGCACCATTCAGGCGGCCGGCCAGGCGGCGCGCGACGTCGATCCCGAATGTGCGTGACTGCACCTCCCATTCGTGTTGCGCGGCAATGCGTTCGGCCTGGACCGTGGCGTGGCCGGCGGTCTCCAGCGCGGCCGCGTGGGCTCTTGCCTGGTCGAGCAGGGCCGCACGGGTGCGGTCCGCCTCCTCATGCGCCGCGGTCAGGATGGTTTCGCGTTCCGCCACAAAACCGGCGCGGGTTTTCACGATCTCCGCCTGCGCGCTGGCCGCTTCGCCCTGCTGCCTGGCTGACGATGCGATCAGCGCCGCGGCCGCCGCCTGGCGCGTGGCGATCATCGCCGAGATCGGCGTCCAGAAGAAATGCCGCAGCAGGAGCATCAGGACGAGGACGTTGACGGTCTGGAAGCCGAGCGTCCACCAATCGATCTTCATCTTATTTCAGCAGCGGGTTGGCGAACAACAGCAGCAGCGCGATGACTAGGCAGTAGATCGCCATCGTCTCGATCATCGCCAGGCCAACGAACAAGGTGCGCGAGATGGTGCTGGCCGATTCCGGCTGGCGTGCGATGGCGTCCATGGCGGCGGCGACCGCGCGGCCTTCCGCCAAGGCAGGCCCGATGGCGCCGAAGGAGACGGCGATTGCGGCAGACACGATGCTGCAGGCGGCAAGCCAGTTCATGGAAGTTTCCTTTTTGCCGTGTCCGGCACGGGCTTGTCCGCGCCGACCACGCCCGAGATGAACACCATCGCCAGGATGGCGAATATGTAGGCCTGCACGGCGCCTGTCAGAAGATCGAGCGCCATCAGCGGTATCGGCACGAACAGGCCGGCCAGCGAGAGCACGATGCTTATCATGAACACGCCGCTCATCACGTTGCCGAACAGGCGCACGAACAGCGAGAAGATGCGCGTCAGGCTCTCGAGGAAATTCAGCGGTATCATCAACGCCACCGGCACGGCGAAGCTCTTCAGGTAGCCGCGAACGCCGCTGGCACGTATGCCGAACCAGATCACCGCGAGAAACACGACGAGGGCCAGAGCGGCGTCGGTTTCCAGATGTGCCGTTGG
>CAXTCL010000178.1:0-8056 GCA_964242035.1 uncultured Acetobacteraceae bacterium | reverse complement strand
TTTGCCGACGCGAACGAGAAACGGAAACGATCCTGGCGACAGCCCATCGCGTCCTATGTTTCAGGCTCGCGCAAAACCCATTGCCCCCTGCGTTTGAGCACGAACTGATAGTACAAGGCAGACACCGCCACGATGATCACATCGACAACCAGGCTGGGCTGCCCCGTCTTCGGATCGATGCAGTTGGTATAGATCACATATCCCAGCACGAGCAGCGCCAGCACCGGCGGCCACGGAAAGAACGGCATGCGGTAAGCCGCGTGCGCGGTGCTCCCCGTCCGCCGCCCCACGATCACCGCCACGCACAGCGCGCCATACACCAGGACGATCGCGGTGCCCGTCATCACCAGCAGAAGCTGCAGACTGACGAAGCACAGCACGCAGGCAAGCGCACCCGTCACCAACGTGGCCGCCCACGGCGAGCCGAAACGACCATGCACCAGCGTCAGCGTACGGTTCACCGGCGGCGCCCACACCGCATCGCGCCCGCTGCTGAACAGCATGCGCGAGACCAGCACCACCACCGCAATGTCCGCGTTCACGATGGCTAGCGCCACCGCCAGGTTGATTGCCACGCCCAGCCCCGCGCCGCCGCGGTTACGCACGAAGTCGCCGAACATCGTGTCGGAGCCGAACATCGCCGCCAGATCCGGCGCGCCGTGCAGGGCCGCGGCCAGAGGCAGCGCCTGGCTCACCACGCTGATCACCAGCGCCCACAGCACGGCGCGCGCGATCTGCCGCGGCGCATCATGCGTCTCCTCGCCCAGATAGACGGCATTGCCGTAGCCGTAGAACGCGAAGATGGCGACCGAGGTGGCCAGCCCGATCACGCCCACGCCGGCCGGCGCCAGATGCCCCGCGCCGCTGAGGAACACCGGATGCGCCAGCAGGCTCACCCAGCTTCGCGCAGGGTAGGCAAACCCGAGCACGGTCACCACGACGAGGGCTGCGAGCTCCAGCGCCAGAAAAGCGCCGGTGATCAGCGCGTTCGTGCGCACGTTGAGTATCGCGCAAAGCGTGGTGAACACGACGCAGGCCAGCCCGTCAAACACCGGCGAGCTGCCGGGCAGGATGGCGCCGATGTAGCTACCCAGCCCCAGCGCCACGACCGAAATGTTAAGCAGCAGCACGACCAGGTTCAGCCCCAGTATGATGAACCCCGCCAGCGGCCCCAGCGTGCGGCCGACGATGGCATACTCGCCGCCGGTCAGCGGAAACGCCGACGACAGTTCGGCATACACGTAGGCGGTCAGCAGGCTGACGGCCGCCGCCAGCGCGAAACTGACCAGCGCGCCGCTGCCGGCCTGTTCCACCACGCCCGGCACCACGATGAAGATGGACGAGGCGGGGGTGACGGAGGAGAGCGTGATCAGCAGGCAGCCGACCAACTTCATGTTGCGGCTGAACGACGGGGCGATTTGTTGCATGTGAGTCGTCAAGCTACAGCGAAGCGAGAAAGCAAGGCCTTCTTTTTTGAAAAAAAGAAGCAAAAAACTTTTACTTCCCCCCCTGCATGGAGGCCCGCGCTGGTCCTGCCAGCGCGCGCACCGGCAGGAACAGCGTGGGCGGTCGTGCAGGCGCCAGGAGCAAAAGTTTTTTGCTTCTTTTTTTCAAAAAAGAAGGCCTTGCTTCCTTCCTCGCTTCCTTAGCGCCGGCACAACCTTTGCTTAAAAGTGACACCAGCCCAGCCGATACTGCCGTCGCCGCAACAATCGCTTGCGGAACGGCCCGGTTTCGGACGGAATTGGCCAGGGGCGTCTTGGGGGAGAGCACACCGTGCGCGAGTATCTCGTCGCTTGCCTGATCGCGGCGGCGGCCGCCGGGCCGGCCATGGCCCAGCCGCAGGATGCGGCCCAGCAGAACGTGACGCCGAAGGGCCAGGCCAGGCAGGACCGCCAGGCCAGCACGGCCGGTGCGCTGGGCGGCAAGAAGATAGAGGAGATCACCGTCACCGCGCAGAAACGCTCGGAGAACGTACGCAAGGTGCCGCTCAGCGTCACCGTGCTCAGCGGCGCCCAGATACGCGCGGCGCATATCGAGAGCTTCGCGGACCTATCGCGCGCGGTGCCTAACCTGTCGTTCTCCAGTCAGGCGGGCGAAGGCCTGTCCAATTTGGAGATACGCGGCATCTCGAGTGCGGCGGGCACCGCCACGGTCGCCATCTACCTCGACGATACCTCGCTGACCACGCGCAACCTGCCGACCGAGGGCGCGTCCGAGCCGCGCTTCCTGGACATCGCACGCGTCGAGGTGCTGCGCGGCCCGCAGAGCACGCTGTACGGCGCCAGCGCGCTGGGCGGCACGCTGCGCTACATAAGCAACCAGCCGAAGATGGACGTCTTCGAAGGCAACGTCTTCACCGAGGCGTCCGGCACCTACCACGGCGGCGGGCCGAATTACGACGAGCAGGGCGTGCTCAACATCCCGCTGGTGGACCACCAGCTCGTACTGCGCGTGGCCGGCGAGACGGGCTCGGACGCGGGCTACATAAACCACGTCGATCCCGCCACCGGTGCCGCCATCAAGGACGGCATCAACTCGACCGGCTTCAACGTGGTGCGCGGCACGCTGCTGTGGACGCCCACCGACTGGCTGTCATTGACCCCGGCGGTGTTCTTCCAGAATTTCGACCAGCGCGATTCGGACGCGCAATACACCACCCTGCCGCACGACCAGACGCCGAAACTCGTGGCCGAGCCAGGCCATGACAAGCTGATCGTGCCCTCCTTCACCGCCAACGCCGATCTGGGGTTCGCCAACCTCATCGCGGTCACCGGCAATTACGAGCGCCAGTTCCACCGCACGCTGGACAGCTCGGTCTATGACAACCTGGCCGTCTATCTGTGCGACCCGAACACGGACATCTCCAACGGGCCCGGCGTGCCGGCCACCGGCTTCTGCGGCAACGACGCGCTCGGCAACCCGATACACGGCGCGCCGCCGGGGCTGTTCGACTCGCTGAACAACCGCCCCAGCGAGACCTATTTCAGCAACACGGTACGGCAATGGTCAGAGGAGATACGTCTGGTCTCCAAACCGTACGTGCCAGGCGAGAGCGCGCTGCCGTTCACCTGGGTCGCTGGCCTGTACTACTCGGACGAACGCACCACAGCGACTGACACCGAATACGTCAACGGCGCGTCGGCCGCGTTCAGGCAGTTCGGCGTCAGCCCCGGCGACCCCACGGTGCTGGGCGGCAGCTTTCCAGGTGCGATCGCAAACGACGAGGTGTTCCAGGGTATCACCTCGTATGACACCACCCAGTATGCCGTCTTTGGCGAAGGCACCTACTACCCGCTGCCGAACCTGCGCATCACCGCCGGCGCACGCTACCAGTTCGCCCGCGACGGCGAGAGCACCTACCAGAACTACTTCTACGACTACGGCGACCCTGGCCTGGTGACCTCGGTCGGCCACTTCTACACGTTCCTGCCGAAATTCGCCGTCAGCTATGACATTACGCCGGAGAACACGATCTACGCCAACGCGTCGAAAGGCTTCCGGCTGGGCAGCGAGAACCGCCGCATCCCGTTCGTGGCGAGCGATGCTGAAAATAGCGGCACGCCGAGCTACGACCTGGCCCAGCTCGGCATACACGCAAACTCGCCAAGCAGCTTCGGGCCCGACAAGCTGTGGAACCTCGAAATCGGCGACAAGGGGCGCCTGTTCGGCGGCCGCCTCACCTTCAGTGGCGACTTCTTCTACATCTTTTGGAACGACATCCAGACCGAAGTGCCGCTGGTGACGTCGGGCGACGAGTTCCAGACCAATGCCGGCTCGGCCACCAGCTATGGCGGCGAGTTCGAGGTGCGTACGCAGGTCACCGACGACCTCACCATGGCGCTGTCCGGCAGCGTGGTGAACGCGACCCTGGACCACGGCGTCGTGGTCAACGGCAACCTCATCACCGGAACGTTCGCCGGCGAGAAGATCCCCGGCGTGCCCGATTTCAACCTCAGCTACAACGCGCGGCAGAACTTCCGCGTGACGGACCGCATTGGCGGCTTCGTCTCGGTAGCGCCCAACTGGGTGGGGACCAGCCACGGTGACGTCATCACCTCCAACCCGGACTACAAGCGCCCGTCCTACGTCACGTTGGACGCCACCGCCGGCATCGATGTGGGCGCTTGGGAGGTGACGCTGTTCGGCCGTAACCTGACCAACAACAACAAGATCATCCAGCGGCCGGACATAGAAGGCTCCGCCTCACCGATCTACGATTTCAGCTACCTGGGCAACCAGACACGCAATCTGCAGGGCTTCACGCTGCGCCCGTTCACGATCGGCATGAACGCTGCCTACCGGTTCTAGCGTGCGGTTTACTGGGTGGAGCAGGGAGGCAAGCAGTCCTTTTTGACAGAAGGCCGGCGAATTCAAGTCGCTGGCCAAATTCACCCGTGGACGAGCTCGACGGGATCGCCGAACGCCGGAACAACCGGCCTCGTAAGGTCCGTGACTACGAAACACCGAACGAACGCTTCAAAAGCCTGCTGGAGGCATGACCAGCCAAATCCAACCGCCACCTAGAGGCGTTGGCAACCAAACTTAAATCCGCGGAAGCAAACTTCTGCTCCGTTCGCAGCTTCAACCGGCCGGCTGTCCCGGACGCAACGCGGCTGCCGAACCAGCGCCAGGAACAAAAGTTTTTTGCTTCTTTTTTTCAAAAAAGAAGGCCTGTCTTCCTTCCTTGAAAGTTCTCCCCATGCCCCAGCCCGCCAAGACCATCCTGCTAGCCGGCGCCAGCCGCGGTCTGGGGCTGGGCCTTGCCGAAGAATATCTGGGCCGCGGCTGGCAGGTGATCGCCACCGCGCGCCAGCCGGACAAGGCGGCGGGCCTGGCCAAGCTGCACGGCGACCGCCTGATTGTGGAGCAGCTGGACGTGGCCGATCCTGTCAGCGTGAGCGCGCTCGCCGGAAGGCTGGGCGGCCGCAAGCTGGACGTGTTGTTCGTGGTGGCCGGGGTAAGCACCAGCAGCCAGATGCCGGCGCACGAGGTCGGCCAGGTCGATGTGGCAAAGGAGTTCATCACCAACGCCACCGGCCCGATTGCGCTGGCCGAAGCGCTGCAGGCCAACCTGGGGCCGGACGCGACCGTCGCGTTCATGACGTCCATCCTGGGCAGCATAGGCAGCAACGCCGGCGGCGGGTGGGAGCTGTACAGGGCCAGCAAGGCGGCGCTGAACATGCTGGCGACCTGTTACGCCCTGCGCCACAAGGGCTCGCCGGTGCTGCTGCTGCACCCGGGCTGGGTGCGCACGGAGATGGGCGGCCCCAGCGCGCCGTTGGACGTGCCGACGAGCGTTCGAGGGCTGGCGGATGTGATCGGCGGGCACGAGGGGAAGGCCGGGATTGCCTACCTTGATTACACCGGGGCTGAGCTGCCTTGGTGAGGAGGCAGGCAGTTCTTGTTGCCCTCCAGTCGCGGACTTCGGCGGCGCGGCGTTTCCTTAACCCAAGTTAAGGCCCATCGAATCGTCTGGCCTGCTAGCTAGGCCTGTGCCTCCTTCCGACGACACCCGCGCGCTCTCGCCCGAGCGTACCATCGATGACTGGGCGGAGGCGTCGCTACGCCCGCAGACCCTGCGCGAGTTCGTGGGCCAGCGGGCCAGCCGGGAGAATTTGTCGGTCTTCATCGAGGCGGCGCGCGCGCGGGCCGAGGCGCTGGACCACGTGCTGCTGCACGGCCCGCCTGGGCTGGGCAAGACCACGCTGGCGCAGATCGTGGCGCGCGAGCTGGGCGTGGGCTTTCGCGCCACCTCCGGCCCGGTAATCCAGCGCGCCGGCGACCTGGCCGCGATCCTGACCAATTTGCAGGCGCGCGACGTGCTGTTCATCGACGAGATCCACCGGCTGCAGCCCGCCATCGAGGAGATACTCTACCCCGCGATGGAGGACTTCCAGCTCGACCTGATCATTGGCGAAGGCCCCGCCGCGCGCTCCGTGCGGATCGACCTGCAACCCTTCACCCTGGTGGGTGCGACCACGCGGGCCGGCCTGCTGGCCACACCTCTGCGCGACCGGTTCGGCATCCCGCTGCGACTGATCTTCTACACGCCGGACGAGCTGACGCTGATCGTGGCGCGCGGGGCCGAAAAGCTCGGCTTTGCGCTGACGCAGGACGGCGCGCGCGAGATCGCGCGGCGCTCCCGCGGCACGCCGCGCATCGCCGGCCGGCTGCTGCGCCGGGTGCGCGATTTCGCGCTGGTGGAGGGGCAGCCCAGCGTGGACCGGGCCACGGCGGACGCGGCGCTGGTGCGGCTGGAGGTGGACGCGCTGGGGCTGGACGCGATGGACCGCCGCTACCTGCGCCGCATGGCCGAACACCATGGCGGCGGGCCGGTGGGCGTGGAGACGCTGGCGGCCGCGCTGGCCGAGGCGCGCGATACGCTGGAGGACGTGGTGGAGCCCTACCTGATCCAGGAGGGGCTGATGCTGCGTACGAGCCGGGGGCGCATGCTGGGGGAGCCTGGGTGGCGGCATCTGGGGCTGAAGCCGCCGGCTGGGCCGCAGGATTTGCTGCTGTGAGGAAGCAAGGAAGGCCTTCTTTTTTGCAAAAAAGAAGCAAAAAACTTTTGACTCTCCGCCTGCACAAAGGCGCGTCCCGATTCTGCCGAGGCGCGCACTGGCAGGAGCTGGGCACGCCTTCGTGCAGACGGGGGAGCGAAAAAGAGCTGAGCTGCTTGCGAAGCTCGGCATGGCGGGTCGGCTGGCGTGCGTTTGCGAGCACCGGAGCGCAGCAAACGCGCGTCAGACGGCCGCCAGGGCGAGTTTTGCAAGCAGCTCGATTGCTTGCTTCCTCATGAGCGACCGCACCCACACCTACACGACGCGCGTCTATTACGCCGACACCGATGCCGGCGGCGTGGTCTATCACGCGAACTATCTGGCCCTCGCCGAGCGCGCCCGCACCGAATCGATGTACGACAACGGCACCCCGCATGCCGAGATGCTGACGCAACATGACCGTCAATTCATGGTGCGGCGCGCCAATATCGCGTATCTGCGGCCGGCCCGGCTGGACGACATGCTGACCATCACCACCCGCGCGGTGTCGGAGACCGCGGCAACCCTGACGCTGCGGCAGGATTTCACCCTTCCCGGCGGCGTGCCCGTGGCGGTGCTCGAGGTCGAGCTCGTCTGCGTGCATCCCGCCACCGGCCGTCCCACCCGTATCCCGCCGCGCTGGCGGGGTTATTCTGCCTGATAGGAGCAAACTTGGACCGCACGGTCGATGCCGCAAACCTGGCGGCGCCAAACGGTGACCTCTCGCTGATCACGCTGTTCCTGCAGGCGGACATCGTGGTGAAGCTGGTGATGATCCTGTTGCTGATGGCCAGCATCTGGGTCTGGGCCGTCATCTTCGAGAAGATCACGGCATTACGCCGTATCAACCGGGCGGCCACCGCCTTCGAGGACCGGTTCTGGTCAGGTGGCAGCCTGGAGGATCTCTATGAGCAAGAAGGCGTGCGTCCGATCCACCCCATGGCCGCGGTGTTCGGTGCGGCGATGGGCGAGTGGCGCCGCAGCAGCCGCGTGGCCGGCGCGGACATGGCGCGCGGCAGCGTGCGCGACCGCATCGACCGCGCGATGAACGTGACGGTGGTGCGCGAGATGGAGCGGCTGGAGCGCTGGATGGTGTTTTTGGCGTCGGTCGGCTCGATCGGGCCGTTCATCGGCCTGTTTGGCACGGTGTGGGGCATCATGCACAGCTTCTCGGCCATCGCGGCCATGCACAACACCAACCTTTCGGTGGTGGCACCCGGCATCGCCGAGGCGCTGTTCGCCACCGCGATCGGCCTTGTGGCCGCTATCCCGGCGGTGCTGGCGTACAACCAGATCAGCACGGCCCTGGGGCGGTTCGCGTCCCGGCTGGAGGGGTTCGGCGTGGAGTTCGGGGCGATCCTCAGCCGGCAGAGCGAGGAGCGGGCGTGAGCAAGGCAGGCAAAGCCTTTTTCGAGGAAAAGCAGAGCTACATGCGAAACTCGCCGTGGCGGCCGTCTGGCGCGCGTTTGTCATGCGACAGCGTGCTATGCGCACGACGCTCCGGTGCTCATGGC
>CAXTCL010000177.1:0-8081 GCA_964242035.1 uncultured Acetobacteraceae bacterium | reverse complement strand
GGCCCCGTAAGCCCAATCCGACAGGCTGCTAGGTCTTTGTTAGAACGAGCATCTTTACCCGACGGGTGACCCCTTGTCGTCGGATGATGCTCTAGTAAAAGCTTTTTGCTTCTTTTTCTCGAAAAAGAAGGCCTTCCTTGGCCTAAAGCCTGAAAGACCCCCGCTCGGCCAACAGCCAGGGCCCTACGCCACGCATGACCAGATTCGCGCGCTTGGCGGATTCCGTCATCGTCGTCCTCTCCCGCTCCGCCAAATAGGCCAGCACGAGGGTGTGTTCGTGCTCTGCTGTCCAGTCCGCCGGATCGTCGGGCAGATGCGCTTTCGCCGTGCCGAACGCACCGTCCAGCGTCTTCGGGACGTGGGCAGGCCGGTTCACGTGCTCGTCCAGCAGCAGGGCGATGCCCAGCTCCGAGCTCAGCAGGTCGCCCACAATGTGCGGGCCCGCGGCAAGCAACACGAAGCGGCCGATGCGCGACATGGCCAGGTCGAGCTGGGCTTTCCGCAGGACCGGATGGTGGCCGGCCCGCCAGAACCGGTAGGCCCAGGACGGCGTGCGCAGCGTTGCCTTGTCCGCGTCCGAGGAGAGCGTCTTCCCGTCCAGGACCAGGCCGCCGGTGTGACTCGCGCCCGCCACGTCCGGCTCCAGCCCGTACTGGCCGAAGCAGTCGGTGTAGGAAGCTGGATCGGCGTCGCGGAAAAGCTGCAGCAATACGGGGAGCTCGCCATCCTGCCCGGCCGCGCCGGCCGTCCACTGGAAGATGCCGAAGGAGAGGTGGCACGAATCGTAGGAGTTGACCGCCTCCAGCCCGCCCTCGTTGGCCGACATCGCGCGCACCACGCGCAGCGCGGGCCTGGCCTTGTCCAGCGCGGCGGCCTGCGGACCGTCCAGCCAGGCGGCCAGGGACGTCTCGCCGGGGGTGATGAAGCCCGGCCCGGACCGGGTGGCGAAACGGTGCCCGTCGGGCCCCACGGCGAACACGCCGGCCAGCCTGGCGGGCCTGCCGCCAGTGTCCGCGACGGGCAGCGCCGCGTCCGGCCGGGCCGCGGCGGACGCCGGCGCTGCCATACCCGCGAAGGCCTGGGCCGCGGCGGGCGTGGGTGTGGCGGGGGGAGCAGGTGCGGCGGCATCCAGCGCCCGCCAGCTCTCCGGCCCCAATATGCCGTCCGGCACCAGGCCGCGCGCGCGCTGGATGATGCGCAGCGTGGCCTCGTCATTCACGTTGAACGCGCCGCCCACCGCCGTGTGCAGCAGGGCCTGCGCCACTGCCACCCCGGGGCCCACCGAGCCGCGCCGCAGCGTCTGCCGGCTTCTCGCATCCTGTGCGGGAATGCCCGGCTTGGCGCCTCCTGCCAGCAGGAAGCCGGCGACGTTGCTGCGGAACACCGCCATATCCAGGTCCGGGTCGGATTTGCGGCCCGTCGGCGCGGCGTATTCCTTGTGGGCGCAACACATGCCGGCGGTGGCGTCCATGCGCCGGAGCAGGGCGGCGCAACCGCGCCAGTAGGCGTCGAGCTGCACCTCGGGCCAGGGGTCGTCGCGGGCGCCGGCGCCGCTGTTCTCCGCCTCGATGCCGATGAAGCTGCTGTTGCCCAGGTCGACCAGGCCCTGCCACTGGCCGGGCCCGGCATGGTTCGCCCGACCGGCCGCGATCACGTAATAGGTGCCGTCCCGCCCGAGCCCGAGCTGGGCGAGCGGGCCGGAGAGTGCGGGCGCGCCCGGGCCCGCCGCGCGTCCGTTTATCAGCACGCCGAGCGTGGGCATGTTGCCCGCCACGCCCCGTGGCGTGCCGGTGTGGTGGCACATGATTCCCGCCAGCTTGCCCATGTCGCCACGCCCGCGCGTGCGCCAGTTCTCCGTCTCGGCCACTTTCAGGCCGGCCGCCTCCAGCACCTCGGGCAGCCAGGTCAGCGCGAACACCATCAGGCGGCCTTGGCCGGGGCGGCCGGGGCGACGCCGCCGCTGGCGGCGGGCAGCAAGGTGTCCGGCGTGACCTCGTCTTCGGCCAGCGCCGCGCCGCCCGGGCAGCCATCGGCGTGCGCCTCGGCGTCATGCTCCTCGCCGGCGTCGTCCTCAGGTGAAGCGGCGTCCGGCTTCGGCTGGTCCGGCGGCGGCGGCGGCGTGCCGGAAGGGGCCGCCTGCGCCGTCACCACCGGCACGGGCGTCGGCGCGGTGGCCGTGGCCTTGGCGAGCAGGTCGGGCACGAAACGCTCGGAGAAGCCGGCGACGAAGCCGATCAGCAATATCTGCAGCCAGGTGCCGCCGGGCGCGGCCGCGTCGCCTGTCCTGGCCGGCATGGCAAGCGTGCGTACCACTGCGGGCGCTTCGGTCGTGGCGGCGTCGGTCGTGGCGGCGTCTGGCGGTGGCGCGGGGGGCGGTTGTGCCTGGGTTGGCTGTGCGGGGGTGGGCTGCGCCGGGGTGGGCTGGGTCGGGGCGCCCGCCGCCTGGGACGGCACATCGCCGGAGGCCGCGGCCTGGGGCGCCGGAGCATTCGGCGGGGGGTTCAGGCTGAGGCGCGCGTCGGCCGGCGAGCTGCGCAGGTTGCCGAAGCTCACGTTCACCAGCCCGGCATCCACCATCGCCATCAGCACGCCGGCGGCAACCAGCCCGATCACCATGCGCAGCAGAGCGTCCAGCAGGTTGGCCAGCCACAGCAGGTCCAGCAGCACCGTGCGGTTCCGCATCGCCAGCGCAATGGAGAAGAACGCGCCGAACGCACCGGCCACCGAGGCCGCGAACAGGTCCCGCGCCACCTCCGGCAACGGCACGAACCGGCGCAACAGCGCGATGGCGAACACGGCCAGTACGCCCACGCCCAAGGCGGCGGCCACGTATTGCAGGCGCGCGCTCGCCGTCCGCTCGTCTATGATGTCCTGCCTGATGCGCTCGAGGAGCGCGCGGCCGCCCTCCGCGTCGCCTTCCAGCGCGGCGATCAGGGAATCGGCGACCCTGCGGTCATAGCGCAGCGCCTTGCGCTTGCGTCCGCTGTCCGGGCCGGCGTAGCGCCACCCGTTGATCAGCCCGTTGATCTCGCCGCGCAGCGGGTTCAGCCCGGACATCATCTTGCGCTGGTCCGCCGCCTGGCTGGGGCGATCGGCGAACTGGATCGCCACGCGCTGCTCGTTGCTGTAGACCGCGTAGTCCGGTGGCTTGCGGGCGTAGATGTCCAGGATCAGGTAGCCGGCATCGTCGGTGACGCCGCGCTTGAAATCGATCAGCGATGCCAGCGTGGGCGCCTTGGGGGCGGCCGGCGTGGCTGGCAGGGCGGCGGTTCCGGTCAGGCGGCTTAAGAAGGACATCTTGCAAGATCCCCCCGTGCGGAGGCGTAATGAGTAGCCGGGATGCGGGGCCTGGGCAAGCAGCATCGTCCGTGGGCGGGGGGTTCTGAGGCAACGGCCGCTCACCTTGTGCCCCCGTTTGTGCCCCCGTTTTTGTGCGTTGCAACATCTTGCGCGCCACCCCGCCGGCACCCAAGCTTCCGGCTCGCCAGGAGCCAGACCATGCCACTCCCCCTGCTCGCTTTGGCCCTGGCCGCCTTTGCCATAGGCACCAGCGAGTTCGTCATCATGGGCCTGCTGCCGGACCTCAGCCGGGACCTCCACGTCAGCATCCCGGGCGCCGGCCTGCTGGTCACCGGATACGCGCTGGGCGTGGTGATCGGCGCGCCCATACTGGCGATCGCCACGGCGCGGCTGCCAAGGCGGGCGGCGCTGCTCGGGCTGATCGGCGCCTACGCGGTGGGCAACCTGCTGTGCGCGGTCTCGCCGACCTACGGGCTGCTGATGGCGGCGCGCGTGGCCACCGCGTTGTGCCACGGCGCGTTCTTCGGCATCGGCTCCATCGTGGCGGGGGGGCTGGTGCCGCCGGCCAGGCGCGGCCAGGCGATCGCCATCATGTTCAGCGGGCTGACCCTGGCAAACGTACTGGGCGTGCCGGCCGGCACGGCGCTGGGCCAGGCGGCCGGCTGGCGCGCCACCTTCTGGTGCGTGGCCGCCATCGCGTTGGCCGCCACGGCAGCCATCGCCTGGGCCCTGCCGCGCCTGCCCAGGCCGGCCGATAGCGGCTTGCTGGCCGAGTTTCGCGTGCTCCGCCGCCCGCAGGTGGTGCTCGCCATGCTGATGAGCCTGCTCGGCTCGGCCAGCCTGTTCAGCGTGTTCACCTACATCACGCCGATGCTGGAGCACGTGACCAGGCTTTCGCCGCATGCGGTGACCTGGCTGCTGCTGCTGTTCGGTGTGGGCATCACCGCGGGCAACCTGCTGGGCGGCCGGCTGGGCGACTGGCGGCTGATGGCCAGCATCGCCGGCGTGCAGGCCGGGCTGATCGCCACGCTGGCGTTGCTGGTGGCCACGCTGCCGTTCGCGGTGCCGGCGGCCGCCACTGTGCTGCTATGGGGCGTGCTGACGTTTGCGGTGGCGACTCCGCTGCAGATGCGGGTGATCGACAGCGCGCCGGAGGCGCCCAACCTGGTGGCCACACTGAACCAGGGCGCGTTCAACCTGGGCAACGCCATGGGTGCCTGGCTGGGCGGTGCGGCGTTGGCGGCCGGCCTGGCATATGGCGCGCTGCCATGGCTGGGCGCGGCCCTGGGTGCCGCGGCCTTGATTTCGACATCGATTTCAATAAGGCTGGAGCGGGCCAGTATGCGAGAAAGGCAAGCAGTCCTTTTTTAAAAAAAAGGACCAAGAAAACTTTTGCTCCCTGTCACGCGCAAGCGTGCTCTCGCACGACCGGCGGCTGTTTCAGCGTTCGCCGACAGGGACCAAAAGTTTTTTGCTTCTTTTTTTCAAAAAAGAAGGCCTTTCTTACTTCGCCTGTTCAACCCGGACACCCCATGCGCAGACTATTCCTAGCCCTACTGCTCCTCGCCGCACCCCCAGCCTGCGCCGATCCGGCACTTTGGGTAGCGCACGGGACCAATGCCACCGTCTATCTGTTCGGCACGGTGCACATCCTGCCGGCCGGCGAGCACTGGATGGATGCGTCCATTCAGAAGGCGCTGGACGCGTCAGCGGAAATCTGGACCGAGGCGGACATCAGCGACCTTTCCGGCAGCTTGAACGCCATACGCCATTACGGCATGGGGGCGGCGCAAAGCACCGAACAGCTCCTGCCCGAGGCGTATCGCGCGCGCTACGAGAAGCTGGCGGCCTCTTCCGGCATGCCGGCCGCCTTTCTGGCGCAGGCGCGGCCGTGGCTCATGGAAGTGTTGCTGATGGGTGCGTTGCTGAAGCAGGCGGGCCCGGTGTCGCCTGGCGCGGAGGGGACCTTGCTGGCCTACGCCCACGCCCATCACAAATCTACGCCCACCTTCGAGACGGTGGACCAGCAATTCGCCATCATGGCCGACTTGCCGCAGACGACGCAGCTCGTCTCGCTGGAACAGCAGATCGACGAATCCGACGATGCCGGGCCGCAGTTCCACAACCTGGTGGCCGCCTGGCTCGCGGGCGACGAGGCGGCGCTGGACCGCCAGGTCAACAAGTCTATACGCGACCGCAGCGAGGAGACCTGGAACGAGCTGATCGTGCGCCGCAACGAGCGGTTTGCGCAGCGTATTGCGGATCGGTTGTCCGGCTCGGGCGTGGCGTTCGTGGCGGTGGGGGTGGCGCATCTTTGCGGGTCTGTGGGGGTGCCGCAGTTACTGCGTAACCAGGGGTTTTTGGTGGAGCGGGTCAAGTAGGCAAGCAAGGCCTTCTTTTTCGAAAAAAAAACAAAAAACTTTTCACCCGGCTGTCGCGGACCTATCCGGTGAGTCTGCGACAGCGGAGCAAAAGTTTTTTGCTTCTTTTTTTTCAAAAAAGAAGGCCTTCTTTGCCTTGCCTAAAACTTCACCCGCGCAATCGCCCCGATCGTACGCGGCTGGATGATAGTCTCCTGCCCGGTAAAATTCTGCCCACCCTCGCTTTGGTAATAGGTGATGCCGCGCGCATCGCTGATGTTATTGATATAGAGCTCGAGGCTGTAGCGATCGTCCTCGATGCCGGTGCGTAGCGCGCCGGTGTTATAGCTGGGCAGCTGCACGTGGGAGACGATCGGGGTCGTTGCCGGCGAGAAGCCGCTGTAGCGCTCGCCCACGTAGCTCCAGGTGCCGGAGACGTAGGCGCGGAACCGGTCCGTCAACGCCCAGCCGTAATCCACGTTAACCGCGCTGCTGACGTTGGGCACGTAGGGCAGGTAGTCGCCATTGGCGCCGCCCAGGCCGAACGCGTCCTGCGTCAGCCTGGCATCCTGGTAGCTTCCGGTGGCATTCAGCTTCAGGCCGGGCAGTGGCACCCAGCTGAAATCCCACTCCACGCCCTTGCTGACGGCGCTGCCTGCGTTGCCGTTCACGCCGAAAGGGCCGTCGCTGGTAACGACGGTGCTGAGAACCTGGATGTCCTTCCAGGTTATGAAAAAGCCGGTCACGTCGATGGAGACGGCCTTGTTGAACAAATCCTGGCGGAACCCGAGTTCGTAATTGACCGTGCGGTCCGGGCTGTAGGAAGTCGGGATGCCGGTCACGCCGGGCAGTGCCACGTTCGGACCGCCGGGGCGGTAGCCGGAGGCGATGCGGGCATACAGCAGTGAGTCGTCGTTGATGTGCCAGCGCGGGGCGACCGAGAACAGCTGGTCGTGATCGTTGGATTTCAGCGTGGACAGGAACAACGTCGAGGGTCCGGTCAGGGCGGCCGGCAGGTATTCCTCCTGCGAGTGTTGCGCGTTGCCGCTCAGACGCCCGCCAAGGGCGAGGTCCACGTTCGGCAGGATGTAGTAGTCCGCGTTGGCGAAGAACGCCCACTCGGAAAGCTGGCCGAATATTCGGACCCGCTCACCGGCCGGGTAGATCAGCCTGGTCGTGTTGGCGGCGAGCCCGTCCAGGTCCTGCGACAGCACGGATGTCTCGTGCGTGTAGTAGCCGCCCACCAGCCATTCGAACCGTCGGCCCAGCACTTCGAAGCCGGGATCGGACGTGAGCCGGACTTCCTGGTTGAACTTGTCGAAGCTCGAGTTCTGCCGGATCTGCGCCAGTGACGGCACGCCGTACACGTCGGCGGAGAAAAAATTGCCGTAGGTCAGGCCCGGACCGGCAAGATCGTTGGTCGCGTCGATGAGGCTGCGAAAACTGTTGTCCGTGAAACTGGTGATGGAGGTGAGGTTAGACCAGCCGAGATCGTAGTTGATGGTGCCGTAATACACGCCGGATTCGTTTTGACCCTGCGTGGGCAGGTAAGTGTTGTTGACCAGGCCGTTGACGAGGCTGAGCTGGTCGCCTGGCGGCGAAGTGGGCGTGAGTGCCGCGCCGCGTGCCTGCAGGAAGTCCGTGCCGTTGCTGAACAGGGTCTGGCGCTCGGCGGTCAGGCGCACCGTCAGGTCGGGGGTCGGCTGCACCAGCAGCGACGCGCGCCAGCCATAGCGCTGGCCGCTGTTGGCGTCGGTCTTGTCGCGGTCTGGATTGTCGATGAAGCCGGGAATCCACTCGTTCCAGCCGGTGATGCGCAGCGCAGCCTTGCCGTCCAGCAGGGGCAAGTTGGCAAATCCCTTTATCGAACCGCCAAGTCCACCATCCGTGGTGCCGTCCAAGCCGCCTTCGAGCTCGCCCGAATATTTCGTGGGATCGGGCGGGTTGGTGACATATTTGATCAGCCCGCCCTCGGCGGACGCGCCATACAACGAACCCTGGGGGCCGCGCAGCACCTCGATGCGCGAGAGGTCATACGTGTCGAAATTCGGCGTGTTGGTCGAGGCGTCGTTCTGTGCGCCGACCGAGTTGGTCGGTGTATCGTCCAGCAGGGACGCCACCGTGGCGCCCGGGCTGCCGGTATTGAGGCCGCGTATGATGATGCGCACGGTGGTCTTGTCGTCCGCCTCCACCGACAGGCCGGGCACCTGGCTGACCAGGTCCTGCACGCTGACTTCCTGGCGCCTGTCGAGCTGCGTGCCGGATATGGCCGTGACGCTGTTGGCCACGTCGCGCGCCCGCTCGCGCCGCTTGTTCGCGGTGACCACGATCTGCTCGATGGCGTTGCCCGGCGCGGCGGGCTGCGCGGTGGGCGCCGCGGGGCGCGCGGCCGGCGGCGCCACCTGGGCCGCCGCCTGCGTG
>CAXTCL010000176.1:0-8083 GCA_964242035.1 uncultured Acetobacteraceae bacterium | reverse complement strand
CCGGCTGGCTCGTGGCCACGCTCACCGGCGCAGGGGTGGGTGCCGCCGTCGGCGCCGGCACCGGCGGCCTGGTAGGATCGCTCGTCAAATCTGGCGAGACGGAAGAGGACGCCAACGTATACGCCGAGAGTGTCCGCAGAGGCTGCTACCTCGTGACCGCCATGGTGGACGACAAGCGGGTCGGCGAGACGCAACGTATCCTCAGCACCCACGGCGCCAACGCGGCGCAGCAGCGCGAAGCCTACCATCAGACCGGCTGGACCCGGTTCGACGAGAGCGCCCCGCCGTATCAGCCGGCTAAACCCGCTGGGGCATAGAAGGAAGCAAGGCCTGCTTTTTTGAAAAAAAGAAGCAAAAAACTTTTGTCCCCCCCATCGGCACCAGTCGGGTAAATTCGGAAACACCGAAGCGCCCCGAGCGTCGGGGAAGCAAAAGTTTTTTGCGTCTTTTTTTCAAAAAAGAAGGCCTTGCTTCCTCCCTTCAAATCACAAAACCACCCGCCCCCCACAGGTAAAAACCTCAAACCCATCCGCCCGGGCCACCCCTACCAGCGTCATCCCCGCCGCCTCCGCCGCACGCACCGCCAACGCCGTAGGCGCGGAAACCGCCACCACCACCGCCGCTCCCATACGCGCCGCCTTCTGCACCAGCTCGATCGAGATCCGGCTCGTCAGCACCACAATCCCCTCGGCCGCCGACACGCCCCGCCGCGCCAGCGCACCCCCCAGTTTGTCCAGCGCATTATGCCGCCCCACATCCTCGCGCAGCGCAACCAGCCCCGCGTCACTAGTCCAGAACCCCGCCGCATGCACCGCCCGCGTCGCCTGGTTCAGAACCTGCGCCCCCGCCAGGCTCGCCGCCGCAAGCTGTACCTCTCCGGCCGAGAAACGACGGCCCGCCGGCACGTCCGGCACCGGCCGCAACGCCTCCCCCAGACTCTCCAACCCGCACATCCCGCACCCGGTCGCCCCCGCCAGCCGGCGCCGCCGCACCTCAAGTGCTGCCATGTGCGCGGACGGTATCCACATACGCAGCTCCACCCCGCCCTCGGCTTCGACGACGGTAAAATCCGTGATCTCGCCAGGCACCGGCACAATCTCTTCCGAAAGGCTGAACCCGACCGCGAAATCCTCCAGATCAGCCGGCGTCGCCATCATTACCGCATGGGTCACGCGATTATACGTGATCGCGATCGCGGTCTCTTCGGCCAGCTCACGGCCGCCGCCGGAAGCCGCGCCGTGGCGCCAGCCGATGCTTGGGAACGCAATGGACGGGGGGATCACCTCGTGGAAGTTCCTAAGGAAGGAAGCAGTTCTTTTTTGAAAAAAAACAGAAAACTTTTATCCCCCGCCTGCATAGCGGCGCGCGCAGGTTCTGCAAACGCAGGCGCCTGCAGGATCAGGCCGGATCGCCATGCAGGCAACGGAGCGAAAGTTTTTTGCTTCTTTTTCTCAAAAAAGAAGGCCTTGCCTTAAATCCCCGCTCCAGCATCCTTGTGTATCCCGCACTCCGTCTTCCCCGTCCCCGCCCAACGCCCGCTCCTGGGATCCTCCCCCGCCGCCACCGCCCGCGTGCACGTCGCACACCCGATCGAAGGGTACCCCGCCACGCTAAGCCGATGCCGCGGCAACCCACGCGCCGACATCTCGGCCGCTATGTCCACAGCACTCCAGGCCGCCAGCGGATTATACTTCACCTTCCCCGCCACCACCTCGCGCACCGGCAGGCTAGCCCGCGTCGCCGCCTGGTGCCGCTTGCGCCCGCTGATCCACGCGTCGAACGGCGCCAGCGCCCGGTCCAGCGGCGTCACCTTGCGCAAGGCGCAACACGCATCCGGATCGTAGCGCCACAGCTCGGCCCCAGGATCGTTGGCCACCAGTTCCGCATTACTCGGACCCACGCTGCGCACATCGGTCAGCCCCAGCACGCGCACCAGCGTGTCCCGATACGCCAGGGTCTCGCTGAAATGCTGCCGCGTATCGACGAACACCACGGGCGTCCCCGGATCAACCTCGGCCACCAGCGCCAGCAGCACCGCAGACTCTGCCCCGAACGAGGACACCACAGCCACCCGCCCGGCATACTCGCCCATCAACGCCGCGCGCAGGATAGCAAGGCTGTCTTCCACATGCGCCGGCGTCTCGGCCACTTGCTCGTCAAACAGGCCGTCGAACGTGATGCAATCCAGCATAGCCACCCCAACGCCGCGAGAGAACGGCGTTATAACCGCTCGCGAAAGTGCATATGGAGAGTTCAACGTCAAATCACCGTTGAATCGGCTATGCACGCCGCGCAATGCGAAGTTCTCCACTAGGGAACAACACCCGCGCGGCGTGGATCGTCACCGGTTTGACCCACCACGCCCCGCCTCCTATCCACCCGGCGACCATGAACACCCAAGACGCACACCCTACCTGGCGCGTGATCAAGACGTATGGCCACGAGCAGGGCCTGTCTTGCGCCTTCCGGCAGTGGCAGGCCCAGCACTCGCACTGCCGCTTCCTGCACGGCTATGCGCTCGCCTTCCGCTTCACCTTCGCCACCCATACGCTGGACGACCGTGGCTGGTGCCTCGATTTCGGCGGGCTCAAACCCCTGCGCGCCTGGCTGGCATCAATGTTCGACCATACGCTTCTCGTCTCCGCCGACGATCCGGACCTCGCCACCTTGACCGCCCTGCAAACGGCCGGTCTCGCCCAGCTGCGCGTCATGGAGGCAATCGGCTGCGAAGCCTTCGCCGCGCTTGCCTACAACTGGGCCGCCGACTTCCTCGCCAACGAGACTGCCGGCCGCGTCACCGTCGAGGAGGTAGAAGTGAGCGAACACCCTGGCAATGCTGCAACTTTTTCCCGCGGCCCGAACCGGGCCTGACCGCGCGCCGCAACCCGCCCACAACGTCCGGCGTTTCCGCAGACATGGACCAGACCAACGCCCAAATCGTCCCGCCGCCGCCCCGCCGCCGCCGCGGGCTGCGTATCCTCGGCACCATCTTCGGCGTCCTGGTCATCGGCGTGATCGCGCTGGTCCTGCTGTGGAACTGGGATTGGTTCATTCCCATCGTGCAGAACCAGGCCTCCGCCGCTATCGGTCGCCGCGTCACCATCTCCCATTTACACGTCCGTCTCGGCCGCAACACCACGGTGGCCGCGGACAACGTCGTCGTCGCCAACCCGGACGGCTTCGTCAGCACCTACCCGCTGGCCCGCATCGGCCGCCTCACCATCGTCGCCAGCGTGATGGACTACATCAACCACCGCACCATCGTGCTGCCCAGCATTGCGCTGGATCACCCCGACATACGCGCCATCGCCATGCCAGACGGCAGCAACAACTTCACCCTCAAGCTCGCCCCCGCCAAACCTGGCGCCAAGCCGTCCCCGCCGCCAAGGATTGGTGACCTGCAGATCACCGCCGGCACAGCCTACGTCGTCGATCCCAGGTTCAAGACCAACTTCGCCGCCGGCATCGCCACACGCCCGGCCTCCGGCACCGAGCCCGCTGCGATCGTGGTGAACGCCAAGGGCGCCTATGCCGGCCAGCCCGTCACTGGCGACTTCATCGGCGGCGCCCTGCTAAGCCTGCGCGACTCCCAGCATCCCTACCCGATCGATTTGCACGTCGCCAACGGCCCCACCAAAGCCTCGCTCGTCGGCACTGTGGAGAACCCGCTGAACTTCGCCGGTGCGAAGCTGAAACTCAGCTTTTCCGGCCCCGACATGTCCCAGCTCTACCCGCTGACCGGCATCCCCATCCCGCAGACCCCACCGTTCTCCATCGCCGGCAACCTGGATTACGCCCCCCCGCGCATACGTTTCACCAACTTCGAAGGCCGCGTCGGCGCGTCAGACCTGGGCGGCAACATCACCGGCGAGCGCCGCCCGGGCGTGCGCCCCGATGTCACCATGGACCTTGTCAGCAAGAACGTGGACCTGGCCGACCTCGGCGGCTTCATCGGCACGCCGGCCGGCAAGCTGAGCCAGACCGCCGGCGAAACCCCGGACCAAAAAAAGCAGGCCGCCACCGCCAAGACCAGCAAAAAGCTGTTCCCCGACACCAAGATCAACCTGCCGAAGATACGCGCGGCCGACATCCACCTGAAATACACCGCCGATCACATCGCCAACAAATACACTCCCTTTGACAAGCTCCACGTCACCATGGACATCGTCGACGGCAAGATCATGCTCCACCCGCTCGATTTCGTCGTCGGCAACGGTGACATCGCCAGCGTCATCGAGCTAACCCCGGACCCGAACGATCTGGTCCACGCCAACGCCGACATTCGCTTCCAGCACATCGAGCTGGCGCGCCTCATGCAGGCCACCCACACCTTCAAGGGCAACGGCATCATCGGCGGCGAGGCCCGCATCGACGCCAACGGCAACTCGCTGGCCAGCATGATGGGTCAGGGTAATGGCGAGCTGAAACTCGTCCTCACCAGCGCCGGCGACGTCTCTGCCCTCCTGGTGGACATCGCCGGCCTAGAATTCGGCAACGCCCTGCTCTCTGCCCTGGGCGTGCCGAACCGCGCCAAGATCGACTGCGCCGACCTCGACCTGCCGATGCGCCAGGGGACCGTGGACATCAAGGAGATGCTGCTGGACACCGAGGAAGCCCGCGTTGTCGGCAAAGGAACGATCGACCTAAAGGATCAGACGATGGACATGTCGCTGACCACCCGCTCAAAGCATTTCTCGATCGGCTCGCTGCCTGGCCCGATCAACCTCACCGGCCCGATCACCAGCCCGTCCATACGGCCGGGCGCCGAAGTGGCCGCGCGCGCCGGCGCCGCTGTGGGCCTCGGTATCGTGCTAACCCCGCTGGGTGCGCTGCTGCCCACTATACAGTTTGGTGTCGGCAAGGATGACGCCTGCCCGAAGGCTGAGGCGGACGAGAAGCAGCCGTTAAAGGCGCCGCCAGCTAGCAAGCGGCATGCGCATAAGTAAGCAACGCCTTCTCTTTAAAACAGAAGCAAAAAACTTCTACTACCGCGCTTGCACCATGGCCCGTCCACGTTCCTGCCAACACGCACACTGGCAGAACCAGGACAGGCCTCAAGACAGGCGAGGTAGCAAAAGTTTTTGCTTCTGTTTTTTAAAAAAGAAGGCCTTGCTTCCTTTTTGCAGCACTCACCAACATGCTAATCCAGCCAACTGCCAGCACCGCCCCCAAAATGGCCAAGCTGCCAGGCTCGGCCACGCTGTAGACGTAGGTGATCGCAAACTGCCCGGAAAACTGCGACGTATCGTCCGCCTGCGACCCCTAGCTTCCGGGAATCGCCGGGTTGGAGAATATGTCATAGCTTGCGAGCCCATACCTGGTGGCGCCCGGACCCCCCGTGTAATCCTTCAGCGCCGCCGCAGTATCGACAGACTCGGTGAAACTAAAGCTCTCCGCAGGCCCTAACAGGTAGGTTCCGCTCTGCCGCAACATGAAACTGCCGGAAGTCAGGAACGACGATTGCGGCCCGGCGCCGAGAAGATAGACCGAGGCGTCCAGTAGCGACTGCGTCGAGGTTGCCGGCTGGCCCGTGAAGATCATCGGGTTGTACGAGCCGGTCAGCGTGACACTCACGCTGGTTAAGGTGCCAAGCGCGGGATCGAAGGCGGGCCCGGTGATGGTGGGTTGGCCGTTGTCCGACTCGCCCTGGAACGCGATCGTATCGGTGATCGTACCCGCCAGGGCAGGCACTGCGGCGCAGCTTATCAGGGCAGCCGCAATCCAATGGCGCATGAGACATCCCGCTGTTTGTTTCGCTGCAAAACTATTTAGTAGCACGCCCGTGAGCAATGGCGCGCCACGCTTTTCACGTTTTTGTCAGAGTGTCGAACCACTTGGTCGCTAGCCGGACAAGTCGGCCGCGGTGCGGCGGCGCAGCAGGGAAATGCCGGCCCAGGGTTCCCTTTCGCCGGAGCATCTGGAACAAGCACGCGATGCCTTCGCTTTCCATCCCGCTCACCTCCGCTTCAAACCTGCGAGACCTTGGCGGCTGGCCCACCAGGGACGGCCGTCACGTCCGCACCGGCCTCGTGTTCCGCGCGCCCGCCCTGGCTGCTCTTTCGCCCGAGGACCAGGCGATCGTCGCGGCCCTGGGCCTGCGTACCGTCTGTGACCTGCGCGGCACACACGAAGCCCGGGTGACCCCGGTCGACCTGGCCGATGCCAGACGGCTGCCTTTGCCCATAGAGCCCTCCGTCGGCGCCAGCCTTCGCGACATACTGCGCACCGGCCAGGATAGCGGTCACGCCTCCCCAGAAGACATGCTGGAACTTCTCCGCGACGCCTACCGCGCCTACGCCCTGCAAAGCTTCCCCCAATACCGTGCCATGTTCGAAGCCCTGCTTGCCCCGGGCGGCACGCCGCTGCTGCTGCATTGCTCCGCCGGCAAGGACCGCACCGGCTTCGGTTCAGCGCTTTTCCTAAGCGCCCTGGGCGTTGCCTGGGAGGACGTCATGGAGGACTACCTGGCGACCAACACCCTCTGGCGCCGTGAGATCGCCAGCAATTTCGACCTTGCGCCGGCAGTGAAGGAAATCCTCTTCAGCGCGCACGAGTCTCTGCTGGTCGCAGCCTTCGAGGCCTTGCGGGCCGAATATGGCTCGCTCGACGCCTATCTTGAACGGGCGATCGGGCTGGACGCGGCCGCGAGGGCCGCGCTGGCCTCCCGTTTCACCGCGTGAGGCACGCACGTTATTCCCAGAGCCGTGTCGGGTGTCGCGCCACCCGACACCCGGACCAGGACGCAAGCCGTCCGTTCCGCCGCTGGTGTGGCGCGTCGGCCAGCCTCTCGCCTCGCCAGCCGGAGTGGGCCAGCGAGACGGCGTCAGCGATCCGGGGAGACAAGCTGATCCGACGGGACATCAGCAGCGTAGTAGGCGACCATCCTTCACGGCGCAGCATCGAACAGGCCCGAGACATATCTCGGCACGGCGCCGCCCCCTAGGCTATGGATCTCTCCGTCACTCATCTGCTCGCCGACGCCGGCCACAGCGTGCTCCTGCAGGGCGCCGCCATCGTCATCGGCACCTTCATCCTTGAAGACGCCGCGACGGCCGCCGCGGCACTTGCCGTGCAAAGCAGCGGCCTCTCCATCCCGGTGGCCCTCACCTCCCTCTACATCGGCATCGTGCTCGGTGACATCGGCCTCTACGGCCTCGGCCGCCTGGCCGCCCACGTGCCCTGGGCCGCCCGCCTGATCCCCGCCCAGCGCCAGGACCGCGGACGCGCCTGGCTGGAACGCCACGTCTTCAAGGTGGTGTTCATCAGCCGTTTTCTGCCCGGCGTGCGCCTGCCCACCTACACCGCCTGTGGCTTTCTGGGCGCAAACTTCCGCAAATTCGTCGCCGCCGCAGTGGGCGCCACCCTCATCTGGACTTCCGCGTTGTTCGCCGTTTCGCTACGTGTGGGCAAGCTCCTCGTGGAACACCTTGGCGAGTGGCGCTGGGCCGGCTTCGCCGCCTTCATCGTGGTCATAATCCTGGCCGGCCGCCTCGCCGTCCGCGCACAGGAAAAAGGATAGCAACTTGGACGCGCTCGCCTCGCGTATAGACCCGGACGCCCTGCAAGCAGCGCTCGCCGAACCGATGCCGCGCCGGCGCGAGGTCTCGCCCTTCGAGTTCCTCCCGCAGTGGCTCACTTATTTCCCGGTGATCGCCCAATGGATCGCGCTCGGCGCCTGGCACCGTGACCTCAGCCTGCCCACCGCCGCAAACCCGACCATAACCACCGGCGGCCTATGCGGCGAAAGCAAGACCGCCATCCTCGACATGGTCACCGGCGAGGCCCGCGACACCATCGCTCCCTACACCACCGTCATCACCGGGCAGGACGACTTGGCCCGCGCCACCGCTGCCCTGTCCGCCGCCAAGCTCGCACTCCCCATAGTCCTGAAGCCGGACATCGGCCTGAACGGCGCCGGCGTCCGCCTCATCGAGGACGAAGCCTCCCTAGCCACCGCCCTTGCCGCCTTCCCCCGCAACATCAAGCTCGTCCTGCAACACCTGATCCCCTTCGAGGGCGAAGCCGGCATCTTCTACATCCGCCGCCCGCAGGACCACGCCGGCCACATCACCTCGCTCACCCT
>CAXTCL010000175.1:0-8106 GCA_964242035.1 uncultured Acetobacteraceae bacterium | reverse complement strand
CCGTGGGCGTTGATCACCGGCCGACGGGGCTTCTGGACGCTGGACCTGGAGGTCTCGCCGGACACGCTGGTGCCACGGCCGGACAGCGAGACGCTGGTGGAGGCGGCGCTGGCACACGCACCGACGCCAAGGCGCGTGCTGGATCTGGGCACCGGCACGGGCTGCCTGCTGCTGGCGGTGCTCTCGGAGCGCGCGGACGCGTTCGGTGTGGGCGTCGATTTGTCACCGGCGGCGTGCCGGCTGGCCGCGCGTAACGCCGCCGCCCACGGGCTGGCGGCGCGATGCGCGTTCCTGGCAGGAGACTGGGTGGCCGCGCTGTGTGGCCGGGTCGACGTTATCCTGTGCAACCCACCCTATATTGAGACAGCGATGCTGGCGGGGCTGATGCCGGAGGTGCGGCTGTTCGAGCCGGCGCGGGCGTTGGATGGTGGCGGGCAGGGCCTGGACGCCTATCGCCGTCTGTTGCCGTGTCTGGCGGGCCTGCTGGAAGAGGGCGGCGTGGCGGTGCTGGAGGTGGGGGCCGGGCAGGACGCGGCGGTGCGCGCGCTGGCGGCGCCCGCGGGCCTTGTCCATCTGGAGACCCGGCCGGACCTGGGTGGTGTCGCCAGGGCTGTGGTACTCACGCGTGCGGATGGCGTTTAAAAACTGTTGGCAGGACCGCGATTGCACGCTAGGGTTCTGGCGCGCACGGGATGCGGCCCCGGTGAGACAAGTTTAACTTGCCATGGCTACGGGCACGCTGCGGGAATCAGCTTGTGGGGCAGGCCGGTTCGGCCACCGGACTCTGGCTCGCAGCAGATCGGCAAACTGGCGACGGCCCATACAAAGTTTCGCTCGCGGCCTTTTCCGGCTGTGGCCGGAAGGGCTGGCGCTGCAACAGGGAAGCACATTGTAATCGGATGAACATGAAACGCATGCGCGGACGCTCCCATCGCAACGGTGGCGGCGGCGGTGGTGGTGGCGGCGGTGGCGGAAGCCCGCGCCAATATGGCGGCAACATCCCGCTCAACAGGAACCACGTGTTCGACAGCAGCGGGCCGGACCTGCGCATACGCGGCACGGCGCAGCAACTGTTTGAGAAATACCTGCAACTCGGGCGCGATGCCACGGGCGCGGGTGATCGCGTGATGGCTGAGAGTTACTTCCAATACGCGGAGCATTACTTCCGCATCCTGAACGCCATCAACCAGGCCAGCCAGCAGAACGCCCAGCAACATGGCGGCCAGCCGCAGCACCAGGGCCAGCAGCAGAACGGGCAATACAATAACGGCCAAAGCGGGCAGTATAACGGCCAGCCGAGGCGAGACCGCGACGGCCAGGATGGTGGCGAGGAGCAGCCGCCAATGGCCAATGGCCCTGCACCCGCCTACGTGGAGCAGGCAGGGCAGGACGGGGCCGAAGACGCGGCTTGATAAAAAGCAAGCAGTCCTTTTTTGAAAAGGACCGAAAAACTTCTGCACCCTCGCATTTGCAGCGATCGGGTTTCGTCCACGAGCGTGGGCGTTCCGGCAGCTTGGTAGCAAAAGTTTTTTGCTTCTTTTTTTAAAAAAGAAGGCCTTCCTTTCCTTGGCGCGCCCATGAGCCGCATCGCCTACGTGAACGGCCGCTACGTGCCCCATGCCCAGGCGGTGGTGCACATAGAAGACCGCGGCTACCAGTTCGCCGACGGCGTCTACGAAGTCGCCTATCTGCATGACGGAAGGCTGATCGACCGCGATCTGCACCTGGATCGCCTCGCCCGCAGCCTGCGGGAGCTGCAGATACGCTGGCCGATCGCGCGTGCGGCGCTGGTGTCGGTGCTGGACGAAGTGGTGGCACGCAATCGCCGCCGGGCTGGCCTGCTCTACATCCAGGTCACGCGCGGCGTGGCCAGGCGGGAGCACGCGTTTCCCCCCGAAGGCACCAGGCCAGCGCTGGTGGTGACGCTACGCCGGGCGCCGGCGTTCCCCGAAAGCCTCGATGGCTGGACGGCGAGCGCCATCACGCTGCCGGACCAGCGCTGGGCCAGGTGCGACATCAAGTCCGTGGGGCTTCTGCCGAACGTTCTGGCAAGGCAGGCGGCGCGCGCCCAAGGCGCGACAGAGGCAATATTGTATGACGGCGACGGCATGGTCACGGAGGGTGCGTCCACCTCCGTATGGATCGTGGGCGCGGACGGCACGCTTTGCACCAGGCCGCTGAGCCACGCCATATTGCCTGGCTGCACGCGGGCCGCGCTGATCGAGGAGATGCAGCGTGCGGGCATCGTGCTTGAAGAACGTGCATTTTCGCTGGCGGAACTCCGCTGCGCGCGCGAGGTGTTCCTGACCGCGGCCAGCATCTTCCTCAAGCCGGTGTTGCAGGTGGACGGCGCCGCGGTGGGCGCAGGGGAAGTGGGCCCGGTCGCACAAAACCTTTTCACCCTCTTCGCGCGCCGCGTGTCAGCCGGATAGAAGCCGCACAAAGAAGACAAAAGTTTTTTGGTTCTTTTTTTCAAAAAAGAACTGCTTACTTCCTTGCTTGCTCGGCACGAGGTTTGCAGAGAGCACCGACGGATACGGCCCGCACCAACGCAGGGCCGCGCAAGCAAGAAGGGCAAACCTCGTGGCCACTGAAAAACCGCAGAACGTGCAGGAAGTGTTCCTGAACCACGTGCGCAAGGCCAAGACGCCGGTGACGGTGTTCCTGATTAATGGCGTGAAGCTGCAGGGCATCATCACCTGGTTCGACAATTTCTCCGTGCTGCTGCGCCGGGACGGCCACACGCAGCTCGTCTACAAGCACGCCATAAGCACCGTCATGCCGGGCGCGCCCATCCAGCTGTTCGATGCGGCCAAGGAAGGTGCGGCGCTCGGCGCCAAGGAGGACAGTTCTGCCGACAGTGATTTCTGACGACGAGGCAGGCGCCGACAACGCAGGCCACGGCGAGAACGCGGGCGCGCACGGTCCGGAGCGGACGCATGCCGGACGGCCGGCGCCCACGCGCGCCGCCGTCATCCTGCCGTGGGAACGGCCGAGCTCGGCCGAGCGCACAGGCGTCGACCCGTCCCGCGCGGCGGAGGCACGGCTGGCCGAGGCGGTGGGGCTTGCGGCCTCGATCGGGCTTGTCGTCGTGCACACCTCCGTCTTGCCGCTGCGCGGGCGCCGGCCGTCCACGCTGCTCGGCTCCGGGCAGATGGAGTCCGAAAAGCTGCGCCTGGCCGAGGAGCGGGTGACCGTCGCCATCGTCGATGCGTCGCTCAGCCCGGTGCAGCAGCGCAACCTCGAGCGCGGCTGGGGCTGCAAGGTTATCGACCGCACCGGCCTGATCCTGGACATCTTCGGCGAGCGCGCGGTGACGCGCGAAGGCGCGCTTCAGGTGGAGCTGGCGCATCTGGACTACCAGCGCTCCCGCCTGGTGCGGTCCTGGACTCACTTGGAACGCCAGCGCGGCGGCTTCGGCTTCCTGGGCGGCCCGGGCGAGACGCAGATCGAGGCGGACCGCCGGCTGATCACCGACCGCATCGTGCGGCTGAAGCGGGAGCTGGAGCAGGTGCGCCGCACCCGCGGCCTGCACCGCAGCGCCCGCAAGCGCGTGCCGTTTCCGGTGGTGGCGCTCGTGGGCTACACGAACGCCGGCAAATCCACACTGTTCAACGCGCTGACGGGCGCGGAAGTACACGCGCAGGATCAGCTCTTCGCCACGCTCGACCCGACGATGCGCGGCCTGGTGCTACCCAGCGGTCGCCGCGTCATCCTATCCGACACCGTGGGCTTCATCAGCGAGCTGCCCACCGAACTGGTGGCCGCCTTCCGCGCCACGCTGGAGGAGGTGGCCGAGGCGGACGTGATCCTGCACGTGCGCGACGCGGCCCACCCTGACAGCGCGGCACAGCGCGCCGACGTGCTGGCCGTGCTGGACGGCATGGCGAAAGAGGGCACGTTGGACGAGGATTTCGGCGACCGCACGATCGAGGTGCTGAACAAAGCGGACCTGCTCGGCGGCGCCGATGCGCTTCCTGCAAAACCAGGCAGCGTTGCGGTCTCCGCGATCACCGGCGAGGGGCTGGCGGCGCTGAAGGAGATGCTGGATGCACGAATTGCCGCCGGCATGGAGCAGGCGGATTACGACATCGAGCACTCCGATGGGGCGCGCCTGGCCTGGTTGTACGAGCATGGCGAGGTGATCGGGCGCGAGGATGATGAGACGGCGGCGCACGTGACGGTGCGGTTGCTGCCGGCGGACCGGGCGCGATTCGAGCGGGTGGGGTAAGCAAGGCAAGCAAGGCCTTTTTTTGAAAAAGAAGCGCAAGACTTGTGGTCGCGTTGTCGCGGGCCATCCGCAGTCGCCGACAGGGAGCAAAAGTCTTTTGCTTCTTTTCTTCAGAAAAGAAGGCCTTGCTTACTTACCCCGACAAATCCGCAATTTGCACATACAAATTCGACAAAGCCTCCGCCACCAGCTCCCGCGTCACCACCATCTCCAGCCCGAACGACTGGCACATCTCCGCCGCCTGCTCGCAGACGAATTTCGGCTGGAAATACGCCAGCCCGAAATCGCCCTTTTCGGTCAGCAACGAAGCCGCGTAATCCACCACGCCCTCCGCCAGCGTCAGCCCGCGCTTCTCCGCCTCCACGGCGAAGATCGCCCGATACTCGTCCATGTCGGGCGCAAACAGCTTAATCTTGTAGGGGATGCGACGCAGCAGCGCGGGATCCATGATCTCCTTCGGATCGATGTTCGTCGAGAAGATCAGCAGCTCGTCGAACGGAAAGCTGAAGCTCTTGCCGGAGTGCAGCTTGAGGTAATCCACCCGGCTCTCCATCGGCACGATCCAGCGGTTCAGCAGCTCCTTCGGGTTCATCCGCTGACGACCGAAATCGTCGATCAGGAACACCCCACCCAGCGCTTTTACGTGCAGCGGCGCGTCGTAGAACTTGGTGTGCGTGTCGAACTGCAGGTCCAGCATCTCCATCGTCAGCTCGCCGCCGGCCATCGCGAACGGCCGCCGGCATAGCGCGAAGCGGTCGTCGTAGGCCACGCTCGTCAGTCCCTCGCTGCCGAGCAACGCACGGTCCTCGTCGCTCACCACCGGCACGTGCAGCCCGGGGTCGAACACGCGCATCACTTGGCCGGAGATCTCCACCGCATACGGCACGTAGATCACCTCGCGGAACAGTGCGGCGATGCGCGAGGCCACGCTCGTCTTGCCGTTGCCCGGCGGCCCGAACAGCAGGATCGAGCTGCCGGCATTGATCGCCGGGAGCAGCTTGCGCAGGAAATGGTCGGGCACCGCCAATCCGCCCAGCCCGCCGCGCAACTCCGCGGCGTCCAGCCGCTCGCTGACAAGGCGCTGCCGCAAGATCTGCGCCTGGAACACCTCGAGCGGCACCGGTGCAGGACCGATATACAGGCTTTGTGCCGTCGCATCGGCCAGCGCGCCGCGCCCTTCCTGGCTCAAGGCGAAGCGCGGCTCGGCGGCATGGCCGCTAAGGCCCATGCCCAGCGCCTGCACCCAGCTCCTGTTGCGCGCCTCGTCCAGCAGCTTTTCCACGATGCCGTAAGGCAGCTTCATGGCGTGCATGATTTCGGCCGACGTCTCGCGCGCGTCCAGCGCCATGAAGCGCAGCATCAGACCCAGCAGGTTCTGCACGCTCACGCCGGTCTCTGCCAGGCTGCGCGGCTGCAGCGGCGCTGTGGCGCCCACCCGCGCCTGTGCCTCCAGCAAGGCGGCTTGCGAAAGTAGGCACATCTGGATCAGCACGTCCGACAACCGGCCGCCGTCACGGCGGTGACGTGCGTGCGCTGTCGCCATGTCGGCTACGCTGACCAGGCCTTGCGCTACAAGGATTTCACCGATTTGCAAGGAAGAAAGGCCTTCTTTTTTGAAAAAAAGAAGCAAAAAACTTTTGATCCCTGTCGGGGAGTGCTGAAACAGCCGCCGACAGGGACCAAAAGTTTTTTGGTTCTTTTTTTCAAAAAAGAACTGCTTGCTTCCTTCATTGCAGTATCAGATCGTCAAGTCCAATACAACAGCCGAGCCGCCGGCAAATGCCGCGCCAGCGACGCCTCGACCGAAGCCCGCATCTCCGCCATCTGCTCCTTCGGGAAAACCCATTTTACCGAGCCGAATTTCGTCATCTTTCGTGCCCGCTCGGCCTCGTCCATCTCCAGGCTGCTGCCGGGGTACCAGCCGGCCAGCACCTCCTTGGATTTCGGCGTGAACCGGTGGGTGATCAACTCGGCCGTCAGATCCACGCCCGGCACGCCCTGCAACGCCGCTTCCACGTCGGCGAACAGCGCGTCATAGGCAGCCGACCAGTCCGGCACGCGCATGATGGGGGCCACCGTCAGCCCGACCGGGTAGCCGGCCTGCGCCATCTGGCGCAACGCGGCCAGCCGCGCGGCCATGCGCGGCGCGCCGCCTTCATGCCGCTCGGCCGCGCGCGCATTCACCGAGAAGCGCACGCGGGTGCGGCGGTTATGGGCGAGGCCCAGCAGCGGCTCCACGGCGGCGAATTTGGTGGTGAAGCGTAGCTGCACGGCTTCTTCCCAGGCGCCGAACCGGGTGATGCAGGCGGCCAGACTGCCGGTCAGGTGCTCCAGCGCCAGCGGATCCGTGTAGCAGGAGCACTCGAACGTGGTGCCCTCCGCCGCGCGGGCAGCCGACGCGGAGGTGACCTTGCCTTGGCCCACGGCAGCCGGCAGCTCGGCCAGTATCTCGCCCAGATTGGCATACACGCGGATGATCGGCGGGCCGGCGAGCGAACCCGCCAGGTAGCAGTAGGAGCAATGTGCCGGGCAGCCTTCGGCCAAGTCGAACCGCCAGTCGGCACTGGGCGGGATCGGCTGCAGGCGCCGGCGGCTGGGGCTCGCGGTCACGATGGCCATGGTGGTCTTGGCGTCGCGGTAGGCGTCCGGCAGGCCAGACAGGCGGTCGACCTTCAGGGCCACCAGCTCGGCGCCAGCCGCCACCGCACGGTCCGCCATGGCGCGACCCTCCGGCAGCGCCAAAGCGGACGGGGTGGCCAGCACGCGGCGGGGAGTCCATAAGCGGTTCATCCCGCGGCAACGGCGGCGGCGGCCGATTGTTCGTGTTACAGCCGGTTGTGCAACCGTATCTCCGTGGAGCGCTCATGCCCGACCCGGACAAAATCATCACTCCTGACGAGATACAGGGCGCGCCGCGACGGACCGGCCGCTTCTGGTTCGATTTCCTGGCTGCCAGCGCCGCCATCTTCATCTCGCTCGTCTCGCTGGTCATCGGCATACGCGGCGAAGGGGTCCAGCGCGAGCTGCTGGCCGCCAATTCCTGGCCGTTCATGGAGGTGGATGAGGAACGCCGTATCAGCGGCAACAACGCGGCCGTGGTGGTGAACGTGCGCAACGAGGGCGTGGGGCCGGCCAAGGTGATGAGCTTCGAGGTGTTCTATCAGGGCAAGCCCGCCGGCGACGCCACGCAGTTGCTGCAAAGCTGCTGTGGCCTGCCCGCCGACACGAAGGCCGCACACGCGCGCATGGCGCTCGGCATCGGCCTCGGCGACGTGGCCGGCAATGTGATCCGCCCAGACCAGAGCCGCACGATGATAAGCATGGACCACCGGTTTGCCGACGCTGGCGTGTTCGACGCGTTCGACGCGCATCTGTCCGAGATCACGTTCCGCCTGTGCTACTGCTCCATCCTGGACCGATGCTGGATCAGCGACCTGCGTACGTTGAAGCCGGCCGAGGTGGCGTCGTGCCCGGTGCCGGCGCATGCCTTCAGCATGATTAACCTGGCGGACCATTGACGTGCCTGGTTCAGCAGAGAGGAAGAAAGGCCTTCTTTTTTGAAAAAAGAAGCAAAAAACTTTTGTCTCTCCGCGTTTGCGCCAGCCTTGTACCCCGTGAGGGGCCGGGCTGCGGCGCCGCGGTGCGCACGCGCTTCGAGATGGACTGCCTTACGTGCGTCAGCCGCCCTTGGCGCTCATACCTGTTTTTCCATGCGACCGATCCGGCAACTCCACTTGTGATCCCAAACGTATTTCGGGTGGTCGTGCAGAACCTCGGCCGCCTGGACCTGCGCCGTCGTCTGGCTCACACACGCCGCCATGTCGACAGGCCGTTCGATGCGGACTTCCTGGCCGTTGAACAGGAAGATCAGGATG
>CAXTCL010000174.1:0-8115 GCA_964242035.1 uncultured Acetobacteraceae bacterium | reverse complement strand
GCACGTTGTTTCAGCGCTCGCCGACAGGGAGCAAAAGTTTTTTGGTCCTTTTTTTTAAAAAAGGACTGCTTGCTTCCTTAACTACCCAGCATGATCGCGGAACACGCCATCCGCCCGCAACACGCTCAGCACGCCCGTCCTGATCGCAAACCACGCCCCATGCAGCGTCAATCGCCCGGCCGTCTCGCGTTCGGCGATCCAGGGAAAGCTGCGCAAATTGACCAGCGAGATCTTCACCACCTCATGCTCGCAGCATCGCTCGCGCGCATCCGCATCCTCGCACGCCAGCGCCGCCCGCCGTGCCGGCTCGGCGATCGACATCCATTGCGCGACGAAATCCCCCGCGTTCGGCGGCGCGCCGTCCAGCAGCGCGCGCACGCCGCCGCATTGGCCGTGGCCGAGCACGACCAAATGCGGGATTTCTAACACCCGCACGCCGAACTCTAGCGCCGCGCTGGTGCCGTGATAGGCGGCATCCGGCGCATAAGGCGGCACCAGGTTGGCGACGTTGCGTATCGTCAGCAGCTGGCCGGGCGCGGTGTCGAAGATCACCGCGGGGTCCACGCGGCTGTCCACGCAGGCGATGACCATCACCTGCGGGCGCTGGCCGTTGTCCGATAGCGCCTCGAACGTGGCGCGCCGCTCCGGCCAGCTTTGGGCTCGGAATCTTTGGTAGCCTTCTAGGAGGTGCTGCATGAGGGGAGGAAGAAAGGCCTTCTTTTTTTGAAAAAAAGAAGCAAAAAACTTTTGCTCCGTTCGCCTGCATCGGCATCCTGGCTGGTGCTGCCAACGCGCGCGCTTGCAGAACCGAGGCGAGTGCCCGCGCAGGCGGTAGGAGCAAAAGTTTTTTGGTCCTTTTTTTCAAAAAAGGACTGCTTGCTTTCTCCCTACCGGCGCAACCCGGCCAGCCGCCCCGCCGTTCCGCAAGCAAAGGAGACCCTCATGGTAGAAACGATCCGCCTGGCACCGCACGATCCGGTGCCCGATTACGGTAACCACGTGCTGGTCTTGCGCCGCATGGGCGAGGACGATCCCGGCGCGGTTGTCACCGAGATCGTCTTCTACGGGGCGGATGGCGGGACGTTGCCGGCCATCACGAAGGATGGTCATGCGATGGGCCTGGACCAGGCGGTGCAGGCGGCCGAGGGCGAGGCGGAGCGCCGGAAGCTGAGCCGTGTGTACGTGGTGGACCGCACGGCGGGCAAGCTGGAGCAGGAGGCGCTGCAGGACCATGGCGAGCGGAACTTCACCGCCGACACGCTGGATGACAGCGACCCGGAGGAGGGCGAAAAGGGCACCGACGTGCGCGACAGGCCGCATGATGCGGGGTTTCTGAGGTAGCGCCAGGCCTTGTCGGCGGCCTGCTGGCCCGGGCGACGTGTGGCCGGGTCCAGCCGCGAAGACCCGCCGGCCTACCTGACGTTGGGCCGGCTCTTGTCCAGGATGAACTCACCGGCCGGCGAATCCGCGGCCGTTCTGCTGTCTGTCACGACGCTCAGTGCCGGACGGCCACGCAGCTCGTTATACATGCGGACAAACTCGTCGAGCCGACGCGCCTCAGCGAGCGCGGCATCACGGCGGGAGAGGGCTTCGCGTAGTACGGGTTCTTCTTCCATGACGAGACCCTGCCAGAAACGATTCATTTGCGCAAGCAACTTTTGATTGTATGCGGCGCCGAAGTTGTTTTTTTTGGACGATCGTCCGGCTGACAGATAGCGGCTGACCCGGTCAGCACTTCGGGCTATCGTGAGCGCTGCATGATCCCCAACCTTCCCACCCTGCTCACCCTTTCGCGCATCGCGGCCATACCGGTGCTGGTGGTGCTCGTGGCGCTGCGCACGCCTGGCGGGAACGTGGCCGCCATGCTGGTGTTCGGCGCGGCCGGCATTACCGACTATCTGGACGGCCGCATCGCCCGCACTCGCCAGATGCAGTCCGATCTCGGCCGCATGCTGGACCCGATCGCCGACAAGCTGCTGGTGGGCGCCACGCTCATGGTCCTGGCGGGCCATGGCCGCCTGCCGTATCACGGGCTGTCCCCGGCCATCGTCATACTGTGCCGGGAAATACTGGTCAGCGGCCTGCGCGAATACCTGGCCGGCCTGGCCGTGGGCCTGCCCGTGACCAGGCTGGCGAAGTGGAAGACCGGCCTGCAGATGGGGGCACTCGGCACGCTGCTGGCCGGCGACGACGGGGCGGCCGTGCTCCATCTCGGCTTCCTGCCGGTGGGGCTGATCGGCACCGCCATGCTGTGGGCCGCCGCACTCCTGACGCTCATCACCGGCTGGGACTACCTGCGCGCCGGCCTGGAGCATCTGCGCCCCAAGCAGCGGCGCCCGGCACCTGGCTCCTCGCCGGCGGTGCCGCACTGAAGCTGCTCGGGCTGGTGGGATGGTCCGGCAGCGGCAAGACGACGCTGCTGGTGGCTATACTGCCGCTGCTGCGCGCGGCCGGGCTGCGCGTCTCCACCATCAAGCATGCCCATCACGGGCTGGAGCTGGACCGCCCTGGCAAGGACAGCTTCCGCCATCGCGAGGCCGGTGCGGAAGAGGTGCTGGTGGTGGGCGGCCAGCGCTGGGCGCTGCTGCGCGAGGCGCCGGACGCGCCGGACCCGGTGCAGCTCGCCACCCGCCTGGCGCCGGTTGACGTGGTCCTGGTGGAGGGGTTCAAGTCCGCTGGCCTGCCGCAGATCGAGGTGCACCGGTTAAGCCTCGGCAAACCACCTTTGTGGCCTACTGCGCCCGCCATCCTGGCCGTGGCAGCCGACGCGCCGCCTGCGGCCCTGCCCGACAAGCTGCCGCTGCAGGCCTGGTTGCCGTTGAACGATCCCGCGGTTGTGGCGCGCTGGATCACGGATTTCGTGAGGCGGCCGGACGCGGCGGCTTGAGAAGCAGCGTGCCAGCAGGCATGTTGCGCCCCACTTGCTGGAAAGTGTTGCCTGATGACGGATGCGGATCGACCCAAATGGCGCGGCGCCAGGCCCGTGGCCACCCTGCTGGCCGCCAGCCTGCTGTCGGGCTGCGCCGGATCGGGCGTGTATTCCTACTGGGGCGACACCTTCCGCCTGCCGTTCCACGACAATCCCAACATCACGCCCGCCCCCTCCACCGGCACCGCCAACGAGACCTACGCCAAGGTGCGCGGCGGGACCAACGACGAGCCCAAGCCGATACTCTACGAAGCCGGCGACGTGTGGCCGGCGCCGCCCAAGGCGCCGCCTACGCTGAAGGACCTGCAGAACCAGCAGGCCCACGAGATCTCCGGCGGCGGCGGCGGCGGCCCAAACTACGCGCCGCTGCAGCCGCTGCCGCAACTGCCCGGCTACGAGGTGCCTGAGCAGCAGACCCACGCGCAGGCGCCCACCGCCACGTTCCCGAGCGGCATCGTCAACCTGCCGAACGGGCGCACCGGCGTGGTGACAGGCGGCGGCGGCGAGGTGAAGTCGCTGAACGGGCCTACGGGGAACGGCAGCATCGTGGTGCCGAACGGGAACGGGACAAGCACGGTAATCGGGCCTAACGGGACGGTGAGCACGATTCCTACGCCAGGGAAGTGACGCTGGCTTGCGGCGGGGCGGAGCGTAGAAAGCAAGCAGTCCTTTTTTGAAAAAAGGACCAAAAAACTTTATCTCCGTCGGGTCCGCGTCATTGAGTCGCGCGCTTCAGCAAACCGCGAAAGCACAGATAAAAGCTTTTTGCTTTTATTTCTCGAAAAAGAGGGCCTTACTTCCAGCCTCACCCGTGCGCCGTCAAATCCGCCAGGTCACAGTGCAGCAAAGCCGCCATGTTGGTAGCCTTCAGCACCACACGCGGCGCACAACCAGCCACGAACGCCTCCTGCCAGCGCGGCGCGCACAGGCACCACTGGTCGCCTGGGCGCAGGCCGGGAAAGCCGTATTCCGGCCGTGGCGTCGACAGGTCGTTGCCGCGCTGCCGGCTGTATGCCAGGAACTCGGCCGTCATCACCGCGCAGACCGTGTGGCTGCCCATATCGCCTGGGCCGGTGTCGCAGCAGCCGTTGCGGGTGAAGCCGGTCATCGGGTCCGCCGAGCAGGATTCGAGCTTGCCGCCGAGCACGTTCAGCCGTGCGCCGGGGATTTCGCCTGTGGTGTCGAGCGGCATGACGGGCGCCTTTCAGCTATGCCGGAGCAGCAGTATCAGGACCATGAGGCCCAGCGCCAAGCCTTGCAGCAGAACACGCGCGCGCATCAGCGCGTTGGAGCGCCGCGGGTCACCCCCGCGCACGACGCCGACCATGCCCAGGCCGAGCACGACGACTACGCCGAGCATGGTTACGAGCAGGAGGATCATCAGTATTGACGTCATCGCCCGCACATAAGGCCTGGCTCCGGCTTGTGCACCCCCGCACCTGGCTTGTGACGGCGGCGATGCTGCTGGCCGGGCTGCCGCACGCCAGACTGCCGCAAGCCAGGGCGCAGGCCCCTGCCCTGGTCTTGCCGCATGCGGCGCCGGCCGTCCAAGCGGCGGCCGCCAAGCCGCCGGCCGCGCCAGCGCTGACGCCGGCGGAGACGAAGCAGATGATTGACCTGCTGAACGATCCGCAGAAGCGCGCGGCGTTCACCGCCACGCTCGAGACGCTGCAGAAGGCAACCGCGGTGGTGAACCCGCCCAAGCCTGCCACGCCGGTGCCGCTGGCGCCGGACAGCGTGGGCGCGCAGTTGCTGAAGGACGGCACGGCCTGGATGGCCGGCCTGTCCGGCCAGTTCGTCAGCTTCGGCCGCGTGCTGGGCAATTTGCCGAGCGTCTGGGCCTTTACGTTGCGCACGGCGCAGAACCCCGAGCTGCGGGCGCGCGCCATCGATGCGGCCTGGCGGCTGGCCCTGGTGCTGGTGGTGGCCGGTCTTGTCGAATGGGCGCTGTGGCGTCTGCTGCGCCGGGCGGTGACCGGCATTGCGGCGCTCGCACCCGGTGCGCAAGTGCCGGGTGCGCAGGCATCGGGCGCGCAGAATGGGGCGGTGCCCAAGCCGCCGGAGAGCCCAGCCGAGGCCAGGGTGGACGCGGCCGTGCAGGCGGCCGACGCGCCGGGCGACGGGATCGCCGCCGCACCGCCCACGCGGGAGGAGCTGGACAGCACGCCGCTGGAAGGCGTGGCGTCGGAAGACCGCGAGTCCGTGGCGGTGGAGCACGTGCTGCGCCGGCGCCGCTTCGCCCGCACGCTGGCCATGCTGAAGCGCCTGCCCTTCGTGCTGCTGTGCTTCCTGCTGGACCTGCTGCCGCTCGGCGCCTTCATCGGCGTGGGCTACGCCGGCACGCTGTTCGCCACGCCGCATACCTCGGCGGTGTTGCAGGCCGCCATCGGCGCTTACGTCATCTGCCGCCTGGCCACCTCGCTGACGCGCATGTTTTTCTCGCCAGGCGTGCCGAATTTACGCCTGGTGCATGTCAGCGACGAGGGCGCGGCCTACGCGGTGGTGTGGGTGCGGCGCATCTTCGCGATCGCGGCGTTCGGCTACGGCGCCTCACAGATCGGCGCGCTGTTCGGCCTGCCGATTCCGGCGAACGACGCTTTCCTGAAGGCCGTGTTCCTGATCGTGCATCTGTGCGTGATCGTGATGATCCTGCAGTGCCGGGAGTCGGTGGCGGCGCGCATACGCTCGCACCGGCCGGACCCTGGCGTGGGCGGGCGGGTGCGCAACCGGCTGGCCTCGATCTGGCACCTGGTGGCGATCTTCTACATCGCGGCCCTTTGGCTGGTTTGGGCGGCCGAAGTGCGCAACGGCTACGTGCGCATCTGGCACGTGTTCCTGATCACCGTCGGCGTGCTGGTGGTGGCGCGCCTGCTCAGCATCGTGGCCCTCGGCGCGCTGGACCGGGCGATGCGGGTCTCGCCGGACGCGCGCGCGCGCTACCCCGGCCTGGAGAAGCGCGCCGACCGCTACTATCCGCTGCTGCGCCGGTCGGCGTCCTTCGTGCTGGTGCTGGCAACCGGGCTGGCGCTGCTGCAGGCCTGGGGGATCGACATGCTGGACTGGTTCCATCGCAGCACGCTCGGCGGCAAGCTGGCGTCGGCCACGCTGACCATAGTGGTTGCGGCAGCGTTGGCGGTGGCGGTGTGGGAGGCGGTGAACGCCGGGATGGACAGCCACGTGGCGCGGCTGCAGCAGCAGGCGCAGTTCGCCCGGTCGGCGAGGCTGCGCACGCTGCTGCCGATCCTGCGCACGCTGCTGCTGGTGGTGCTGCTCGCCACGTTCGGGCTGACTGCGCTCTCCGAGATCGGCGTGAACATCGCGCCGCTTCTGGCGGGTGCGGGCATATTGGGCGTGGCCATCGGCTTCGGCAGCCAGAAGCTGGTGCAGGATTTCATCACCGGCATCTTCCTGCTGGTGGAGAACGCGATGCAGGTGGGCGACTGGGTGACGGTGGCGGGCCTGTCCGGCTCGGTGGAGAACCTCTCCATACGCACCATGCGGCTGCGCGCCGGCGACGGCAGCGTGCACATCATCCCGTTCAGCTCGGTCTCCACGGTCACGAACGTCAACCGCGGGATCGGCAACGCGGCCATCAGCGTGGCAGTGCCGATCGAGGAAGACAGCGACCGCGTCAGCGAGGTCCTGTCCGGCATCGCGCGCGAGATGCGCGGTGAGGACCGTTTTGCCGAGATGATGCGCAGCGACTTCCAGCTCTGGGGCGTGGACAAGGTCGATTCCGGCGTGGTGACGATCGTGGGGCAGATCGTGTGCACTGATGCGGGGCGCTGGGCGGTGCAGCGCGAGTTCAACCGCCGGCTGACGATACGCTTCAAGGAGCAGGGCTTGCGTATCGCCACGCCGGTGACGACGGTGTTCAACCACATCGCACACGAGGCGGTGCCTGTGGAGACGCGGCAGGACGCGCGGGATGCGCCTTCCGGGCAACTGGCGGTGTCGCCTCCGCCGGCGGCTTTGGGGAACACGAGTTGAAGGCACGGCAAGGCCTTCTTTTTTGAAAAAAAGAAGCAAAAAACTTTTGCTCCGCTGTCGCGGACTCACCGGATAGAACGGCGACAGCGGAGTCAGAAGTCTTTTGCTTCTTTTCTTCAGAAAAGAAGGCCTTGCTTTCTTCTTAGGATATTCAACCGATGCAGAACGTCGAAGCCGAACTAGCCCAGCAAGGCTACGCGCACGTCACTGCCGACGATTTCGCGGCGCTGCTGGCGCAGGCCGGGCTTGCGGACTGGAACGGCTTTGCCGAAAGCTGGAACGACCTTGGCATGGACACCTACATGGCCGATGGCGGCCGCTACCGCCGGCGGCGCCATGCCGCGTTTTCGGTCGATGCCCGGGCGATCAGGCGCAAACCGCATCAGCCGCATTACCAGAGCCGGGACTATAACGCGCTGAACGGGGGCTTGGCGCGGTGGTTCGAGCCGGTGAAGCCGGCCATCGCCGAGCATCCTGCAATGTGTGCGATCCTGCGCACGTGTTTCACGATTTTCAATGCGGCTACGCTTGCCGCGACTCGTCCGGCCGCCTGGCATGTGGAGACGCATCAGTTTCGCATCGAGGCGCAGCCGGGCGAATTGGGCCAACCCACGCCGGAGGGTCTGCACCGGGACGGCGTGGACTGGGTGCTGGTGCTCCTCGTGCGGCGCGAGAACGTGGCCAGCGGGGTGACGTCGATACACGATCTGCAGCGGCGGTTCCTTGGGAGTTTCACGTTGGCGGCGCCGATGGAGTCGGCGCTGGTGGATGACGGGCGTGTGTATCATGGGGTGACGGCGATCGAGCCGCTGGTGGCGGGCGCGCCGGCTTATCGGGATGTGCTGGTGGCTACGTTCCGGCGGGAGTGACGGTTGCGAAAGCAAGAAAGGCCTTCTTCTTTGAAAAAAGAAGCAAAAAGCTTTTGTCCCCCCCCCGCAGTTTCAGCGTCCGGTTCCTTCCGGAGAAACACGCATGCTGGTAATGCGGGAAGCAAAGTTTTTTGCTTTTTTTTCAAAAAAGAGGGCCTTGCTTGCTTCCTCAACGGTCACTCTCAAGACCGGCTGGTATCAATACGTCAACTCGCCCTTGTGGCGTTCGATGAACTCAGCCCACCTTGTTGGCTGACGGCCGGCGATCTCCGGGAAGTTGTCGAAAGTCTCGTCGGCACCGGGAATGGTGCCGGCGGCGTAGCGTTT
>CAXTCL010000173.1:0-8122 GCA_964242035.1 uncultured Acetobacteraceae bacterium | reverse complement strand
TTGCGGCGCGAAGCGGGCTTTACGGAAAAAGCTGCCGGCGCCACGCTCGAGCAGGCCGGGCGGGCAAAAGCCCCCACGCCAGACAGCAAGAAGCCAGGTTTGTGCTTCTTTCTCTAAAAAAGAAGGCCTTCCATGCCCCTGACAGCAATCACCGGCGCCACGAGCGGCCTGGGGCGCTGGATAGCCCTCAGCCTGGCCAAAGCCGGCCACGACCTCGCCCTGATAAGCCGCAGCCCCAGAACAGGCGAAGCAGCGCAAAGCTGGATCGCAGCGCAGGCCCCGCAGTCCACCATCCACACGATCACCGCCGACCTCTCGCTACTGGCAGACGCCAGGCGCGCCGCCGCTGAAATCCTGGCCCTGGGCCGCCCGCTGGACGGGCTGATGAACAACGCCGGCGTGTTCTGCGCCAGGCGCGAGGAGACGGCGGAAGGCCACGAGCGCGTGCTCGCGGTGAACCACCTGGCCCCCTTCGTGCTGACACGCGCCCTGCTGCCGGCCTTGCGCGCGGCACCGAACGGCGCGCGCATCGTCAATGTCGGCTCGTCGACCTCGGAGAAAGCGCGCATCTATCCGGACGACCTGGAAGGCCGCCGCCGCTGGGGGCTGGTGCACACTTACGGGCAGTCCAAGCTCGCCTTGCTCATCGCCACGCGCGGCTGGGCCGAGCGCCTGGCTGGGACCGGCGTTGTGGCCAATGCGGTGCACCCTGGTGCAGTTGCCAGCGGCCTGGTGCGTGCCGGCGGCGCCATCGGCCTCGCCTGGCGCTGCATGGCGCCGTTCCTGCTGACCGAGGAGCAGGGTGCCGACACCCCCTTGCACGTGGCGCAGGCGCCGGATTTCGCCACCATCACCGGCGCCTACGTCAAGCGCCGCCGCCCCGTGCCGCCCAACCCGCGCGCGCTGGATGCGGCGCTGGCCGCGCGCGTGTGGGCGGCTACGGAGCTTCTGACCGGTCCCTAGACAACACAGCCAGCGCGCGCGTGGCGGCCAGATGCAGGCTGGTGGCGCGCGCGTGCCGGTTGAACGGCCCGCGCACCGGCGAGGCGTCCACCGAGGGCGCGAACAGGGTCGGGTCCGACAGCCGCTCCGGCTCCGGGTCGCGCGAAAGCTGGCTCTCGAAGCCGAGCTGCGTCATGCACCAGGCGATCAGGCCCGGGGCCGCGCGGGTGGCGAGCAAAAAGGCCTGCGCCGTGCCACTGACGATCACCTCGGCGCCGCCCTTGGTGGCCGCATGGTAGATGCCGGCCGCCACCACTTCGGGTTGATAGACGGGCGGGGCAGGGCGTGCCGGCCACGCCATATGGGAGACCGCGTGCGAGAAGAACGGCGTGTTGACCGCCGGCGGGAACACCGTGGTCACCCGTATCCTGCTGCGCGCGATGCGGAGTTCCGCCCGCAGCGCCTGGGCGAAGCCGCGCACCGCGGCCTTGGCCCCGGCATAGGAGCTCATCATCGGCAGGCCGTGGAAGGCGGCCGCCGAGCACACGTTGACGATGGTGCCATGGCCGCGCGGCGCCATCAGCGCCAGTGCGATGCGGCAGCCATTCACCGTCCCTGTGTAGGTGACGGCCGTCACCCGGTCGAACTGGTCGCCGGGCACCTGCTCGAACCGGCCATAGACGCCATTGCCGGCGCAGTTGATCCACAGATCCGGCACGCCGAGCGTGGCGGCGATGGAGTGGGCGGCCAGTTGCAGGGCCATCGCGTCCGACACGTCGGCGGTGGCCGTGGCGGCCAGGGCGCCGGCGCCGCGCACGTCGCGCGCCGCTTCCGCCAGGCCGGCCTGGCCGCGCGCGATCAGCCCGACGTTCCAGCCGCGTTTGGCGAACAGCGCCGCCGTGCAGCGGCCGATGCCGGAGGAACCGCCGGTGATGCACACCACGCGGCCATGCCCGTGCGGCGTGTGCTTCCGCCTGAGTGCCACGAGCACCTTGCGGCCTGCCGCAGGCGGCGGCAGCACGGCCAGGCCCTCCGCCTGCCGCGCGGCCTCCTGGCAGGTGCTGTGCTCCAAATTTGGTCCTGCCAAGCTCATCGTTCCGGCAATACGCCAAGCGTGCTACAACTCAAAGCTGAGCAACCCGGTCCGGTTGCCGCAACGTCTGCGCGGAGAGCCACCATCTATGCCGGAAGACGCGTTCGACGCAGAAAACTTCCCGGAAGAAGCCTATCTGATCGCGTTCGGGGACGTGCGCATGGCGGTGGTTGCCGGCGCGTTCGAAAGCGGCTTCCAGCACTACCAGTCCTACGGCCGGGCGGAGATCGAGGCCGGGATCAGGCACTCGCCATTCGAGGGCGGCCCGCCGGGACTGGACCGGTCCGTGCTGCCGCCGGCCGATGAGAACCCGGTTCCCGCCTCGCCCGTGCCTGTGCCCATGGCCGCCTCCGACGCGGCACTGCCTTACCTGCCGCCGCTTCCCGGCGCCGGCGCCGGGCCTGACGAACGGTTCAGCGAGGACCTCTATCTGGCGCTGAACCCGGACGTGGCCGCCATGGTGGAGGCCGGCGAGTTCGCCAGCGGCCGCGCGCACTGGCTGGCGATGGGCGCCGACGAGGAACAGGCAGGGCTGCGGCCGAGCATCACCGAGGATTCGCTCTACACCGAGGCGGTGCCGCCAGGCACCGGCTGCGAGGTGGAGACGGACAATTTCGACGCCGAGAGCTACTTCCTGCTCTACCCGGACGTGCGCACCGCTTTGGGCAGCGACCCGGAAGCCGCGCGCCACCACTGGATTCATCACGGCCGCTTCGAGGGCCGCGTCGGCACCGGCATCGCGCCCTACCACACCTGGCAGGCCCGCCCGGCCGAGGTGCTGGCCAAGCCGTTCGGCATAAATGTGTTCGGGCCGTTCGCCGCCACCAGCGGCCTGGGCACCGCGGCGCGCGGCCTGCTGCGCGCGATACAGAGCGTGGGCATCGCCACCGAGCTGCACCCGTTCGACGTGAGCCGCGCCGCCCCGCGCATCACGCCCTCAGAGCGCGACCGCCGCCCCACCTACCGCTGCAACCTGCTGATGGCCAATGCCGACCAGATCGCGCGGCTGACCGCGCTCTACCCCGCCGGCCATTTCGACGACGCCTACAACATCGCCGTCTGGGCCTGGGAACTCGCCGCCTTCCGCCCCGACTGGCACACCAGCTTCGCGCCGCTGGACGAGGTGTGGACCAACAGCGATTTCGAGATCGACAGCATAGGCTCGGTGTCCCCGGTGCCGGTGCACAAGATACGCCTGCCGGTGGAAGTGGTGCAGGCCTCCGAGGCGGAAGGCCGCGAGATGTTCGGCATCCCGCGCGACAGGCTGGTGTTCCTGGTCGCCTTCGACGTGGGCAGCACCAGCGCGCGCAAGAACCCCGGCATGGTGATAGACGCGTTCCGCGAAGCCTTTGCCGCGGACGAGAACGTCTTCCTCGTCATCAAATTCCACTCCACCGCCATAGAGCCCGCGATCACCCGCCAGCTCACCCGCGCACTGCGCGGCGCGGAGAACGTGCTGGTGATGGCGGACATGCTGCCGGAACACGAGATGGCGCTGCTGCGCGCCGCGTGTGACGTGCTGGTCAGCGCGCATCGCAGTGAGGGCTTCGGCCTGAACATCGCCGAATTCATGGCGCTCGGCAAACCGGTGATCGCCACGAATTACTCCGGCAACCTGGAGTTCTTCGATGCTGACGTGGGTTTTCCCATCGACTACGACCTGACCGAGGTACAGACCGCCGCCGGCCCCTACATGCCGTTCTACGTCTGGGCGGACCCGCGTCGGGAGTCGCTGATCGCCCAGTTCCGCGCTGTGTACGAGGACCAGCCAGGCGCCTGGGCCCGCGGCGCGCTGGCCCAGGCGCGCATGCGCGAGCAGTTCAGCGCCGCCCAGATCGGCCACGAGATACGACGCCGCCTGCACGCGATCGGCCTGGCCGCCGAGCTGCCGCCGTTCCTCGGCTGGGTCGGACGCACCCGCTCGATGGTGGGCTCCACGCCGGTGGCCAGCCTGGATGCCGAGCAGCGCCAGGCGGTCGCCGCCCTGGGCATGCGCCGGCCGGTGATCAGCCTGGTCGTCCCCGTCTTCAACGTGGCCGCCGCCTGGCTGGAAGCCTGCGTGGTGTCCGTGGTGCAGCAGAGCTACCCGTTCTGGGAGCTGTGCATCTGCGACGATTGCAGCACCGACCCAGGCACGCTCGCCGTGCTCGCGCGCCTGCAAGGCATCGACCCGCGCATCAAGATACGCCGCGTCCCGCGCAACCTGGGCATCGCCGGCGCCTCCAACCTGTCGGCCGAGATGGCCACCGGCGAGTTCATCGCCATGCTGGACAACGACGACACGCTGCACCCCGACGCTCTGCTCGAAGTGGCACGCGCTTTGTTCGCCGATCCTGACATCGACGTGATGTACACGGACGAAGACAAGATCGACGAGCACGGACACCTCATCGACACCTACCACAAGCCGGACTGGTCCCCCGAACACCTCGAATCCGTCATGTACGTCCTGCACATGCTGGTGGTGCGCAAGCGGCTGTTCCTGGAGATCGGCGGTTTCCGCGACGCCTTTTCCGGCGCGCAGGATTACGACCTGATGCTGCGCCTGTCCCGCCGCACCCAGCGCGTGCACCACATCGCGCGCGCGCTATACCATTGGCGCGCCGTGGAAGGCTCGTCCGCCGCGGTGGTGGACGCGAAACCCTACGCGCTGCGCGCCGGCTTCCGCGCGCTGGAAGACCACGTGTCCGCCAAACACGGCAACCGCGCCTGGGTCGAAGACGGCCTGCTGCCAGGCACGTTCCGCGTGCGCCGCAAGATACTCGGCCGGCCGCGCGTCTCGCTTCTCATACTCACCAACAACGCGGACCTCGAACTGCCCGGCCGCGGCCGCTTCCACATGGTGGACAACCTTGTGGACTCCATCCTGCGCCGCACCAGCTACCGCAACTACGAGATCGTCGTAATCGACAACAGCAAACTCTCCGCCGAACAGCTCGCCCGTTTCCGCGGCCTGGGCGTGCGCGTGGAGAACTACACCGCCACCGTCGTCCCGTTCAACTACGCGGCAAAAGCGAACTTCGCCCTGCGCGTCTGCCGCACTGAACACCTCGTCATGCTCAACGACGACATGGAGGTGATAAACGAGGACTGGCTCACCTCCCTGCTGGAACTCAGCCAGGACCCGGAAGTGGGCGCCGTCGGCGGCCGCCTGCTGCACGCCGACGGCACCATCCAGCACGTCGGCTGCGTCATCGGCGTGAACAACGGCGCCGCCCACGTCTATCACTCCTTCCCCGGCGACTTCGTCGGCTACAACGGCTTCACCCATTTGATACGAAACTACTCCGCCGTCACCGGCGCCTGCTTCGCCACCCGGAAAAGCGTGATGAGCCAGGTGGGCGGCCTGGACGAAAGCTTCGCCATCGACTTCAACGACACCGATCTGTGCCTGAAAGTCATCGAGAGCGGCTACCGCATCGTCTACACGCCGTACTGCTCGCTGTTCCATTTTGAGGGCGCGTCGGCCAAGCGGGTGACGCAGAATTCGGACGAGCGGCGGCGATTCGTGGCGCGCTGGGCGCGGTACATGGAGAACGATCCGCACTTTAATCCGAATTTTTCCAAGAGCCGGTTTGATTTTACGGTGGCGTAAGTAAGCAAGGCCTTCTTTTTTGAAAAAAAGAAGCAAAAAACTTTTACTCCCCCGCTTCTCCGCCGCTTCGGCATTTCCGGACGACATCGGCTGCTGTAAATGCGGGGTAGTAAAAGTTTTTGGTTCTTTTTTAAAAGAACTGCTTGCTTCCTAGATGACCACCTGCCTCCTCCACATCGACTTCCGCGGAACCGGCAACAGCGACCACTACGTGCGCGAAGGCTGGTCGCATCCTGAAGCCACCCATCGCTGGACCATGGGCGCCGAAAGCCGCCTCGCTTTGCCGGCCCTGCCGCAAGGCGCCGTGCTCGTCCTGTGCGCCACCCCCTGCCTGAATCCGCCGGCGCTGGCGGCGCAGACGGTCATGCTCGCACTGGACGGCCGGCTGCTCACCACCGTTCGCTTCGACGGCCTGCACGTGACGGCCTGGCGCCTGCCGGCAGCCACCGGGGCGGTCACACTCAGCCTGCTCCATCTTCATCACTTGGCGCCGCGCGGCCCGGGCCAGATGCGCGACGGCGGTGCGCTCGGGCTTATGGTGCATAGCCTGCGCGTGTTCCTGCCCGGCGCGGCGCCACGCCCGCACCATGCGCTTGCAGGCACGCCTCTGGCCGGACATTTCGAGAGCATCGGCCAGGGTTGCCATTTCGGCCTGGTCCAGCGGCAATGCGGCGTGGAGCGCATGAGCCTGCTGCGCTTTGTCGATACGACCACCGCCATGCTGTACGAGGCGCTTGCGGCCGGGCTGTCCGGCATCGAGGCACCCGCCCGCCTGGCCTGGCAGGCGCCCGACCCCCATCGCCCGACATGGCGGTGGCGGCAGGCCGAGTACGGCTTCTGCTTCAACACGCTGCTGCCGGTCACCACCGTGCCGCCACCGACGCTGGAACGACAGGCGGCGCGGCTGGGCCTGCTGCGCCGCAAGTTCCTGGAAGATTGTGCCCTGGCCGAGCGGATATACGTGCTCACGCGCAGCGACTGCCTGACTGAAGCAGAGGCGCTCGCCATCCATTGCGCGCTGAGCCTGCACGGGCCGTGCACGCTTCTGTGGGCCACGTATGACGATGTGATGCGGACCGGCCTGATGGAGCGCCTGGCGCCAGGGTTCCTTCGTGCAGAATTGGGACCGGTGGAGGACGACACGCGCTACGCCCCGCTGCCGGTGTGGCAGACCGTGATGGAGCAGGCAGTCAAACTGTCATAGGCCGGATACTGCCTGCCCGCGCGCACATGGCGCCAGACACGCACGCCGTAAATGCGAAAGGAAGCAAAGTCTTTAACCCTTTTTTCGAAAAAGGACTGCTTGCTTCCTCACCCTTCCTGCCGAAACGGCGAAAGCTCCATCAGCGACGCCATCTCCGCCTCGACCGCCGGCCGCTCCCGCTCCAGATGCGCGCCGATTGCATGCCGTAGCCCGGGATTGGCGATGAAATGCGCGGAATACGTGGGTGACGGCAGGTAGCCGCGCTGTATTTTGTGCTCACCCTGTGCGCCGGCCTCCACCGTGCGCAACCCGTTGGCGATGGCGAAATCGATCGCGCGGTAGTAGCAGAGTTCGAAGTGCAGAAAAGGAAAGTCGCCCAGGCAGCCCCAGTTGCGGCCATACAGCGTGTCCGTCCCCACCAGGTTCAGCGCACCAGCCACCAGTCGGCCGTCATGTTCCGCCAGCATAAGCACCACGCGATCGCCCAGATACTGCGAGAGCAGCGGAAAGAACTTCTCCGTCAGATACGCACTGCCCCATTTGCGATCGACGGTGCTTTCGTAGAACCGGTAGAACGCTTTCCAATGCGCGCGCTCGATGTCGTCGCCGCGCAGCGTGTGGAACACCAGGCCGCAATTGTTGGCGTCGCGCCGCTCGCGCTTCAGCGACTTCCGCTTGCGCGAGGCGAGCGCGCCCAGGAAATCGTCGAAGCTGGCGTATCCGTCATTATGCCAATGGTATTGTACGCCCAAACGCTGCAGCCAGCCGGCCTCGCCCAGCACGCCGTACTCCTCTGGCGTGCAGAACGTCACATGCACTGAGCTGAGCTTCATCTCCCGGCATGCCTGCATCAATCCGGACGCCAGCTCCGCCTGGCCGAGCGGCGCGCCAGGCCGCACCAGCAGCCGCGGCCCGGTGACCGGGCTGAACGGCGAGGCCACCTGCAGCTTGGGATAATAATCCCCGCCCGCCTGCTCGAACGCGCGCGCCCAGCCGTGGTCGAACACGTACTCGCCGTAGCTGTGCCCCTTGGCGTACATCGGCGCGCAGGCGAGCAGCGCGCCCGCCTTGTCGCGCAAAGCCGCATGACGCGGCAGCCAGCCGGTGCGCGCGCCGGCCGAGCCGCTGTCTTCCACGGCGGCCAGGAAGGCGTGGCTGACGAACGGGTTGTCCGGCCCGGCGCAGGCATCCCATTCGGCGGGCGGGATCTCGTGGATCGAGCCGTGCAGGCTTAGGGCGAGCGTGGGTGATTTAGGCATCGGGGCGGATATGGCGATCAGAAGAAAGC
>CAXTCL010000172.1:0-8159 GCA_964242035.1 uncultured Acetobacteraceae bacterium | reverse complement strand
GACCAGGCGTTGCGCCAGCACGCCGCGCAGCACGGCGGTCAGCAGGTAGTCCTCCAGCCCCATGTCACGCAGGCGGGTGATGCTGGCGGCCGAGGAGTTGGTGTGCAGCGTGGAGAGCACGAGGTGTCCGGTCAGCGCGGCTTGCACGGCGATCTGGGCGGTCTCCAGATCGCGCACCTCGCCCACCATGATCACGTCGGGGTCCTGGCGCAGGATCGAGCGCAGCAGGGCCGCGAAGGTGAGGCCGATCTGCGGCTTGGTCTGTATCTGGTTGATGCCGTTGAGCTGGTATTCGATCGGGTCTTCGACAGTGACGATGTTGCGGCTGATGGCGTTTATCGCAGTCAGGCCGGTGTAGAGCGTGGTGGTTTTGCCGGAGCCGGTGGGGCCGGTGACGAGCAGGATGCCGTTGGGCAGTTCCAGCGCGCGCGACCATTCGCGCACCACGCCCGCGGGCAGGCCGAGCTTGACGTAGTCGAAGGTGACGCTGCTGCGGTCCAGCACGCGCAGCACCACCTTTTCGCCGTAGAGGGAGGGGATGGTGGAGACGCGGAAGTCGATTTCCGTGCCGCGTACTGCGAGCTTGATGCGGCCGTCTTGCGGCAGGCGGCGCTCTGCGATGTCCAGCTTGGCCATGATTTTTATGCGGCTGATGATGGCAGGCGCGAGGCGAGCCGCGGGGCTGTCGGCCTCGTGCAGCACGCCGTCGTAACGGTAGCGGACACGCAGCCGATCCTCAAAGGGTTCGACGTGTATGTCGCTGGCGCGCGTCTCCACCGCGCGGCCGATGATCTGGTTCACCAGGCGTATGACGGGCGCCTCGCTGGCGAGGTCCTTGAGGCGTTCGGCGTCTTCCTCCAGGCCGGCGCCGCCTTCGGCATGGTGTTCGGTGTCGGTGGTCTCGCCTTCGGGGTAGAGGCGGCCGAAAGCGGCTTCCAGCTCTATGGGGACGACGATTTCCAGCCGCGTGGGCAGGCCGGTGGCGGCCGAGATGGCGGCGGGGGTGAAGTCGTCCAGCGCGTCCGCCACGCCGAGGACGAGCGTGTTGTCTTCCACGGCCAGCGGGCAGGCGCGGGCGGTGCGCAGGAAGCGTGGCGTGAGGCGTTCGGGGAACAGCGGGGCTTCGGGGAAGCGCGCGGGGCCGGCCAGCGGGGCGCCGAGAAGCGTGGCGTAGGCTTCGGCCAGGCCGCGTTCGGTGACCAGGCCGAGCTGGATGAGCACGAGGTCCAGCCGCTGCCCGCTTTCCGTAGCCACGCGGCGGCCGCGGTCGATCGTCTGCGCGTCGCATTGGTTCTGGCGCAGCAGGATGCTGGCGAGCAGGTCCACCTGGCGCTCAAGCGGGGCGTCGCTCGTCTGGCCTGGCTGGCCGGGAGGTTGGGTCAGCGTGCCGCGTGCGCCTTGTGCCGTCATGTGTCCGGAACTCCTGTGCCGGCGCGCCGTGGCTGGTGGCGTCCGGGTCTCCCGCTGCTGTATGTGCCCATTGTGCAGGGGAAGCATGGGCGCGGTCGAGTTAATCAACGTTTGGGTTGCGAGCGGGGCGCTGTGGCCGGTGGCGGCAGCGCCGTTCGTGGGCAGTTTTTGCGGCGTGCTGATCCGGCGGATACCGCAGGGGCGCGGTGTGGTGGGCGGGCGCTCCGCCTGCGAGGCGTGCGGCCACGCGCTAGGTGTGCGCGACCTGATGCCGGTGGCGAGCTTCGTGGCACTGCGGGGGCGTTGCCGGCTCTGCGGCGCGCGGATCGGGTGGGATGTGCTGGCGATAGAGCTGGCGGCCGTGGGGGTGGCGGCTTGGGCAGTGCTTGCCGGGTTGGACGGCGCGGTGCTTTGGGCCAGTTGCGCACTGGGCTGGGCGTTGCTGACGCTCGCGTGGATCGACGCGGTCTGCCTGCGGCTGCCGGATGTGCTCACGCTGCCGCTGATCCTGGCGGGCCTGACGGAGGCCGCTTGGCTAGAGCCGGAGGCATTGAGCACCCGGGCGTTCGGTGCTGCGATCGGCTATACGGCCCTATGGGCTGTGGCTTGGGCCTACAGGCGGGCCCGCGGCCGCGAAGGGCTGGGCCTGGGAGACGCCAAGCTGCTGGCGGCTGGCGGCGCCTGGCTTGGGGGGTGGTTGCTGGGAGACGTGGTGCTGGCGGCCGCTTTGGCCGGGCTGCTTTGGGCGGTTCGGCGCGGCCGGCTGGACCTGACGGCGCGGGTGCCGTTCGGGCCGTTCCTGGCCGGCGCCATCTGGCTGGTGTGGCTATATCTTGGGTGAGATCTGCCTTGTTGCCCGCGATGGTTGAAGTTGTAGAATTTTACACCCGCCGCTAACGCTATAGATGCTAGACGCAGTGCAGCAACCGCTGCGGACACCTGCCACTCGTGACCAAGATCATAAGCTGGAACCTGCTTCGCCTGACCGGGGCGACCGTCAATGAGGTGGTGCGCCTGGTGGAGCGCGAGCGGCCGGACCTGCTGCTGCTGCAGGAGGCGACGGTGGCGATGAACGCGCTGCCCGGCCGGCTCGGCGGGCATTACGCGCGCGTGCCGCTGCCCGGCCGCATACATGGCCTGGCGATGTGGAGCCCGCTGCCGATGGCGGTGCCGCGCGTGATCCGCCTGCCCTCCGGCGCGGTGGTGGATCGCGTGTGCCAGATCGTGGACCTGCCCGGGTTCTCGGTCGCAAACGTGCATCTTTCGCACGGTCAGTTGCTGAACAGGCGGCAGTTGCGTCACGTGGCCGAGCATCTGCCCGCGCGCGCTGCCGTGCTGGGGGATTATAATTTGCTAGGCCCGGCTTTGCTACCGGGGTTTCGTGACGTGGGACCGCGGGAGCCTACGCATGTTTGCGCAGACGTTGTGCCGTTGCGGCTGGATCGGTGCTACGTGCGCGGGCTGGCGTGCGGGATGGCGGCGGCCCTGGACCGGGCGGGGTCCGATCATCGGCCTATCATGGTGCGTTTGGCGGCTGTCGGAGGGGTGGAACGGTTGGCGGCGTAAGTTAAGGGAGCAAGGCCTTCTTTTTTGAAAAAAAGAAGCAAAAAACTTTTGCTTCTTGTCGGCGACTCACCAGACAAGTCCGCAACGGCGAAATCAACATTTCAAAAAAGAAGGCCTTGCTTGCCTTCAGAAAGCCGCCTCCTCCAACTCCATCATGCTCGCTTTCCCAGCCTTGATCGCACTCCAAAGCGCGCCCGTCTGCGGCAACAGCCGGTCAGCAAAGAACTGCGCAGTGGTCAGCTTCGCCTTGTAGAAAGCAGCATCGCCGTTGGCCTCCGGCAGCTTCGCCTCCGCCACCTTCGCAGCCTTCGCCCACATGAACCCGAGCGCCACCAAGCCCAACAGCCGCAGGTAGTCGGTAGCCGCCGCGCCCGCCTCTTCCGGGTCCTTCATCGACACGGTCGCGATGTGCGCGGTCGCCTGCTGCAAGGCTGCGAACGACTTGGCCAGCGGCAGAACCTTTGGGTCGGCCGCGTTCGCCTCGATGAACGCCTGCACCGGATGGAAGAACTGGCGAAGGAAACGGCCCATATGCGCGGGCATCTTGCGGCCGACCAGGTCCAGCGCCTGTATGCCGTTGGCGCCCTCGTAGATCATGCAGATGCGCGCGTCGCGCACCAGCTGCTCCATGCCGTGGTCGCGTATGTAGCCGTGGCCGCCGTAGACCTGCAGCGCCATGCTGGAGAGTTCGAAACCGAGGTCGGTGAACAGCGCCTTGACCACCGGCGTCATCAGCGCGGTGAAATCCTCCGCCTCCTGGCGGCGCTGCGGGTCGGCGGCCTTGGTCTCCAGGTCCAGCGAGGTGGCAACCCAGCCGGACAGCGCCCGGCAGCCTTCCACGTAGGCGCGCACCGTCATCAGCGAGCGGCGCACGTCCGGATGCACGATAATCGGGTCTGCCGCACGGTCCGGATACTTGGCGCCAGACAGCGCCCGGCCCTGTATGCGGTCCTTCGCGTAAAACGCGGCCGACTGATACGCGGTCTCCGCCACGCCCAGGCCCTGGATACCGACGGACAGCCGCTCGGCGTTCATCATGGTGAACATTGCGCGCATGCCCTTGTGGGGCTCGCCGACCAGCCAGCCGGTCGCGTCGTCGAAATAGAGCTGCGTGGTGGCGGACGCCTTGAGGCCCATCTTGTGCTCGATGGCGGTGCAGGTGACGCCGTTGCGCGCGCCTGGCCGGCCCTCGTCATTGGGGACGAACTTTGGCACCAGGAACATGCTGACGCCCTTTATGCCCTTGGGCGCGCCGTCCATGCGGGCCAGCACCAGATGGACGATGTTCTCCGTCAGGTCGTGCTCGCCGGCGCTGATGAATATCTTGGCGCCATTTATCTTGTAGCTGCCGTCCGCCTGCGGGCTCGCCTTCGTGCGCATCATACCGAGGTCGGTGCCGCAATGCGCCTCCGTCAGGCACATCGTGCCGGACCAGGTGCCGTCTATCATCTTCGGCAGGTAGCGACGCTTCAGCTCCTCGCTGCCATGGCCCTCAAGCGCCAGCGTGGCGCCGTGCGTCAGGCCCGGATACAGGCCGAAGCTGAGGTTCGCCGAGCACTGCATCTCCTCCACCATCTTGCCGAGCACTTCCGGCAAGCCCTGGCCGCCATACTCCACCGGCGAGGACAGCGCGCCCCACCCCGCCTCGCAGAACTTCCTGTAGGCCTCGACGAAGCCTTTCGGCGTGCGCACCACGCCGTTCTCCAGCCGGCAGCCTTCCTCGTCGCCGCTCGCGTTGATCGGCAACAGCACGTCTGTCGCGAACTTGCCTGCTTCCTCCAGGATGCTGTCCATCAGCTCCTCTGTCACATCCGGCTGGCCGATCTCTGCCACGTGGGCGGCGGAGTTGTGCAGCTCGTGCATGACGAAGCGCATGTCGCGTAGGGGGGCGTTGTAGACTTGCATTTGGTGGTTCTCCCTAAGAGAAGAAAGCGAGGCCTTCTTTTCTGAAGAAAAGAAGCAAGAGACTTTTGACTCCGCTGTCGCGGTTCTATCCGGTGAGTCGGCGACAGCGGGGCAAGAGTTTTTTGCTTCTTTTTTGCAAAAAAGAAGACCTTCCTTCCTTGCTCAGTTACGTAACGGCTTCCCAGTCTCCAGCATGTGCTCGATACGCGCCAAAGTTCCAGAGGTGTGCAGCAGACGCAGGAACGACTCACGCTCCAGCTCCAGCAGCTTGCTCTCCTTCACCGTGTCGATGACGTCGGTGTCGCCGCCCGTCAGCACGCGCGCGAGCTCGCCGGACACCGTCACATCGTGCTTCGTCGCCATGCCCGTCTTGGCAAACCCGGCCACCGCCTGGTCCAGCACCAGCTTGCCGGACGGCCCCGGCAGCACGATCTCGCGCGGCTCCGGCGCCTTGTAGTCCACCGCCAGCTCAAGCGCGCGGCGCTTGGCGTCCGCCAGCAGGCGGTAGCGGTTCATAGTGACGCGGTCCGTCTTGCGCAGGATCAGCATCTCGCCCGCTTCGGCCGCGGACTTTGCCACCTTGGCGGTGCTGACCATTTCGAACACCTTCATCGGCGCCGGCATGGGCCCTTTCGGCAGCGCCGGATTGGTGGACCAGCGGCCGAGCATCTCCTTGCAGCCGCCCCAGCCAGGCAGCAGGCCCACGCCGCATTCCACCAGGCCGGCATAGGTTTCCGCATAGGCCTGCACGGCGTCGCTGTGCAGCAGGAACTCGCAGCCGCCGCCCAGCGCCATGCCCGCGGGTGCCGCGACCACCGGGAACGGTGCGTATTTCAGCTTCTGCATCATGTCCTGACCGGTGGCGATCAGGCTCTCCACCTGCATCCAGGCCGCGATGTTCGCGGCGAACAAGGCAAGGCCGATGTTGGCGCCAACGGAGAAGTTCGTGGCCTCGTTATAGATGACGAGCGCCTTGTACTCCTTTTTCACCAGCGCAATTGTCTTGCCGAGCAGCGCCATGATCTGCTCGTCCAGCGAATTGCTCTTGCTGGTGAACTCGAAACACAGAACGCCGTCGCCGATGTCCCACACGGACGCGGAGCTGTTGCGCAGCACCGGCTTTACGGTTCGCTTGAGGTCTTCCAGCATCAGCACACCGTCGGGGCGCACGATGTCATGGTAGTTGCCGTCCTGGCCGAGCTGCTGGCGCACGCCGTTCTCGACACGGTAGAATGTGCGGCCGGCCGCGCGTTCCAGCATCGGCGCCACGGCGAACCCGTCCGCCCGCAGCCGCGCGATCAGCCAGTCGGCGCCTACGAGATCGATCAATTCGAACGGGCCGTGTTTCCAGTTGTAGCCGAGCCGCATCGCCTCATCGATGGCGGCGATCTCGTCCGTGGCCTCGGGCACCAGCTTCGCGGCGTAGCCCATCATGTGGCCCATTACGCGCCAGGCGAAGTTAGCCACCTTGCCTTGCCCTGACATCAACGCGCGCAGATCACGGCCCGCGGCGGTCAGCTCCGGCAATTCGGCAGGGCGCTCGGCGCGGTATTCGCCAGTCTGCAGGTCGATCGTTTCCTTGACGCGTTTTCCGCCCGCCTTGTTCAGCCGGTAAAACCCGCCTTTACCTTTCCGGCCGGTGTAGCCTTCGGCGATCATCTTCTGCAGCATCGGCGCTTCTTGATTGATCGCGTGGAACTCGTCGTCTTTCAGCAGCGCGCCGGCCATGCTGGCGTTGATGTGCGGGCCAAGGTCCAGCCCCACCAAATCCATCAGGCCGAAGACACCCGTCTTGGGGATGCCGAAAGGCCGGCCCATGATGGCGTCGGCTTCCTCGACGGTCAGGCCCTGCTCCATCGTGGCGCTCACCGCACCGGTCATCCAGAAGATGCCGAGCCGGTTGGCGATGAAACCGGGCGAGTCCTTGCAAGAGACGACGGACTTGCCGAGCGCCACATCGCAGAAATCGGCCACGCGGGTGGCAAGCGCGCAATCCGTGAGCGGCCCGGTGACAAGCTCCATCAGACGCATGTAGCGCGGCGGATTGAAGAAATGCGTGATGGTGAAGTCGCGCGCAAAGCTCTCCGGCATGCCCTCGATCAGTTGCGTCAAAGGTATGGTGGAGGTGTTAGACGAAATGGCGGTGCCCGGCCGACGCACCGCGTCCAGCTTGCGATACAGCGCCTGCTTTATGTCCAGCCGCTCGACGACGACCTCGACGATCCAGTCGCACTCGGCCACGCGGCCAAGATCGTCGTCGATGTTGCCCGTCTCTATCAGCTTGGCCGCACCCGCCGACATGAACGGCGCCGGCTCGGTCTTCAGTGCGCGGGCCACTGCCGCTTCGGCCACGGCGTTGCGATTCGCACCCTCGCGGGGCACGATGTCCAGCAGCAGCACGGGCACGCCGGCGTTGGCGATCTGCGCTGCGATACCGCAGCCCATCACGCCGCTGCCGATCACGGCAACTTTCTTGAACAGTTCAGCCATGGCTCAGACTGCCTCGAGCACGGTGGCAATGCCCTGACCGCCGCCTATGCATTGCGTGGCGATGGCATACTTGCCGCCTTCCCGCTTCAGCAGAGAAGCCGCCTTGCCGACGATGCGCGCACCCGTCGCACCCAGCGGATGACCCAGCGCAATCGCTCCTCCATCCAGGTTCACCGTCTCCGGCCGGAAGCCGATCTCCTTCATGCTGGCGATTGCCTGGCTGGAGAACGCCTCGTTCAGCTCGACCACATCCATATCGAACGCCTTTAACCCGGCGCGCTCCAGCGCCTTGCGCGAAGCGCGCACCGGCCCGATGCCCATGATGTCCGGCTCGCAACCGGACACTGCAATGCTCTTGATACGCGCCAGGATCGGCAGCTTGTGCGCCACAGCGTAATCCTCCGAACACACCAATACTGCACTGGCGCCATCCGTCAGCGGCGAGGACGTGCCCGCCGTCACCGTGCCCTCCTGGTCGAACGCCAGCTTCAGCCCCGCAAGCGCCTCCTTGGTGGTCCCGGCGCGTATGCAGCCATCCTGATCCACCACGCCGCCCTTCACGTGGATCGGCACGATCTCGTCGGCAAACTTGCCCGCGGCCTGCGCCGCCGACGCCTTCCGGTGGCTGGCTACCGCAAACTCTTCCTGCTGGTCCCGCGTGATCTGCCATTTGCGCGCCACGTTCTCGGCCGTCTCGCCCATGCCCATGTACGCGCCGGGGTTCTTGGCATTCAGCGTCACGTTGAACAGCGGGTTGTAGCCGCCCATCGGCACCCGGCTCATGCTCT
>CAXTCL010000171.1:0-8240 GCA_964242035.1 uncultured Acetobacteraceae bacterium | reverse complement strand
GTGGCGGGCGCGGCCGATGGCGAGGCGGCGCGCAGCGAGGCGGCGAGCGGCCTGTCGGCGGCGCGCACATTGCTGGCGATACCGGCATTCCGGGTGCTGATGGCGGTGGCGGCGCTGATCGGCGGCAGCCACGCGCTGCATGACGGGTTCGAGGTGATACGCTGGCGGAGCGCCGGACTGAGCGCGCAGCAGGCCAGCGTGCTGTGGGCGATGTCGGTGGCGGCCGAAGTGCTGGTTTTCCTGTGGGCGGGGCCGGTCCTGCTGGCCCGGTTTGGCGCCGGGCGGGCTTTGGCGCTGTCCGCTATCGCCGGCATCGTGCGTTGGAGCGTGGCGGCGTGCACGGCGTGGTTTCCGGCGATGGCGCTGGTGGAGCCGCTGCACGGGCTGACCTTCGCGCTGATGCACCTGGCCTGCATGAGCCTGATCGCGCGCGTGGTGCCGGCTGGATTGGCGGCGAGCGGCCAGGCATTCTACGCGACGGTGGCGATGGGGGTGGCGGGCGCGGTGGTGAGTGCCGGCTCGGGCGAGCTGTACGGCTGGTTTGGGGCGGGGGCGTTCTGGGGAATGGCGGGGATGTGCGGGGCGGCTTTGGGGGTGGTTTGGTGGGGGCGTGAGGTGTTGGGGTGAAGGCAAGGAAGCAAGGCCTTCTTTTCTGAAGAAAAGAAGCAAAAGACTTTTGGTCCCTGTCGGCGAGTGCTGAAACGTTCGCCAACAAAGCAAAGAGTTTTTGCTGAGGCGCGGGCTTCAGCACGCCGCGACAGCGCAGACAAAAGCTTTTTGCTTCTTTTTCTCGAAAAAGAAGGCCTTCCTTGCTTTCCGCCTTTACTTAGCCGCCGCCAACGCAGTCATGTTCACGATGCCACGCGCAGTAACACTGGGAACCAGCACATGCGCCGGTTTCGACATGCCGAGCAGAAGCGGCCCGACAGGCAACCCGTCCGCCGCCGCCTTCACAAGATTGAACGCGATGTTCGCGGAATCCAGGTTCGGCAGGATGAGAAGGTTGGCGACACCGGTAAGCCGGCTGTTGGTGGTCTGACGGTCCCGGATTGCCTCCGACAAGGCGGCGTCGGCGTGCATTTCGCCATCGACTTCCAGGTCTGGATCCTGGCTGCGTATGAGTGCCAGCGCGTTGCGCATCTTGCGCGCGCTGGGGGAGTTGCTGGCGCCGAAACTTGAGTGGCTGACGAGTGCCACTTTCGGGGTCAGTCCGAAATGCACGATTGCGGCGGCCGCGAGATGGGTGAGCTCGGCGATCTGTTCCGCCGTGGGATCGACGTTCATGTGGGTGTCGGCCAGGAAGATGGCACCCGTCTGCAGGATGATTGCCGACAGGGCAAACACCCGCGTGACTTTCGGGGATTTCGGGATGATGGGAAGCAGGTACTCCATGTGCTTGTACCAGGCCGACGTGCCGCCGCACAGTGCCGCGTCCACCTGACCGGTATGGAGCAGCATGGCGCCGGCGACGATGGGACGCGAGCGCAGGCGGCGGGCTGCTGCGTCCGGCGGTACGCCACGTCGCGCGACCAGTTGCTGGTAGGTGGGGATGAGCGGCGCGAAGGTCGCCTCATCGGAGGCGGGGTCGAGTATCTCCACCTGGTTGCCGAGTTTCATGCGCAGGCCCATGGCTTTTACGCGCGCGGCGATCACGTCGCGGCGGCCGAGCAGGATGGGCTGGGCGATCTTCTCGTCGAGCACGGTCTGCACGGCGCGCAATATGCGCTCGTCCTCGCCTTCGGTGTAGATGATGCGGGTTGCCGTCTTGCGGGCGTTCTCGAAGACGGGACGCATGAGCTGACCGGAGCGGAACACGAAACGTTCAAGCTGGGAGCGGTAGAGTTCGAGATCGGCGATAGGGTCCTGGGCCACGCCCGAGTCCATCGCGGCTTTCGCCACTGCGGGGGCGACCTGGAGGATCAAGCGCGGGTCGAAGGGTTTGGGGATTATGTAGTCCGGGCCGAACACCGGCGCGGAGCCGCCGTATGCTGCGGCGACCACCTCGCTGGCTTCCTGTCGCGCGAGTTCGGCGATCGCTTCGACCGCGGCGAGTTTCATCTCCTCGTTGATCGTGGTGGCACCCACGTCCAGCGCGCCGCGGAAGATGAACGGGAAGCAGAGGACGTTGTTGACCTGGTTCGGATAGTCGCTGCGGCCGGAGGCCACGATCGCGTCCGGGCGGGCAGCGCGCACGAGCTCGGGCAGGATCTCCGGCTCCGGGTTCGCCAATGCGAGGATGATCGGGCGCGGCGCCAGCAGCGGCAGCCAGTCCGGGTGGAACACCTTTGGTGCAGACAGGCCCATGAAGATGTCGGCACCTTCGATGACTTCGGCCAGTGTGCGTGCGTCGGTCTCGCGGGCGTAGCGTGCCATGTTGGCGGGCATGTCCGCATCCCGGCCGGCGTGTACCACACCGCGTATGTCCGTCAGCGTCACGTTCTCCGCCGGCAATCCCATGGCGACGAGCAGATCGACGCAGGCGATTGCGGCGGCACCGGCGCCGGAGGTGACCAGGCGCACCTCCTGGAGGTTCTTCTCCTGCAGGACCAGCGCGTTGCGTACCGCGGCGGCGACCGTGATGGCGGTGCCGTGCTGGTCATCGTGGAACACCGGGATGCGCATGCGCGCGCGCAGGCGCTGTTCGATGACGAAGCATTCCGGCGCCTTGATATCTTCAAGGTTGATGGCGCCGAACGTCGGCTCCAGGGCGGCCACGACGCTGATGAACAGCTCCGGGTCGGTGGCGTCCACCTCGATGTCGAACACGTCGATGCCGGCGAACTTCTTGAACAGCGCGGCTTTGCCTTCCATCACGGGTTTGCCGGCAAGCGGCCCGATGTTGCCGAGTCCCAGCACGGCCGTGCCGTTGGTGATGACAGCCACCAGGTTGGCGCGCGCGGTCAGGTTCCGGGCCTCCTTGGGGTCCGCCACGATGGCGGAGCAGGCGGCCGCCACGCCAGGGGAGTAGGCGAGCGCCAGGTCGCGCTGCGTGGCCATGCGCTTGGTGGGCTCGATGGCGATTTTCCCTGGGCGCGGGAAGCGGTGGTAGTCGAGCGCGGCTTGGCGAAAGTCTTCGTCCATGGGGTGTTCGGGACCTTTTGGGTGGCGGCTTGCCTGGAGGAGAAGGCTTCTTTGACGCCAAAGGGAAGCACGTATGAGGCGGGGCTGCCATTTGGCGGGAGGCGTGCGGTTTAGCTTGGACGATATCGTTCTTGGTGATATTTATCGCTCATGCGAGTAACGCCGGATCAGCTTCGCGCGGCGCAGGCCTTGCTCCAACTGGAGCAGGGGAATTGGCACGCCGGGCGGCAGTCTCCGCAGTGACCATCCGTCGGATCGAAGCGGTCGAGGGTCAAGGACGGGTAGCGCCGGCAACGTTTGCCGAGGTCAGGCGGGCGCTGGAACGGGCTGGCGCGGAGTTCATCCAGAATGGCGTAAGCCGTCGGGTGCCAGGGCGTCCTGAGGCGTTGTTCGAGGAACTGCGCAGCATCAGCCTCTCAAGCGCCGAACGGTTGAAGACGCACGAGAAGCTGACCGAAGCCGACTTTTACGATGAGGACGGCGTGCCCGGCTGATCGTCATCGACAGTTCGGCGCTGGTCGCGATCCTGCGGCGTGAGGCGGAAGCAGACGATCTCCTTCGTGTCATAGCCGGGTCGGACCATTGTGCACTTTCGGCGATGAGCCTGCTGGAGAACAGCATGGTGCTGGCAGGCCGAACGGGCGGGGCTGCCTACTGGACCAAGTTGGAAAAGCTGATTGTGCAAGCCGGCATCCAGATTGTCGCGCTGGATGCGGACCTGCCCGAGGCAGCAAGACAGGCGTTCCTGCAATTCGGCAAAGGCCGCCACCCCGCCGGACTGAACATGGGCGACTGTGCCGCCTACGCACTGGCAAAATCCCTGTCCGCGCCCCTGTTGTCCAAGGATAACGACTTTGCCACATCCGACCTGAACGCGGCAAGCTAAAGGAGCAGGCCTTCTTTTTGAAAAAAGGAAGCGAAAACTTTTGTTTCCTCGCTTTTGCAGCGTTCGCGTAATTCCCGATAGACACGGAGATTGCGAATGCGGGTGGACAAAAGTTTTTTGCTTCTTTTTTTCAAAAAAGAACGCCTTGCTTCCTTACCTACTGCGTAACCTGCGGCCCCTTCACCACCTGCGCCAGATCATCCGGCCGAAGATACTTGGCAAACGCCGCCTTCACCTGATCCGAAGTCGCGTCATAGAAATGCTGCGCGGCAATCTGCGGCGTGTTCATCGGTATGTTCAGGTCGATCAGGCGCAAATCCAACGCCGCCAGCCCATCCACGCTGGCGCTTTGCATCGGCAGGCGGCGCAGCAGCTGCGCCTTGGCGCGGTTCAGTTCCACATCACCCACGGCATTGTTCTGCAAATCCTTGATGTCGGCGACGAGGGCGGCGCGGGCGCGGCCGACCTTGTCCGGGTCGGCGCCGAAGCTGGCGTTGTAGATGGAGCGGCTGCGCGTCCAGTCGAGCTGGCTTTCCACGTTGTACACGTAACCGGTGCGCACGCGCAGGTCCCGGTACAGGCGGGAGGAGAAGCCGCTGCCCAGGATGGTGTTGCCGACCATCAGGTTGAAGCGGTCCGGATTTGTGACGGACAGGTCTATAGTTTCTGCAAGCGTCACGCTGTCCTGCAGGTTGGAGCTGTCGGGCACGTGCTCTGCGGCAGGTTTGCTGGGCGGGGCGTGCGGCAGGTCGATGTCGGGTTTCGGGCCGGTCGCGTGCCAGGCACCGAAGGTGCGTTCGACGACCTGGCGGGCCTGGTCCGGCGTGGTGTCGCCGGCGACGATGATGGTGGTGAGGTCAGGACGGTAGGCGTTTGCGTAATAGGCGCGCACGTCTTCCAGTTTCAGACCCATGACCGAGCCCGGTGTGGGCTGGCGCAGGCTGGGGTCGGTGGGCGGCAGGATGGCAGATTGTATGGCGCGCTTGAACAGGTAGTCCGGGCTGTGCAGCAGGCCGGACAGGGTCTGCGCCGTCTGCTGGCGGACGATGGTGAAATCCTGTTCGGGGAACGCCGGTTGCAGTTCGGCTTCCGCCAGCAGGGACATGCCGTGTTCGAATTCGGGCGTGAGCACTTTCAGGGCGAAGCGGCTGCCGGCGTTTGATTGCGCGGCGATGTCGTCCAGTGCCTTCTGGTAGTCGAGGCGGTTGTGAACCTTGGTGCCGTAATCGAACAGTTTGGCGGTCAGCTCGGCGACGCCGTCGCGGCCCTTGGGCTCCTCTATCTCGGTCACCTGGCGAACCTGGCCAAACACGGAGATGGTGCGGCCGATATGTTCCGGCAGCACGATCAGCTTCAGGCCATTTGGCAGAACTGCGACCTGCGGTGACGCGCCGAGATCGGGCAGGTGCAAAGTCTCCAGCGCCTCGCTTGCCCATTGCGGAAGCGTCACGGGTTTGCTGGGGGCGCCGCCGAAGGATTCCTCGCCGCCGAAGCCCTTGCCGGCCACGGGTTTGCCGGAATCCTGCGGCGTGAGTATCGCGGTCACCGCGTGCGCGGGATCCAGCAACCTGGCGGCCAGCGCGTTCACGTCGGCGACGGTGACGGCCTGGTAGGCGCTGGCCACGTCGTCAGGCGAGTTCGCGTGACGGAAAGCGAGCGCGTTCGACCAGCTTTCCGCCAGGCCGGAGATGCTGTCGTTCTTGAAGGCGAGCTGGGCGATCTCCTGGCGCTGCGAGGCCGCGACCAGGTCCGGCGGCACGCCGTTCTTGGCGATGTTGGCGAGTATGGATTTCATCTCGTCCAGCACCGGTTTCGGATCGCCGCCCTTGGGAAAGGCGGCGGCGGCCAGGCCGAAGCCCACGTCGGCCTTGGGCTGGAAGGCGAACTCGGCGATCAAAGCGTGGCCGGCAGGCACCATGGCATAGAGCGCGCCGCGTTCGCTGCCCAACACGTCACTGAGCACGTCGGCGGTGGCGAAATCCTTCGCGGTCAGGCCCGGCATGCGGTACGCCAGCGTGACCAGGCCGATCGGCAAGTCCGTCGGCAGCGACAGCTCTTTCGGCAGCACCGGGCTGACCGTGATGGGCGCGTGCGGCGGGATATCCTGCCGCGGAATGGCGGCGAAATACTGCTTGACCTGGGCCAGTGCGGCCGGCGGGTCCACGTCCCCGGCGACGACGAGTATGGCGTTGTTCGGCGCATACCAGTGATCGTAGAAACCGCGCAGCAGCTTGGCGTCCGTCTTATCGAAGGACGGGCGGGTGCCCAGCGCGTCGTGCTCGTAGGGCGTGCCGGCGAACAGTATGGATTGCAGCTGGGAGAGGTAGGTGTAGATCGGCGAGGAGAGGTCCCGGCTGACCTCCTGCTCGATGGCGCCGCGCTCCTTGTCCCAATCCGCCTGGTCCAGGTTCAGGCCGCGCATGCGCAGGGCTTCCACGTGCAGCGCGACGGGCAGGTTGGCGGCCGGCACGGTGTAGAAATACTGGGTGACAGTCTCGGTCGTGTCGGCGTTGTAGTCGCCGCCGAGCAGCGCGCCGAGTTCGCTGAGCTGGTCGCGGTCCAAGTCCTTCGCACCGCGGAACATCATGTGCTCCAGCGCGTGCGCGGTGCCGGGAAAGCCCGTCGGGGCGTCGTTCGAGCCGGCGAGGTAGTTGAGCTCGGTGGTGACGACCGGGGCCAGGTGGTCCGGCACGATGACGACGCGCAGGCCGTTGTCCAGCGTGGCGCGGAGCACGTTGTCCGGCACGGCGCCGGAGGGGCCTGGCGGGGCGGCGAGGGCGGAGGAGCACAGCAGGAGGCCGGCGAGGAGGGGCAGGGTGCGCCGGGCTGGTGCGGTCACTGGGCGTGGTCCTTTGGGAGTGGCGGGCGGTAGCGTAGGCTTGGTGTGGGGGGGAGCCAAGTTAAGGCAAGGACAGGAAGGCAAGGCCTTCTTTTTTGAAAAAAAAGAAGCAAAAAACTTTTGTCCCGCGCCTGCATGATGGGCGCGCGCCGGTGCTGCCAGCTCGCATGCCTGCACGAAGAAACATGCCTTGGTGCAGGCGGAGGACAAAAGTTTTTTGCTTCTTTTTTTCAAAAAAGAAGGCCTTCCTTCCCTGTGGAGTTTCCAAATGCACGAACTGCTAACCTGCGCGCAGATGGCAGACGCCGACCGCCTGAGCGGCATCGCGCCGGACCTGCTGATGGCCACAGCGGGCGAGTCCGTAGCCGCCGAGATCATGCGCCGGCACGCGCCTTGCCCGACCGTGGTGCTGTGCGGGCCTGGGAACAATGGCGGCGACGGGTTCGTGGTGGCCAGCGTGCTTGCCGAGGCGGGGTGGCCGGTGCGGGTGGGGGTGTTGGGGGAGATCGGGCGCGGGTCGGAGGAGGCGGCGCGGTATGGCGAGGCCTGGCGGGGGCGGACGGAGGCGGTGACGCCGGCTTTGGTGGACGGAGCCGGGCTGGTGGTGGACGCGCTGTTTGGCGCGGGGCTTTCGCGCGCGCTGGATGAGGAAGTGCGTGCGGTGCTGCAGGCAGCGCACGCGGCGGTGGTGGTGGCGGTGGATGTGCCGTCCGGCGTGGCCGGCGATAGCGGGGCGGATCTGGGGGCGGCTGGGGCCGCGTTGACGGTGACGTTCTTCCGCAAGAAGCCTGGGCATCTGCTAATGCCAGGACGCGGGCTGTGCGGCAAAGTGGTGGTGGCGGATATCGGGATCGAGGATGGGGTGCTGGGGGCGTTGGGGGTGGCGGCCTGGGAGAACGGGCCGGCGGTGTGGCGGGCGGGGATGCCTCGGCTGGCGGCGGCGGGGAACAAGTTCTCGCGCGGACATGCGCTGGTGCTCGGCGGCGGGGTGATGACGGGGGCTGCGCGCATGGCGGCCCGGGCGGCGGCGCGGGCGGGGGCCGGGCTGGTGTCCGTGGTGGTGCCGGCCCGGGCCTGGCCGGTGTATGCGGCGGCGCTGACGAGCATCATGGTCCAGCCGTTGGAGCAGGATGCGGACCTGGCGGCATTGCTGGGGGATTCGCGTATCACAGCGATGCTGGTGGGACCTGGTGCGGGCGTGAGCGAGGCGACGCTTGGGCATGCGCTGGCGCTGCTGGCGACGGGGCGGGCGGTGGTGCTGGATGCCGATGCGCTGAGCGTGTTCACGGGGTGCTCCGGGCGGCTGTTCGAGGCGGTGCGTGGGCCGTGCGTGCTGACGCCGCATGAGGGGGAGTTTGCCCGGGTGTTCCCGGAGCTGGTGGGCGACAAGCTGGCGCGGGCGCGGGCGGCGGCGCGGTTGAGTAAGGCGGTGGT
>CAXTCL010000170.1:0-8272 GCA_964242035.1 uncultured Acetobacteraceae bacterium | reverse complement strand
GTCGTCCGGGGCCCCACGACGACGCGCTTGGCACCTGGCTCAAGCCGGACAACCACCCGGCCTTCGCCACCGGCGTTGACCCCGCCCAGGCGCTTGGCCTGGCCGACCGTGTAGCGACCCACGCCCTGGTGGCGCCCAAGCACGCTGCCGTCCTCGGTCACGATGTCGCCCGGCTCGGCTGCCTCCGGCCGGAGCTTCGCCACCAGGTCCGCGTAACTGCCATTGGGCACGAAGCAGATGTCCTGGCTGTCCGGCTTGTCGGCCACTGCAAGGCCCAGCCGGGCCGCGACCTCGCGCGTGGCCGCCTTGTCCGGCATGTCGCCGAGCGGAAAGCGGCAAAACTCCAACTGCGCGCGCGTGGTGGCGAACAGGAACCAGCTCTGGTCCCGCTGCGGGTCGGCTGCCCTGTGCAGCTCGGCGCCGGCCGGCCCCTCCACGCGGCGCACGTAGTGGCCGGTGGCCAGCGCCTCGGCACCCAGGTCACGCGCCATGCCGAGCAGGTCGGTGAATTTCGGCCCCTGGTTGCAGCGCACACAGGGTACCGGCGTCTCGCCCGCGGCATAGGCGCCAGCGAAATCGTCGATCACCGCGGCGCGGAAGCGGGCCTCGGCGTCGATGACGTAATGCGGGATGCCGAGCCGGTCGGCCACGTCGCGCGCGTCGTGTATGTCCTGCCCGGCACAGCATGCGCCCTTGCGGGACGCTGCCGCGCCGTGGTCGTAGAGCTGCAGGGTGATACCGATGATTTCGTGCCCGGCTTCGTGCAGCAGGCCGGCGACGACGCTGCTGTCCACGCCGCCGGACATGGCTACGACTATGCGCACGGTCTTCTCGAGGCTTTCGGATTAGACCAAGCAAGTAAGCAGTTCTTTTTTGAAAAAAAGAACCAAAAAACTTTTACTACCCCGCATCTGATGCAGCCTGGCGTTCCAGGAAACACCGAAGCTGCTGGGCCGGCGCAGGGAGCAAAAGTTTTTTGGTTCTTTTTTTCAAAAAAGAACTGCTTTCTTCCATCCTACGAGGTCTTCGCAGCCCCCTGCACAGTCACCGTCACGTTCAACGTCGTATATCCGCTCTGCCCCCGCAGGATCAGACGCGCCGTGAAGCTGTCCGGCCCGACATAACCAGGTGTGGCGGAGTACTCCACGCTGGTCTTGCCGTTGTAGCGCACCACGGTCTCGTCGCCGTGCAGCGGCCGGGCGGGCACCAGCGGCGCGTCGTAGGGCTGCCCGTTGCCGGCGGTCAGGGTGGCGGCGCAGTAGCCGCCATCGTTGCTGATGGTCATGTTGACGGCGGTGGTGCCGCCTTCCGTCGCGTGAAAGGGGGTGACGGTGCACAGGGCCGCCGGCGGCGGGCCGCGGTGCAGAGGCAATGGTGCGGCAGGCGCTTCGGCCACCGGCGCCGGTGGTTTTCCGCACCCGGAAAGCAGCAGGGCGAAGGCCAGCGTGCCGGAAGCGAGGGTGGGGACGGCTAGACGTGGCTGCACGAGGTAAGGACTCCGCTGTGTGGGCGCGTGATGCAACGCCATAGCGTGGCGCGGCGCGTCCGGCCAGTAGCCCAGGAGTGTAACCCGATCACAACAGCCAGCGATTTTCAGTTGCGTCCGTCGCCTACACCCGATTTATCTCTGCCTGTTCAACCAAGCTCGCGACTGCCGGAGTTCCCCATGCGCCTTTTCACCGCCACCCTACTCGCCGCCGGCCTGCTCGCTTCGCCGTGCCTGCAGGCGGCCACCAAGCATGCCAAGTCCAGCAAGGGAGTGGCCGTGGGCGCCCCTGCCTGCGAGTTCGAGGCGGACCGAACCGCCTTCGACATCGAGGGGCTGAAGAGCCAGCTCATGCTCACGGCGCTGTCCTGCAAGAAGCAGGACAAGTACAACGAATTCATGTCGCGCTATAAGCCGCAAGTGGCCAGCGCAGAGGCAGGGCTTGCCACGTATTTCAAGCGCTCCTACGGCCGCCAGGGCCAGACGCAGTATGACGCCTACATCACCAACCTGGCCGACGAGCAGGAGAAGGACGGGCTGAAGGCCGGCACCGCCTACTGCGAGAACCTGGAGGTGATGTTCGACGAGGTGATGAGCCTGCACGATTCCTCCGAGCTGCACGACTTCACGAACGCCAAGGCGATCGTGCAGCCGATCACGTTCGAAACCTGCAAGGGTGCGTCGCCGGTCGGGGCCGGGTCTCGTAAGATTCGGCACGCGAGCTCGAAGGCTAAGCCTGCCTGAAGTCGAGGCAAGAAAGGCCTTCTTTTTTGAAAAAAAGAAGCAAAAAACTTTTGCTCCCTGTCGGCGACTGTTTCAGCAGCCGCCGACAGGAACCAAAAGTTTTTTGGTCCTTTTTTTCAAAAAGGACCGCTTGCTTTCTAATCCGTTCGGACTGTCACGAACGGAGCCATAGCCGGCGCCCGTGTTGCCGCGAGCAGCCAGGTGCCACCCGCCTCCTCGAACCCCGCATCGGCAAACAGGCGCTGGCAGGGCTGGTTGACGCTCGTGGCTGCAAGTTCGGCACGTATCGCCTGTGCGCCTACGCTGCGTAATGCCGTCACCAGCGCATGCATCACGGATTGTTCGACGCCCATGCCGATCACGCGACAGGACATGACCCATTGCAGGATGTTATGGCCGTGCAGGACGACCACGCCCACCAGCCCGTAAGGCGTGTAGCGGTCTTCCACTTCGTAGGCGGCCAGGCTGCCGCCGTCCGTCAGGAAAGCCTCCAATTCCGCCTGCGTCCAGCGACGGCCAGTCGTGTTGAACTGATTGGTCTTGTTGATCAGCTCCAGCGCGCGCGGAAACTTCGGATGTGATGCGCTGGGAACGGTGAAGATCCCCACCTGCACGTTCTGCTGCCGCGCAAACTCCTCCGGCGTCAGGACCGCCGTTTCCTCCTCCCTTGCCGTCTGCGACTGAATCATCGCCGTCCGGTTGGCGGACTCGGTGGTAATCTGCGTGACCTGCATTTCCGGTGCAAGCAGGAGGATGCGCCGCAACACGAAAGGATTGCTGCCGAGCAGGCGCATGTCCGGAAAGGCGCCTTCCATCTGTGCACGCTCCACAGGATTGTCGTCGACGAAAACCACGTTGCGGGGCAACAGGTTCACGCTCTTGAGTATGTCGCGCATGTTCTCGACCTTTGGCCGCCAGTTGATTCGTATGGCAGCGAAATCGTCGAGCTTCAGGTAGGCCCCGAATATCTTCTTCCAGACGGACCTGATATGCGCCTCGTCATTCTTGCTTATTATGGCCAGCAACATCCCGCGCTTGCGAACGGTGTGGAGGGCTTCGATGAAGCCTATCGGCCACCCTTCGATCATGTGCATCCCGATTGCCTCGGTGTCACCGGCCACGCCGTTCCACAACGTGTCGTCGAGATCGACGACGACGAGCTTCACGCTATCCGTCTGGTGCACGGTGCGGTACATCGCGTGCAGCTCGTCGAGGAAAGCCAGCCTGAAATCGGCGCCGGGCGAGAGCTCATACGTGTCGCCCACCAGTCCCGGGTCCTCTATCCTGCCGCCCACATGTATGCCGGGCGCCAGGCAGGAGCCGTGGTTGAAAGTGGTGATGCTGTCATCCTGCACGTAACGGCGGCCAAACGAGGCGGCCAGCTTGTCGATGTCCAGGACATGAACGTTGCTATACTCCTGGCAGATCGTCTCAAGCTCTTCGTTCAGCCTGCTGACGAAATAGCCGATGTTGCGCAGATCGAAACGCGGATGGAACCGTCCCATCGCGTTGAATTGCGGCTCCGGGAAGTTCATCACGAACGTCAACGTACCGTGGCTGACGTTCCACCTCAGCCGGCATTCGAGATGCTGGCGCACGGCCTTGCGCGACGCCGCGAAAACCTCGGCGTAGGATTGCCTGTCATCGTAGGCGAAGTTGTTGAAGGCGGTGTCGCGGATGATGACCCGCAACGGGATCTGGATGATCTGGTAGTCGTAGGCGGCCATGTCGCCGGGCGGCTCGGCAGGAAAGCGCATGATCTCGCCAGCCAGGACGAAATCGCGCTGCATCCCGTCTGGCAGCGACCACAGCAATTCGTTGAGGAAGCACGCACCGATGGCGAGCACCCGAACCGGCTGGGGTGGCGTGCGGGTCAGGTCCGCCGGCACGGTGAATGCCGAAGCCGAGATCCTGACGGGTCCCTGCGGCGGCGCAGGGGAGACCTCCTCGGGCGCGGCAACCGCGGGCGGCGGCTGCCTGACCTCAGGCAGAGGGACAGGCGTGGGCGCCAGAGCTTCAGCGGGCTGACCTTTGGCGCCGAACAGCGCCTGGAATGCCGCCGGCTCCGGTGACGCCGCCACGTCCTCGCGGACCGGGCGCCGGAACAATCCCCAGAAGCCGCGTGACGCCTGAAAACTGTCGGACATGTATCGCCTGGAGCTACTCGGTCGAGTTTACACTAGCCGGGGAGAAAGGAAGAAAGGCCTTCTTTTTTGAAAAAAAGAAGCAAAAAACTTTTGCTCCTGCGGCTGCAAGAAGGCTTTTTTCGTTTCTGCGAGAACGCTGTCGGCAGAAACGGAACGCGCCGTACATGCAGGCGGGGAACAAAAGTCTTTTGCTTCTTTTCTTCAGAAAAGAAGGCCTTCCTTGCCTTACTTGAGAATGATCTCCACCCGCCGATTCTGCGGCTCCCGCACACCCTTCGCCGTCTGCACCAGCGGGTTCGTCTCTCCATAACCATGGATGCTGATTGCGCCACGGCTCACCCCGTCGCGCACCAGCTCGGCTTCCACGCTCTGTGCGCGCCGCACCGACAGGCGTTGGTTGTACGCGGCGGTGCCTGACAGGTCCGTGTAGCCGTTCACCTGTATCTGGGTTGTCTGCACGTGCGTGGAGGCCTGTGCCGCCTCGGCCACGATCTGTCGGGCGCGCGCTGTGAGATCAGCCCGGTCCCAGTCGAAGAACACCAGGTAGGTCCGGCTTTCGGTGACCGGCGGGCTGCTCACCTGCTGTTCGGCCTGCTTCTGCGCGGCCGCCGGGCGCGGCGTGAACAGGGCGTAGCGCAGGCCTAGCATCGCTGTGTGGTTGTAGTCGGTAGTGATGTCGGCATTGCCGCGGGAGATGGCGAGCGGCCGGGGGCCGAATGGGCCGCGGTCGCCGATCTCCGCGCCGTTGAACTGGTTGTTCCCCAGCACGCTGAAAAAGCGGTACTCGGCCGTCAGCGACAGGCCGGGCACGAAGGCCACCGGGAAAGACAGGCCAAAGATCCCCTGATAGGCGAAGTTGCCCGAGGTGCCGTCCGCCCGGAAATCGTAAGGCGTGTTGGTGCCCACCACCTGTATGTGGTCCCAGCGGGCGAAGCTGTAGCCGACGCCGGCGCCGAAATATGGATAGACGTAGGGGCTGCCGATATCCATGTCGAACATGGCGTTCACCATGCCGCCGTAATTCTGCTGCTCGCCGCCCGAGCGCGTGGGGAACGGCGTCTCCAGAAACTGGCGCAGGCCGTTGTAGCGCCAATCGCCTTCCACCTCCACGCGGAAGCCGTTGCCGAAGCCGTAGCCCACGGCGCCCACGCCGGCGGCACCGCCTGTGTCGAAGCGCAGCTTGCCAGCGGGGAAGGCCGGGTTCAGGCGCAGCGTCTCGTCCTGCACGATGTTGCCGCCGCCGCCCAGGCTGACATACGGGCCGGTGACCGGCTGGGCGGCCGCGTGCTGCAGGATGGCGCAGGCCAGGGCGGCGGTGCAGAGCAGGAAGCGGCGGGTCATAGTGGATCTCCTAAGAAAGGAAGGCCTTCTTTTTTGAAAAAAGAAGCAAAAAACTTTTGGTCCGCTGTCGCGCCGCGTGTCGTCAGCCGCCGACAGGGAGCGAAAGTTTTTTGGTTCTTTTTTCAAAAAAGAACTGCTTCCTTACTGCTTTGTACACGAAAAAAGGGGAGGACCAATGGCCCTCCCCCCTCTCTCTCTCTGCGGCTAGATCGTCCTCGACTTACTTGAGGATGATTTCCACGCGGCGGTTCTGCGGCTCGCGCACCCCGGCGGCGGTCTGCACGAGCGGGTTGCTCTCGCCGAAGCCGTGGATGCTGATTTCGCTGCGGTTCACGCCATCACGCACCAGTTCGGATTCCACGCTCTGGGCGCGGCGAACGGACAGGCGCTGGTTGTAGGCCGCGGTGCCGGAAAGGTCCGTGTAGCCGTTGACTTCGATCTGCGTCGTCTGGACGTGGGTCGAGGCGGAGGCGGCTTCGGCGACGATCTGGCGGGCGCGGGCGGTGAGGTCAGCACGGTCCCAGTCGAAGAAGACGAGGTAGGTGCGGGCCTGCGTTACCGGCGGGGTCGACTGGACCTGCTCGGCCGCCTTCTGCTGGATCGGCGGCGGCGGGCTGAACAGCGCGTAGCGGATACCGGCGACGCCCTCGTAGTTGAGGGTGTAGTCGGTGCGGAAGTTCACCCGGGTCGCGACGTTCGGGGCGAAGAACTGGCCGTGGTAGTCCTGCGTCTCGGGAAGCGCGCTCACGCGGCCTTCGAGGGTCAGCGCCAAGCCGGGGATGGCACTGACGTTGTAGGCGACGCCGAGGATGCCCTGGGCGGCGAAGTTGCCCTGCGTGTTGGTGGTGCGGATGAACACGGTGTCCACACCGGTGGCCGACGTGGGGTCGCTCACATAGCCGGACGCACGGCCGTTCTGGAAGTGCACCTGGTCATAGCCGGCGCCGAGGCCGACATACGGGGCCAGCGGCAGCCCGAAGGGCGACAGGTCGAAATCGTAAAGGACGTTGACGAAGCCCTTGTACTGTTCCTCGCGGCCGCCGGCGTTCAGGCTATCGAGGCTGGTCAGCGTGTTCTTGCTGTAGTCGCCCTGCAGCTCGATGCGGAAGCCGTTGCCGAGGCCGTAGCCGATGGCGGCGGAGCCCAGAACGTTGGCGTCCACACGGATGTGGCCGTTGTTGGACGTGCCGTAGCTGTTCAGCCCCACACCGGGGATGTTCACGTTGCTGAGGTTCTGGTCCTGGATGTAGTTTCCGCCGGCGCCGAGGCTGATGTACGGGCCGGTGACTGGCTGCGCGAATGCTACGGCAGGGGCCGCGAACATGGTGGCAACCAGAAGCGCATTCCTGAGCTTCATAAAGAGTATCTCCTGTTTCACTGTCTCTGGCCCATGTGTGCGCGTCTGGCCCAACATGGCTTCCGGGGACGACAACGCTGCATCTACGGCGGGGGATTGCGAGAAGCCACCGTGGTTCCAACGGCTGCCGCGTTCCTGTGGCTCAACTGACACAGTAGAAGAACCGGCCCTGTTAACGATTGGGCCTGGCTCACCAAGGCGTGATTTCCGCATGGTGCTGCTGGCGCGTGCGAAACAATCCGCTGCATCGTATCGACCTATTTGCAAAAAGGCCCGATAGAACTGGCTTCTTTGGTTCCAGGATAGTTCAGCTTGCCCATTTCCAGCACCAGGCCGACGCTGCTTTTGACCCATCTTTTGCCCGAAGCCGTCATGGCACGGGCCGAAGCCGCATACGATGTGCGCATGCCTGGGCAGCTTGCCTGGCGGGACTGGCTGGCCGCGAGCTCACAGGGGGCGCAGGCCGTGATCTGCATCCCCGGCTACAGGTTTGACGCCGCGGTGATCGGCGCGTTGGGGCCGGACATACGCGCGCTCGGCACCTTCAGCGTCGGCATCGAGCATATCGACGTGGCAGCTGCCCGGGCGCGCGGCATCACCGTCGTGAACACGCCCGGCGTGCTCTCCCAGGCGACGGCGGAGTTCACCATGGCGCTGATCCTGGCCGCCGCCCGCCGCATGGGGGCCGCCGAGCGGCTGGTGCGCGCCGGCGGATGGCGTGGCTGGCGGCCGGCGGAATATCTGGGCACCGATGTCTCCGGCAAACGGCTGGGCATCTTCGGCATGGGCCGTATCGGGCAGGCGCTGGGGCGCATCGCCGCCGGCGGGTTCGGCATGGAGGTGCACTACCGCAACCGGCGCCGGCTGGATCCGGCGCTGGAGCACGGTGCGACATATCATGATGACGATGCGTCCTTCCTCGCGGCCAGCCAGGTGCTGTGCCTGCTTGCCCCGGGCGGCCCGCAAACCGAGGGCTGGCTGAACGCAGCCCGCCTGGCCGCCCTGCCCCGGCACGCCATCGTGGTTAACACCGCGCGCGGCACGCTGGTGGATGACGCAGCGCTCGCGGCAGCCCTAAAAAGCGGGCACATCGCTGCCGCCGGGTTGGACGTATTCCCGCGCGAGCCTGACGTGCCTGAAATTTATCTCGGCCTGGATAACGTGGTTCTGACGCCGCACATTGCGACGGCCACGGTC